>CADANQ010000042.1:15516-40382 GCA_902789365.1 uncultured Eubacteriales bacterium
GGTTTCCCTTCCCCGGACTCCGTTCTTCGCCCGGGGGGTTCGCGGGGGGTACGGGTACCCCCCGCGGTATCTGTTCTGTCCGTAGGACTGAACAGATACCATAAGGCAAAAAATATGCTTGACAAGAGGCTTAAAATCATATATAATTCTTGCTTGTCAGCAGGACCATTTGGTCAGCCTGGCCGACAGGTTCGGGTATGCGCCTGTAGCTCAGTTGGATAGAGCAACGGCCTTCTAAGCCGTGGGTCAGGGGTTCGAATCCCTTCAGGCGCGCCAGATCGGTTGTTTGATGGTGGGTGTAGTTCAGTGGCTAGAGCGCCAGATTGTGGCTCTGGAAATCGTGGGTTCGAGCCCCACCTCCCACCCTTTTTTCCTGCTGCGGGGTCAGCCGCGTTGGGGTGTAGCCAAGCGGCAAGGCAAGGGACTTTGACTCCCTGATACGCAGGTTCGACCCCTGCCACCCCAGCCATTTCGACCCATTAGCTCAGTTGGCAGAGCACTTGACTTTTAATCAAGGTGTCCGGAGTTCGAATCTCCGATGGGTCACCATTTGGCTGACCTTCCGAGGTCCATGCGGGCGTGGCGGAATGGCAGACGCGCCGGATTTAGGTTCCGGTGCCGACAGGCGTAAGAGTTCAAGTCTCTTCGTCCGCATACACCCCAACCCCTTTTGCGGTAGTAGCTCAGTTGGTAGAGCGCCACCTTGCCAAGGTGGAGGTCGCGAGTCCGAGCCTCGTCTACCGCTCCATTCGCGGGTGTAGCTCAATGGTAGAGCTCCAGCCTTCCAAGCTGGTCACGTGGGTTCGATTCCCATCACCCGCTTTTTTATTTCAGATGTAATCCCGACGCGGTCGGGCCTTTTTTTTGTCCGGAAACAGTTCCGGCCGTGAAACGGGTCATACTGATCCTGTTTAAAAAGGCAAAAAGCCTTTTTGCGGCGCCGCGTTCGGGATTTCGCCGATTGATGAAGCCCCGGGAACCCTGACGGGCTCCCGGGGCTGTGTCTTTTTTGTTTCGCTCTGTGCGCCGGGACGGGATCCTTTAAAAATCCCGCCCGGGGAAGGTTCAGGGCTCTTCGTTCAGGGTTTCCACCGCGTAGAGGAATACTTCCGCGGAGAAACGGATTTCCATGGTGTTCCGAAGGGTTTCGACCTGTTTTTCGATCCCCGCGTCGGAATAGATGCTGCCGGCTTCCTCGTCTTCCATCAGGAGCCTGGCGATTTCCTGGTTCACCACGCCGCGGTTCCGGTCAAAGGCGGCCTTTTCTTCCTCGGTCAGCATCAGCTGCGCGGCCGCCAGATTCGTGCCGAATTCCACGCCGTCCATGCACCAGAAGGGATGGGCCATGCAGAACTGGAAGATTTCCTGAACGGTCTGCGCCAGCTTCAGGGAAGCGCCGGCGGTGTCCGTCTCCAGACCGATGACCTTTTTGTAATAGGATTCCAGGAGTTCCTCGGGGGAAGGAGCTTCCGCAACGTTCCGCGTCAGCGTCATGTTGTCGGCGTCCGTCAGGTAGGAATCGTGCCAGAAGAGGTTGCCGTCTTCATTCATGGAGAAGAAACCGGTGCCGTTGTCCTCGACCAGGCAGGTTTCTTCCTCGTTCACGTCGCCGTTGTCGTCATAGACGAACTCCGCGAACAGGCCGCCTTCATAGGTGAGCTTCGTGCCGCTCTCGTCCAGTTCCGCCAGGATGTTGTAAACGCTTTCCTCACTGTCGGAAGACGGCCAGACCATCTGGATCACATACTTCCGCGCGCTCGCCTCTTCGCCCATCCGCTCATCGGACCAGCAGACCTCGGAGGGCAGGATCGTAAGGACCATTCTGTCGAAATTTTCGTCTGTCCAGATTCCGGCAAAGTCCGGGTCTTCGGCAGCCGCGTCCTCCGCAAGGGAGGGAGTCAGCGCGAGCAGCGCAAGCAAAAGCGCCAATGCGAGGGAAATCATCTTTTTCATTTTTTTATCTCCTTGCTTTCTCTTGATTTCCGGCCGGTTTTAAGCGTTTGTTTTTCGGCCGCACAATGATCATACAACAGCGGATATCAAAAAACAAGGGAGGGAACACTTTGTGCCGTCCCTTGCTTCGGGCCGTGTTTTATGCGGGGCGAATTGCGCGGCGGCCCGGATATTATACGGCGGTTTCAGAGGAACCGCCGCCACGCGGCCGTTATGAGACAAGGCCGGCCGAAGGGCCGGTCCGGGCGGCTATTCCGCCTGCTTCGGATGGGGAACGATCCGGAAGGTCTGTCCGCAGCGGGCGCAGACGCAAAGACCGCCGTCCGCCGGGCCTCTTCCGGGGTCGTGCAGACCGCAGCGGCAAAAGATTTCCTGAAGGGCGTTTGCTCCGCCGGTTACGGTTTCCAGGGCTTTTTCGTCCAGAAGCTCCCGGTTTGCCTGCTGCCGAACCTTTTTTACCTCGCGGAACAGTTCGATAACCGCCTTCTTCGGCAGCAGAATGCCGGCCTGCCAGGCAATCTGCATGACTTCCTTCGGTGTTTTGGCCTCCAGGATCCGCTTTTCCGTTTCCCCGAAAAACAGAGAGTATTTCATGGCGTGTCCTCTTTCTGATTTAATAACTGGTCATTCTGCGGGATGACCATCCGGATCACGGTGCCCTTTTCCGGGCTGCTTTCAAGCGTCATTGCGCCGCCGCACATCAGCGCCAGACGCTGCCGCACGTTCTCCGTTCCGATGTGAGCGTCCCCCGGCCGGGCATCGGGATCAAAGCCCGGGCCGTCGTCCTCGACCGTGAGGAAAGCGGTGCCGTTTTGGCAGCTGCTTCTGATAACGATGTGCTCTTCCGTCATGCGTCCGCTCCCGATCCCGTGCTTTACGGCGTTCTCCACAATGGGCTGGAGCGTCAGCGCGGGCAGACGGAACGCGGTGTGCCTGAGATCATATTCCACCTTCAGTTTGTCGCCGTACCGCATGGCCTCCACGGCCAGATAGGCCTGCGTATGCCGAAGCTCGTCCGAAAAGACAATGGGCTTTGTGGCGGCGATGGCCGTGAAATTGGCCTGCAGATAAGCGGTAAAGCTTTCCACCACCTGCATCGCCTGCCGCGGATCGTCCCGGCAGAGAACATAGATCGAGGTCAGCGTGTTGTAAATAAAGTGAGGCCGGATCTGCTGCATCATGGCCCGGACTTTCGCGTCCTTCAGTTCCGTTTCCCTTTCGCGCAGGATCCTTTCCTTTCGCAGGGCCCCGCGTACGAAGCCGAAGCCCTGAATAAGCAGGTTGACCGTGACCCAGGTGATGAAAAACGGCGCGTTATTCATGGAACCGGTCAGCGAGAGCACCGCCATATCCAGGATCATCGAGAAGAAAAACAGAAGGCACCACAGCAATTCCGGACGGGACGGTTTTCGTGAGAAGAGGGCCGCGGCGTGCAGCACGGCCATCAGGAAGCCGAGAAAAATCAGCGTTTCGTGGAGCTCGAGGAGGTTCAGGTACTGAAGAGCGAGGATAACGGTATCGGCCGCCAGGGCCAGGAAAAAGCAGGCGTTTTCCTTTCGGCCGGCTTTGTCGCCGAGCAGGATAATCAGATACCTGAGGGACAGCGTAAGCGTCAGCATATACATGACCGCGCCCAGATACCAGATTTCCTTGTGCAGCCCGTACATATCCAGCGCCAGGGCAACGGAGGACAGCCCGCTGGACTTCCACAGCGCGGCGGCGATCGCCAGGGTTCCGAGGAGCAGGATATTCCGCCTGTCCGCGTGTTCAAGGGGCAGCACGAAAGCGAGGACGCACAGGAACAGTCCGGCCAGCAGCGGCACGGCGCACAGGATGAGCATCGGCGCTTCCCGGGGAATCAGGATCATCGTCAGGAGCTGTTCATGGCCGATCAGATAAAAATCCGGCGTTTCGTTCCGCACGTTTTCAAAGAGCGGCGTCAGGACAATGCGCACCTTTTTCCCGGCGTAATTATCACGTATCGGCACGGTAATCCAATAATTTCCCGGGGTTCTGCCGATATGGGGCTCCGCGCTTTCGGAGGAATCGTAGATCAGACTGGAATCCTCGATCTCGACCCGCGCGCCGGTATGGCGCAGATAGAAGCTGAGCCGCGCGCCGATCCTGGTGGGGTTCCCTTCCGGTATGGTGAAGGTGAAGGTGCGCCTGACGCCGGCGAAACCGTCAACGGTTTCCTCCGTTATTTCCTCCGGCTGGATGATCCAGTAGGCGTACGGGGCGTAGGCATAGCGGACAAGCCCCGGGTTAAGATGGATCAGTACCACCAGCAGCAGGCAGATCAGCGCCAGGAAGACGAGCCCCCGGCCGGCGGGCGACAGATTACGAGATCGTTTCGCTTTCATGCTTTTCACCTGAAAGGGATCGGAGTGAATTGACGGGAAAACGCAAATGGGCGATCTCGTTCATGATTTTCCGCGGGGTCAGGGGTTTCATCAGATACCCGCTGACGTGCATCTCAAGGGCCTCCATCGCGTATTCGGAATGCCCGGTCAGGAAGATGATATTGATGCGCGGATTGTGTTCGGACAGTTCTTTTCCCAAAGACAAACCGCTTTCCCCGGTCAGCTCGATATCCAGAAAAGCCACGTCGATCCGGTTGCTTTTCGCGAAACTCAGGGCTTCCTTCGCGTTCTGGAAGCCGTACACCTCGGTGTTCGGCAGCGTGTCCTCCAGGATGTGCACGAATCCCCGCAGGATCACCATTTCATCGTCCACCACAATCATGACGGGCGGGGCGTCCGCGCTGTTCATCGTGTCCAGCAGTTCATAGGTTTCCACCTCCAGAAACTCCGCCAGACGCGAAAGCACCGTGATATCCGGCACATGCTCGCCGGATTCCCAGCGCATCACGGTATACCTGGTAACATACATTTTATCCGCCAGCTGCTGCTGGGAAAGCCCGTGCTCCATCCGCAGCGTACGAATTCTGTTTCCAAAGGCGGCAGTGTCGATCATGTGTATCCTCCATGGCCCGCGTTCGCTCCGAAGGTGCGAATCCTGTCACATCCGATTTCTTTCCGTTAATGGATTTTGTATAATATAAAGCTGGCAATGCGTCGTACGGAACGATTGAGAAAAGGAAGCGAAGGCATGACCCCGGCAGAGCAACTGGGCAAAAAAATCAGGGAACTTCGGACGTTCAAAAACCTTTCCCAGCAGCAATTGGCCGACCTGATGTTTGTCACCAGGAAAGCGGTGGGAAACTGGGAGAACGGGAAACGGACGCCGGACGCGTATACCATACAGCGCCTGGCCGGGGCGCTGAACGTGGAGGTCATGGTGCTGCTTGAGGCGCAGCACCGCATCGAAAAAACCGCGGAGGATGAAAGACATATCATCATCGTGGACAGGGACCCGGTCATCCTGAAGAATTTTGTGCGTCAGCTGACGGAAACGCTCCCGGATGAACAGATCTGGGGCTTTCGCAGACCGGATGAAGCGCTGCTTTTCGCAAAATCCAACCGCGTGTGCGTCGCCTTCACGGAAACCGAGCTGGGCAGGAACCGCAGCGGCATCGACCTGGCCCGCGGACTGATGGAGATTTATCCGAAGATCAATATCATTTTTGTCACCGACCGTCCGGAATACGCGGGGGCCGCGTGGGAACTGAATGCCAGCGGGTATGTGATGAAGCCCGCGACGGCGGAAAAGATTGTTTCCCAGCTGTCCTGCCTGCGTTATCCGGTGCCGGGCCTTCTGCCGGAAACCGGACAGCCGGAGGACTGAAAACCGTCATGCCCTCAAAAACAGCGCCCCGGTCAGGGACCCGAATGTTTTATGATCCCCGGAGGAAACGATGAAGCGCGGCTGAACGATCACGCCGCGGAAGGATCGAAGACGGCGGAAAAAACGTGAAAACAGAATAATCGGGCGGACGGCGGAACGGCGCCGTCGTTTTTTTGCGGGTCTTTCTTTCGTCTGTTTCCGCGTTCTATCGTATCATAGTTCCGAGGGGAATACAAGTCCGCTTAACGGCTGAGGTGCAATCGCTTACGGAACCGGGGGGAAACCGCTCTTTGTGACCAAAGAGCGCCGATCCCTCATGCCGGGTTTGTGAATAAAGAGACCGGTTCCGTCCTCCGGTGATGAAAAACAGCGGGCAGCGGGATTTTGTCTCGTTAACCGGGACCGTCCGCTGTCCGCCGCTGACTGTCAAAAGTCCGCTGTCATGCGCCGAATGCTCCGCTCAGAAGCAGTTCGGCTGATTTGTTACTCCTCTTCCGGGATGAAGTCCAGGTCGCTGAGGAAATCGATGCACATCTGGATCTGCGCTTCGGTGAGGCCTTCTTCAGCCTCGGGGCCGGACAGCATGTCGAATTCGATCATGTAGCCTTCGTAAACGGTAATGATCGAAACGAAATCCACGCTGTCAATCGCTTCCTTCACGATCATCAGCTTCGTCCCGTGGGAGGTTTCCGCATAGGTTACGTTGATTTCGTCGCCGTCGTCGGTGAAGGTGTCGATGATTTCCTGAAGCTGGTCTTCGGTCATATCGTTCATGCGCTTCACGTCGGAATACATCTCGTCAAATTCGATCGCCAGGAACATCATGGGCCTGGCCGCGTCTTCGGTTTCGACAACGGCGATCAGGCCTTCATCGTCCTTGGACGCGATTTTGATCTCGTAATCCTCGGGCAGATTGCACTGCAGCTTAAAAGCGCCGTTCAGGTTGATGGTGCCGAGTTCGGTTTTGGCGGGGGCTTCGGCCAGCGCCGCGCAGCAGCCCAGCGCCAGCGCCAGGGAAAGAAGAATAGCAAACAGTTTTTTCATGATCGGTTACCTCCTGTTATTTTCGGATGAACGTCCGTCAGTTCTGGTAGGTGGACACATAGGAGCGGCTGATGTAGCCGATGATGCCGGTACTCGGATCCTGCACCTGATACCAGCGGGAAGTTTCGCCGATCACGAGGAGCTGTTCGTTCAGGCGCACCTGACGGATCAGCTCGGCCTTCTCATCGGGAGCGTAACGGAAATTGACCCATCCGGTAGCGCGCTCGGGCCTGACATAAACAATGAAGGAATTGGAAACCTTGCGGAAGGTGCGGAACTGTTCGTTCATCCGCGAGAAACGGGTGCCCAGGTCGGCGGAGCCGGAGCCGGAGGTGGAGGAGGAGGCGGGTTTCGAGCCGGATGTGTCGGCATTTTTGCCGTTTACGCGCATGTTCGCGGCCGTGGGGGGAACGTAATCGTAGGTCAGATACTTGGCCATCATGAATCCCTCGTCGTGCGAACCGACGCCGTAATCGATGCAGGCCCAGCCGTTGGAAATGTACTTGACCGTCACAGGCGAGCCGTAGGCGATCTTTGTGATCAGGTTTTTATCGCCCTTGACAATCTGCGGGGTGGAGCGGAGATTCACCGTGGTGCCCTTGGCGGGGCTTACGTACATGGTCCATGAAGCATGCGCGGAAGGAATGAGCAGCAATGCCAGAACGGCAATGAGCGCCAGCGACAGAATGCGTTTTTTCATCGGTTCTTCCTCCTGTATCTTGTTTCTGTTTCCGGAGCGCCTTAATCGCTCCGTTGTCCATGAATTTTATCATGCCGGGGCAAATAAAGCAAGAAATGGGAACAAAATGAAGACAAATTTACACTTCCGCCGCCGTTCACGGGGGGGGGGGTAAACGGATGATCACGGCCGGCCCGACGGGCGGCGCCCTTTTTCGGCGCTTTCCCGGAGCCGGAGCGGATCGCCGATACATATGTAAAATAAAGCCGGACCGGCTCCGACCTTAAGCGGAACGGAATAATGTGTGGTATAATCTTTCCGGGCGGGAGCGGAAAAACGGCCGGCGGGCCGCGTCCGGACCGTTCCCGTACGGATTCTTTTATCGCTGTCCGGGGCGGAGGCCCCGGAGATGGAAAAGGAGGATCATCAATGACCAGACGAATCGTTTCCCTGCTGCTGGCCGCGGCCATCGCGGTTATGCTGGCGCCGTCTTTTGCCCGGGCGGAATGGATCATGTATGTGTATACCGACGACGGCAAAACCCTGAACGTACGCAGCGATCCCTCCGTGGGCAACAACCTGCTGGGCCGCCTGGAATACGGCGCCGCCGTCAGCGTCCGCATGACAAACGCCAACGGCTGGGCCTGCATCGACTACAACGCGCCGGCCAACGGCAATGTCGCCTATGTGCAGACCCGCTTCCTGGTGTCCTCAAAGCCCGCCCCCAAGTCCGTGACCCCCGCCCCCGCGCCGGTTCCCGGCACGACGGACGCCGCGAAGGTGCTCAACGACATGAACGCCGAATTCCGCACCGCCAGAGTTGTGTCCGTCCCCTTCACCGTGGCGGCCCGTCCCGCCCGCGCTTCCGGCTGGGTGAACCTGCGCTGGGCCCCCTCCACCGAAGCCGAACGCATTTCCTCCTGCCCCCAGGGCAAGGAGCTGACGGTGCTGGCCGAACTGAGGAACTGGTACCAGGTGCAGGACCCGGTCACCGGGATGATCGGCTTTATCAGCCGCCAGTACGTGGTGCGCAGATGAGCCCCGCGGTGAAAGGAAACAAATAAAAAAGCGGCCGAGGCCGCGGAATACCGATAATAAAGGAAGGGATAAATGAATGAAGAAACTGCTTGCGATCACACTGTGCGCGGCGCTGACGCTTTGCTGCGCCGCCTCCCTGGCCGGGGAAAAGAAGACGCTGGGAACCCTTGACGGCATGTTCGCCATCGAAGGCGACGTGCCCGACGGCTATCGGATTGAGGCCATCGACAGCGAAGGCAACGGGATGCTGGTTGTCTCCGTCAGTTCCGAAGACAAAAGCAAGCCCTACATGATCCTGTCCGTGGCGTTCGACGAGACGATGGCGGACGTGGAGCGGCTGAACGACCTGGACGAGGGCACCCTCGCCATGATCGAGGAAAGCTTCAGGGCCGAGGACAATGTGGAGATCACCTACACCGAGACCGCTTACGGCACCAAGCTGATGATGGTGAAGGAAGTCGCGGACGGCGTGGAGTATGTGGACTTCTTTACCGTCTACAAGGGCTATTCCATCGAATTCGTGCTGCTCAAGGATTCCGCCGGGGGGCTGACCGACCACGAGATTGAGATGGCGGTGAAGTTCCTGAGCGATATGGAATTTGTGCCGGCGAATTGATTTCCCCGGCGAAAACGGAAATATCACGGCGTTCCCGGGCCGCGGCGGAAACACAATCCGCCGCGGCCCCTGCCGTCCGGAGGGAAGCCCGCCTGTCCGGCCGCGCCGGAAAGGGACTTATCCGCCGTGGCGGGACACCCGGAATCACTCCATCAGGGAAAACTCGGCGTCGGCGCGGGCGGATCCGCCCATGAAGCCGCTGTAATACCCCGGCGCCAGGGGCTTCATGACAAACCGCGTGTCCAGTTCCGCCGTTTCGCCCGTCGACGCGGACCTTTCCATGCCCTCCAGCACCTCCAGGCAATGCAGGCCGTATTCCTTTCCGCACCGGTTCGGCCGCCCCCGCCGGATGGCATAGGCCATTTCCGCCGCGCCGACGCCCCGGTGGCCGTAATAGTCGAAGGGAGTGGGATCCAAAGTGTTTTTGCCGTCATAACCGTGGGTAAAGGGCAGGACGCATTCCTTTTGATCGGCATAAATCAGCGTGTTCTGTCCGCCGAAGGTATCGGGATCCCCCACTTCGAGCACACCCCGGGTGCCGAACAGCGTCAGAGCGTGCCGGGAGGCGTTGACGGTGCTGCCGTCAAAGAGCACGCTCACCAGCGCGCCGCATTCAAAGCGCAGGGACGCGGACAGCACGCTGCTGCCGGGGATTTGCCAGGGCTTTTCCCCGGCGTTGCGGAAAAGAAACCGGGGCTCATGCACGGGCGCGGGCGTCCCGAAGGCTTTGACGGACCTGACGGGCCCCAGAAGGCACAAAAGCGCGCCGATATAGTAAACGCCCACGTCGTAGGGGAGCGATCCGCCCCGGCCCCGAAGAAATGTGAACACTTCGGCGTTCAGGGACTGGTCGCGGTTGATGACGGCAAGCCCCGAGGTAACATCGCCGATCATCCCGGTATCCAGAGCGCGGCGAGCGGTCTGGATACCGGCCCCCAGAACGGTATCCGGCGCGACGCCGAGGTACAGCCCCTTCCGGTCCGCCAGGGCGCACAGCTCCCTTGCTTCCTCCAGGTCCGCCGCCATCACCTTTTCGGTCCAGACATGCTTGCCGGCCTCCAGCATTTTTTTGATGACGCCGTAATGCGCAAAGGCTGGGGTCAAGTTGACCGCCAGCTCAATGTCGGGGGAGGCGGCGACCTCGTCGACGGTCATCACCCGGTCGACGCCGTACGCGGCGGCCTTTTCTTCCGCTACCGAACGGTTGATATCCGCAACGGCGGCAAGATCGATGACGGAGAACAGGTTTTTCAGGTTTTTGATGTAAATATTGCTGATCATGCCGCAGCCCACCACGGCCGTTTTGACTTTTTTCGTCATGAACTCCTCCCCGAAAGGTCCTTTCCCGTTTTTTGCGGCGGATGCGATTCGGACGCGGGGCTCCCGCAACGGCTGACAGGCGGACCTTTACAACGGATTTCTTATTTGCTATGATTGTACATGCCGGCTTTTTCCCTGTCAATAACCGTTAAGGCCGCGGTGTTTCGTATGCCGATGTCCCGTTCCGGGGGAAAAGCCTCCGGTTTTTTCTGTTCTTCCCGACGACCGATTACGGAGGGATAACCATGGATCAAAAAGAAAACGGATCCCGGCGGGGAAATCCGCTGTCGCCCGCGGGGGTTTCGGACAACATGTTTCCGGACCCGCATATCAAGATCTTCGTGAACCCGGACACGGGGAAGGAAAACATGTATGTGTACGTGGGCCACGACGAGGGCCGGGACAGGTTTATCATGCGGGACTGGTATGTTCTGTTCAGCGAGGACCTGGTCCATTGGGAGTGCAGGAAATCCCTGGACCGGAAGGATACCTATCTTCCCGCCGATTCCACCGACTGCTGGGCCTGCGACGCGGTGCGCAGCCCGTGGGACGGGAAGTATTATCTTTATTATTCCCACGGCGGGGAATCCACCGGCGTCGCCGTCAGCGACCGGCCGGACGGGCCGTTTAAGGACTCCAGGGGGAAAACGCCCATCCTGCCGAAGGGCATTACGCCCACCAATTCCTACGACCCCGACGTGATATTGCCGGACGATCAGGACAAAAGGGCATGGATCGTGTTCGGAAGCGACTGGACGGATCACTACTGGGCCATGCAATTGAAGGAAAACATGACCGAGGTGGTGCCTGGCAGCGCCCGCAAGGTGCCGGTATACCCGGACGAAAACACCAGAGAGGAGCTGCTGGGCGTCCTCAGGTCCGACCAGGCCGAGGCGTTCCGATACGGCGACAGGTGGTACCTGTACTGGGCGGGGCGTTACGCCGTATCCGACAGCCGGCTGGGACCCTATATTTTCCGGGGGAACATCGGCGCGGATATTCCCCATTATCCCGACGGGCGGGCGTTCATCGACCACGGCTCCTTTACGGAATGGAAGGGCCAGTGGTTCTACGCCGTCAGCTGCGGAACGGAAAGCTGGTCCTTCCGGCAGAGCTGGCTGATGTACCTGCATGTGTGCGACGACGGCACGCTGATGTTCGACGAGGAGATCAGGCAGTACGGCGTGGGCCAGTACAACGCGGCCTGGGACCGGATTCAGGCGGAATGGTACATGGAGATCGACGCGCCTTATGTCCGCAAGATCGAACTGAAGCGGGACGGGAAGCACGAGGGCTTTGCCGTCGCCCAGGACGAGGGCACCCATAACGCCCGCTATCCCCACGTGTACGGCATGAAGAAAAACATGCGCATGACGCTGCGCCTGCGGGGTGAAAAGGGGGCCCGAATCGAAATCCTTTCGGACGGAAAGACGGCCGGGTGTCTGCGTCTTGACGAGGCGCTTCCCGAGATGGCCGAAAAAGAGGTCTCCCTTATAAACGACCCCGGGGAGCATGAAATCACCCTGCGCATGACGGGGAAGCTGGCCGTCGACCGGTTCCGCCTGACCGAGTGAAGGCTTTCCCCGCCTTTTCCGGGGCCGCCTTTTATCCGACCCGGCTCCGTTATGGGAAGAGCGGAGAGGGAAACGGCCCGAAAAGCGCGCCCTGATAACGGAACATCGGAAAAAAACCCGGAAGGGAAGTATGAAAATGGCGAAAAAAACGGATAAAAAGACCGCGCAGCAGCAAAACGACGTGGAGCGGCAGCTGATCGGGTACGCAAGGCAGACGGAGGAGGAAATCTTCCGGCAGTTCTCTACCTGCGAGGACGGCTTAAACCCGGTGGAGGCAAGCGAGCGCCTGGAGGAACACGGCAGGAATATTATCGACGCGGGCAATGAGAACAGCCTTTTCAAGCGGGTGAGGGAGGCCGTTATCAACCCGTTCAACATCGTTCTGCTCGCCGTGGCCGGGGTCACACTGGTTACGGACGTCGTCGTCGCGGAGGATCCCAGCTGGGCGACGTTCCTGATGCTGGTGTTCGTCATCGCCGTTTCCGGCGTGATCTCCTTCGTCCAGGAAGAAAAGTCCAACGGCGCGGCGAAAAAGCTGCAGAAGATGATCAGCAACAGGATCGACGTCATCCGCAACGGCATCGAAACGGAAATCGACATCGGGGAGGCCGTGCCCGGCGACATCGTGAAGCTGGCCTCGGGCGACATGATTCCCGGGGACGTGCGCTTCATCAGGACAAAGGACCTGTTCATCGACCAGTCCCAGCTGACGGGCGAGAGCAGCCCGGTGGAGAAATTCGCGGGGATCGACAGCGAAGGCACGGCGATCGCCGAGCTGGACAACATCGGCTTTATGGGAAGCAACATCGTTTCCGGCAGTGCGGCGGCCGTGATCCTCGCCACCGGCAACCGGACCTATTTCGGCAGCATGGCGAAAAGCCTGAACACATTCCGTGACAAAAGCAGCTACGAGCAGAACGTCAATTCCGTCAGCAGGCTCCTGATCCGGTTCATGGCGATCACGGTGCCCATTATCTTTATCGCCAACTTTATCACCAAGGGAAACTGGCTTGAATCGCTGATGTTCGGCGTCACCATCGCCGTGGGCATCATGCCGGAAATGCTTCCGGTGATCATGATGTCGTCCCTGGCCAAGGGCGCCGTGAACATGTCCAGGAAGCAGACCATCGTCAAGCGCCTGGGCTCCATACAGACCTTCGGGGAGATGGACGTGCTGTGCACGGACAAGACCGGCACCCTGACGCAGGATGAGATCGTGCTGGAAAAATACATGGACGTAAAGGGACGCGAGGACAAGCGCATCCTGCGGCACGCCTTTCTGAACAGCTATTTCCAGATGGGCCTCAAAAACCTGATGGACGCGGCCATCATCAACCGCGCGGAAAAGGAAGAACTTTCCTACCTGAAGGAGGCATACGTCCGGGAGGACGAGATCCCCTTCGATTTCAGCCGCCGCCGCATGAGCGTCGTGCTGCGGGACAGGGAGGGAAAGAGGCAGCTGATCACCAAAGGCGCGGTGGAAGAGGTGCTTTCCATCTGCGGCTATATCGAGATCGACGGAGAGGTAAAGCCCATTACGCCGGAGCTCGTCCAAAGCGCCCGGAAGCTGGCCGGGGAGAACAACCTGGAGGGCATCCGCGTGATCGCCGTCGCCCAGAAAAACAACGTGCACGGGGTGGAGACCTTCGGGGTGCAGGACGAAAGCGACATGGTGCTGATCGGCTTCGTGGGCTTCCTTGACCCGCCCAAGCCCTCGGCGGAGCCCGCCATCGCCGCCCTGAAGCGCAACGGCGTGCGCACGGTGGTGCTCACGGGGGATTCGGAGGGCGTGGCCGTCAGCATCTGCGGGCGGCTGGGCATCCCCACGGACTATACGCTCACCGGCGCCGGGGTGGAGGCGATGGACGACGCGGCGCTGAAGGAAGCCTGCGAAAAATGCCATATCTTCTCCAGGCTGTCGCCCTACCAGAAACAGCGGGTGGTGAAGGCGCTGCAGTCGAACGGCCACATCGTGGGCTACATGGGCGACGGAATCAACGACAGCCTGCCGCTTAAGCAGGCGGACGTCGGCATATCAGTGGATACGGCGGTGGACATCGCCAAGGAGGTCGCGGACATCATCCTTCTGGAAAAGGACCTGAACGTGCTGGACGAGGGCGTCATCGAGGGACGCAGGACCTTTGCGAACATGTCCAAATACCTGAAGATGTCCGTCAGCGGCAATTTCGGAAACATGTTCTCGGTGCTGATCGCCAGCATCTTCCTGCCCTTCCTGCCGCTTCTGCCGCTGCACATCCTGGTGCAGAACATCCTGAACGATTTCGCCCAGCTGGGCATGCCCTTTGACCATGTGGAGGACGAATACATCCGACTGCCCAAGAAATGGGACATCCCCGGCATCAAAAAATTCATGGTGTATTTCGGCCTGCTCTCCACGGTGCTGGACGTGATGTGCTTCCTGGTTTTGTGGCATGTGTTCAAATTCAACAGCAGCGAGACGGCGGGGTATTTTCAGTGCGGCTGGTTCATGTTCGGCGTGATATCCCAGACCGTCGTCATCCACACCATCCGCACGCCGAAGATCCCCCTCCTGCAGGACCGCGCGTCAAGGCAGCTGACGCTGTCCTCCGCGCTGGTGGTGGCGGCGACGCTGCTGATCGGTTTTACCGCCGTCGCGGGGCTCTTCGACCTTCCGGTCATGGTTCCCGGATTCGCTCTGTGGCTGGTTATCCTGATGGCGGTGTACTGTCTGCTGGCCCAGAGCCTGAAAACCTTCTATATCAGGCGCCTTGGGGAATGGGTGTGAGCCATGCTTTCACAAGCCGTTCGTTATTTCACGGAAGAAAGCCGGTCCCTTGCCTGCATGTCCGCGGTCTGCGGTACCGGAGACAGGACGTACGCCGCCTTTGGCGGCGCCGCCTCCCCGGATGATAGGCCGGTCGCGGCGGACAGCATATTCGACCTGGCTTCCCTGTCCAAGCTCTTTACCGGCCTTGCCGCCATGCGGCTCAGGGCCGCGGGAAAGCTGGACTTCGGCGCAAAGGTCACCCGCTACGCCCCGCAGTTCGCTTTTCTTGAGGATATCACCGTTTCTCAGGTGCTGGGGTTTGAGATCGCCCTGCGTACGCCGGAGAGGATCGACGCCCAGAAGGATCCTAAGGCTGCCGAGGCCATGCTGTTTACGTGCCGTCCCTTTCCCAACGGGCCGAACGCCTATTCCGATATTCACGCCATGACGGCCCGGTACATCCTGGAAGGCGCGGCGGACGAATCGCTGACGGAGATCGTGGAGAGGGAGCTTCTGCGTCCCCTGGGCATGAGGGAGACCCGGTGCCGCGTGCCAGAAAACGAGATTTCCCGCTGTGTGTGCTATGACCGGGAGCACCGCATCCACGGTGAAAACCGGCTGGTCAGGGAAGGCGTTCTTCCGGGAACCGTCCACGACCCCAAGGCCCGGGTCATGGCCCCGGACGGGGAGGCCTTCTGCGGGCACGCGGGTCTTTTTTCCACCGCCGGGGATATGACGCGGCTGTGCCGGGGCATCCTGCGGGGCGACGTGCTTTCCGCTGCGGACCTGAAGGAGATGGCCCGCAACCGCACCGGCCGGCCGCTTCCCGGCGGCGGATGGACGCAGCATCTGGGGCTTTTGTGCTATGTGCGCAACCCTGAGCAGCGGCACAGCGAGGTGCCGGAGTATATGAGCGGCGAGGCCGTTTCCCTCAGCGGCTTTACCGGAAACCATATCGCCGTCGATCCGAAGCTGGGCATATTCGAGTTTTTCCTCGGGAACCGGGTGATGAACCGGCTGACGGCGCTTATCCCGTCCCCGGGAAAAACGATCATGGATTACGGGCTGGCGCCGGACGGAACGGGCAGCGTCGACTGGCCGGGGGAGGGAAAGGTGATCTCCTCCGTGAATTATGTATACCTGAAGGATCGGCATTATCATCCGGAGGCCGCGAAAACCCTCGGCGTGTGATCCGCGCCGGCAAAGCATGAAAACATCCGGGAACGCGTTCCGGACCGAAAGGAAAACGTAAAAAGATGGCCGAACAATCACCGGACCGTATCCTTGTGCGCGGCGCAAGGGTGCACAACCTGAAAAACATCGATGTGGATATCCCCCTGGGCCGCATTGTCGGGATTGCGGGTGTGTCCGGGTCCGGCAAATCCTCCCTGGCGCTGGGGGTATTGTATGCCGAGGGCTCCGGGCGGTATCTGGAGTCGCTTTCCGCCTATACCCGCCGGCGGATGACCCAGGCCGCCCGGGCGGACGTCGATGAGGTAAAGTACGTGCCGGCAGCCCTTGCGCTGCATCAGCGCCCGGGCGTTCCGGGCATCCGTTCCACCTTCGGCACCGGCACGGAGCTTTTGAACAGCCTGCGGCTGATGTTTTCGCGCCTGGGCAGCCATCGCTGCCCCAACGGGCATTACTGCCCTCCGTCCATGGACGTGGCCGCCGGGCGGGAATCGGTCTGCCCATGCTGCGGGGAGCGTTTCTACGGCCCCGGGGCGGAGGAGCTGGCCTTCAACAGCCGCGGCGCCTGCAAAAAATGCGGCGGGACGGGAACCGTCCGGACGGTGGACGAGAGCACCCTTGTGCCGGATGAGACGCTGACCATAGACGAAGGCGCGGTGGCGCCCTGGAACAGCCTGATGTGGTCCCTGATGACCGACGTGTGCCGGGCCATGGGGGTGCGGACCGACGTGCCCTACCGGGATTTGACCGACGGGGAAAAGGAAACCGTGCTGCGCGGCCCCATGGTGAAAAAGCACATCTTCTACCGGCCGAAAAAAGCGGGCACGGCGACCGCCGGCGAGATGGACTTTACCTATTACAGCGCCACGGCCACCGTTTTGAACGCTCTCGGCAAGGTGACGGACGAAAAGGGCATGAAGCGGGTGGAAAAATTCCTCCGGGAGGAGGTCTGCCCGGACTGCGGCGGCACCAGGCTGTCTGAGGCGGCCAGGGCGCCGCGAATCCGCGGCCTGAGTCTGGACAGGGTGTGCGAAATGCCGCTTTCCGACCTGATCGAATGGGTGCGGGGCGTGCCCGCGTCCATGCCGGAGGAAATGCGGCCCATGGCGGAGAGCATCTGCTTATCCTTTCTCCATGCCGCCGGGCGGCTGACGGACCTGGGACTTTCCTACCTGTCCCTGGACAGGGCCGCTTCCACCCTGTCCACGGGGGAGCGGCAAAGGATGCAATTGGCCCGGGCGGTGCGCAACCGGACGACGGGGGTGCTTTATGTGCTGGACGAACCCTCCATCGGCCTGCATCCGGTGAACATCGCGGGGCTGCGGGGCGTGATGCGGGACCTTGCCGCGGACGGCAATACCGTCGTGCTGGTGGACCACGACACGCAGGTCCTGAAGGAAGCGGACTGGCTGATCGAGATGGGCCCGGGAGCGGGCGCCGCCGGGGGACGGGTCATCGCGGAGGGCACCGTAAAGGAGATCGCCGAAAATCCCCGGTCCATGATCGGCCCCTTCCTGAAGGAAAAGCCGGCCGCCCCCGGGAAGCGGAGGACGAAGGCGGAGGTGTTTGAGCACGGCGCGATCTGCCTGTCCGCCGGGGCGCTGCATACCGTCAGGCCCCTGGAGGCGGAGTTCCCCAGGGAACGGCTGACGGCGGTCACCGGCGTATCCGGATCCGGAAAGACCACGCTGGTCCTTGAAAGCCTGGTGCCGGCCCTGGACGCCGTAACAAAAAACGGGAAGCTGCCGCCGCACGTTAAAAATCTTTCCGCGGAGGGTATCGGGCATGTGAAGCTGATCGACGCCACGCCCATCGGCGTCAATGTACGGTCCACGGTGGCGACCTACGCCAACGTGCACGACGAGCTCCGCAAGGTCTTTGCCCGCACCCGGGACGCGAAGGACAGGGGCGCAAAGGCTTCGGCCTTTTCCTATAACACCGGGGAACTCCGCTGTCCGGTGTGCGACGGTACGGGCCAGGTCAGCCTGGACGTGCAGTTCCTGCCGGACGTGGACATCCCCTGCCCGGAATGCGGAGGCGCCCGGTATTCAAGGGAAGCCTGGCGGATCCGGCATGTGAACAGGGCGGGCGACGCCAGGTCCCTGCCGGAGGTCATGGCCATGGATATCAATACGGCCCTGGATTTCTGCGGGGACATGAACGCGGTGCGCGGCCGCCTGGAGGTGCTTAAAAGCCTGGGGCTCGGCTATCTGACATTGGGCGAGGCGACCCCCGGCCTGTCCGGCGGCGAGGCCCAGCGGCTGAAGCTGGCCGGCGAAATGGGCAGGCCGCAGACGGATTCCGTGTTTGTGTTCGACGAGCCCACCATCGGGCTGCATCCCCTGGATGTTCGGACCCTGATGAAGGTGTTCCGCACCCTGATCGAATTCGGCGCGACGGTAATCGTGATCGAACATGACCTGGACGTGATCCGCGGCGCGGACTGGATTATCGACATGGGTCCCGGGGGCGGGGAGGACGGCGGGCGGATCGTCGCCCGCGGCACGCCGGAGGACATCCGGTCCTGCCCGGAAAGCGTGACGGGAAAGTTTCTGTGAAGCGCGCCTCACGCGGCGGACAAAGGTAAAGAAAGATCAATCGGGGAGAAATAAAAGATGCGGAAACTGACCGTTACGGACGACGGCATTCGCCTGAGCGCCGTACTGGAACGCCCGGAGGCGGAGTGCTGCCCGCTGGTGATCGTCCTGCACGGCTTTACCAGCACGAAGGACAAGCCTCACACCCTCGCCGCGTGCAAAGCCATGCGGGAAGCGGGCTTTGCCACGCTGCGCTTTGACCTGTACGGGCACGGCGAAAGCGGCGGGGAATTCAGGAACCACACGCTGTACAAATGGATATCCAACACCCTGGCTGTGATCGGCTATGCCAGTGAACTGGATTTCGTGACGGACATATATTTGTCCGGCCATTCCCAGGGCGGGCTGACGGCGGCGCTGGCGGGCGGCATGGCCCCCGACCTGGTCAGGGGGCTGATTCTGCGGGCTCCCGCCTTCATGATCCCCCGCTGCGCCAGGGAAGGGGATATGCTGGGGGTCCGGTTTGATCCGCTGCGCGTTCCCGACGAGGTCCGGGTCATCAAGGACCTGACGCTGGCCGGGGACTATATCCGGGTGGCGCAGACCGTCCGGGCCGAGGACGCCATGGACCGTTTCCCGGGGCCGGTGCTGATTATCCACGGGGACGCGGACGACGTGGTGCCGCCGGAGGATTCCGTAAAGGCCGCCGGACGATACAGGGACGTGAGCCTTGAAATCATTCCCGGAGAGACGCATCATTTTGACCGCTGTCCTGAGCGGACGGAAAAAATCATCCGGGACTGGCTGACCGCGCGGAAAACGCCTGCCGGCGGCGCCGCGGAACCCGCGGACATTGAAGGGGGACAAAAAACATGATCCGTTCCATTGTACGCGACCCGTTTTTTCTGGGCCGGAAATCCGAAAACGCCACGGAAGCGGACCGCCGGATCATCGACGACCTGACGGATACCCTGCGGGCCAACCTGGACCGCTGCGTGGGCATGGCGGCCAACATGATCGGGGAGCGAAAGCGCATTATCGTTTTCAGCTCCGGGCCTTTGCTGACGGTCATGGTCAACCCGCTGATCCTGTCAAAATCCGGCCCCTATGAAGCGGAGGAGGGCTGCCTTTCCCTCACGGGCACGCGAAAAGCCGCGCGTTTCGGGAAGATCACCGTAAAATACCTGGACCGGGATTTCAGGCCCCGGACGGGGACCTTCGAGGGCTTCACCGCGGAGATTATCCAGCACGAGATCGACCACTGCGACGGGATACTGATTTAAAACCGCTTTAAACGCGCGGAAAGGACCGGCAGGGCATACGATGAAGTGCGTCGAATACGGAAAGGAACATAAGGAGACCGTCATCCTCCTGCACGGCGGCGGACTGTCCTGGTGGAATTACCGGGAGGAGGCGGAAATGCTGCGGGACGAATTTCATGTCGTCCTGCCGGTCCTGGACGGGCATGCGGGAAGCGACCGGCCGTTTACGTCCATCGAAAGCAGCGCCGGGGAGATCATTAAGTATATTGACGAATGCCTGGGGGGATCGGTCAGGTTCATCGGCGGGCTGTCGCTGGGCGGGCAGGTCCTTCTGGAGATGCTGTCCCAACGGGGCGATATCTGCCGGCACGCCTTCGTCGAAAGCGCGATGGTCATCCCCTCGAAAATGACCCATGCGCTGGTCGGGCCGGCCTTCGGCATGAGCTGGGGCCTGATCGGGAACAGGCGCTTTGCCGCCCTGCAGTTCCACTCGCTGCATATCAGGCCGGAGCTGTTCGAGGATTATTACCGCGATTCCCGCGCTATTTTAAAGGACGACATGATCGCCTTTATGAAGGCCAATACGGGCTATGCCCTGAAGGACTCCATCCGCCGGTGCCGGGCCGAAACCCGCCTGTTCGTCGGCGCAAAGGAGACCCGGGGGATCAGGCGGTCGGCGGCGCTTATGCAAAAAACCATGCCGGAATGGTCGCTGACGGTCCTGCCGGGGTACCGGCACGGGGAGTTTTCCCTCAACCGCCCGGAAAAATATGTTCATGCCCTGCGGGAAGCGCTGGGGAAACAGTAAATGGGGAGGCACCCTTGTACCGCTATATCGTATTCGACGTGGAAACGCCCAACCGTTACAACGACAGAATGAGCGCCATCGGGATTTCCGTCATCGAGGACGGAGACATCACGGAGGAGTTTTTTACCTATGTGGACCCGGAGGCGCCCTTTGACCGTTTCAATACGCAATTGACGGGGATCGACGAACAAACCGTGTACGGCGCCCCGACCTTCCCGGAGCTGTGGGAGATCATCGAGCCGAAGATGTCCTCCGGCATCCTGGCGGCCCACAACGCCGTTTTCGACCTGGGCGTTTTGAAGCGCTGCCTGAAAGACTACGGCATCCCGTGGAAAAACACAGCCAGGTACCTGTGCACCGTGCAGATGGGCCGGCGGCTGGTTCCCGGCATTTCCCATAAGCTGAACGTCATGTGCGATTACTACGGCGTCCGGCTCAGGCACCATCAGGCGGACAGCGACAGTCACGCCTGCGCCGAAATCCTGCTGAAATATTTTGAATCCGGCGCCACGGAAAAGGATTTTATAAGGACCTACCGGTTCGCCTGAAGCGGCGGTTTTGTCTGCGTATCCGTCATACCGGACCGGCGGACGGAAAAAACGAACGATATGCGGGGCGGCCGGAAAGGCGGTCATCCGTTCCGCGGCGTTCGTTTTCGGATTGGGCGACAGAGAGAAAGCGGCCGGGGCATTTGCCCCGGCCGCGGCTTTGTTCTGCGAAGCGGTTTGTCTTTTTCGGCGCGTGCCCGGATCAATACCGATCCGGGGAGGGACTGCATCCCCCTGCTTGCGGAAAGGACCGCGGGTTATCTGAAATGATAATTGATATGGTAGCCGGGGATGACGTGCGGTGAGGTAAGGAAAACGCCGTTTTTATCGTCATAGTAAACCAGCTCCAGGTCATCCTGACCGCCTCCGTGCACGGCGAAGGTGCAGGTGTTTGTGACCAGGAAGCGGACCAGGGCAAAGGTGTCGCCCTTCGCATAGGAGAAATTGACGGGGACGACCAGGCGGTCGGCGCCGTTTGTCAGATCCTCCGAAAATGCGTAGGACGCCACAATGGAGAGAACGCCCTGCGGAGTCAGGATACCGAAGTCGATGATGCCTTCCGCCCGGCCGGGGGCATACACCGGCAGGACGACGGCGTTGACGTTGGTGCCGCGGCGGATCGCTTTTTCGGAATTGAGGATGTAGCGCTTGTTGGAGGGCAGCGGGTAATTGCCCTTTTGGGGATTCGCCGGGAGAAAGCCGTCGTCGGAGGCCGCGCTGCCCGCGGTGGGGGCGCTTGTCGCGGGAGCCGGGGCCGCGGTGGGCGCGGATGTGGGCTCGGGCGTGGCGGCGGCAGGGGCGAAGGGCCCCGGTATAGCCGGCGCGGAGATATCGGAGAGATCCGGCTGCTCGGGGGCCGTGCTGTTCCTGGAGACGGTGTTCAGCAGGACGACGCCGGGCCTGAAAACGATGCCGTCACGGGCTTTTTCCATATATTCGGCGGTCTCGGATTCGGTCAGCGGGCCGACCGCGGCGCCGGAGACAAACCCGCTGCGGATGATATAGTCGACGCAGAAGATGACCACAACGGTGCCGCCGACGGGATCGGAGGCGTCGGCGTATACGACGGCGCCGGCGGGGAGCTCGTCCAGCGGGCGCTGCAGGGCAGAATCGATGCAGACTGTCGTATTATTCAGCATTTTGACAAAGCCGGGGATCGACGCGCCGCCCGCGAAGGGGCCTTCGGGCAGAGCGGCAAAGCCCTGTGAGGAAGCGTCAGCGGGATCGGCGGGAAGGGCCGCTTCGGCGGGAAGGGCGGGGACGGGATCCGCTTCGGGAGGGACGGGTTCCGCGTGGACGGGTTCCGCGGGCTCAACGGCGGCGCCTTCGGAGGGGACGGCTTCGACGACGTCAAAGGAATCGTCGGCGTTAAAGGAATCGTCGGCGTTAAAGGAATCGTCGGCCGTAAAGGAAACGTCGTGAAGGATGATTCCGGGCCGGAATATGACGCCTTCCGGGGCTTTCGCCGCGTAGGCCTCCGCCTCGGCACCCGTCAGGGTGTTGAGCCCGGACATCAGGGAAATATAGCCGGTGCGGATCACACGGTCACAGCTGAAGGCGATCTCCAGCGCGGCGGTATCCTCGGAAAACTCGTATTCTCCGGCATACACGACGGAGCCTGCCGAAAGGACGCCGCTGAGCTCCTTCAGGCCGGGATCCACGAAGACGGGGGTGTCGTTCAGGAGTTTGACCATGTTGTCGGAATCGCCCGCGCCGAGAGCGGCCGGAAAGCACATCATCAGGACGGCGGCGAAGCAGACGGCGCGGATGAAAAGGGATTTTTTCATACCAAGACCTCCAAATGTATTAAGTGCGAAAACGTCCCGCGAAAGGGACAGCGCCGGCAAGGGGAAAACGGAGCGCCGGCGGGGGTGAAAAGCCCGCGTCGGCGGTCCCCGGAACGATTATATCATGAGATGCTCAAAAAACCATAGGGGCGGACGGAAAGTTTTGCGGACAGGAGGGGCCGCGGGGGTTTTCCGGCCCGAAGCTTTTGACGGAGGACCGGGAAGCCGCCAAGCCGGATTTGAGAAATTTTCGGGCTCAGGGCTCCTGATCCCCCGCTTCTTCCGTCGCGCGCAAAAGGGTCAGGGGGCGGCTGAGGACCGTTACGGAACGGCCGCCGGTTGTGGCGGTGACCTTTACGGTGTAGTTCCCCGCCGGCGCGGGGGAAAGGTCGTTCATCCGTCCGTCCCAGGAAAAAGTGCTCCCCTGGAAGCTCTGGGGGCGGCTGGGAAGAGAATAGGACAGCATCCGTACGGAGCGGCCCTCCCCGTTCAGGACGGATACGGACAGGGAGCAGGGGAGGGTATGGCGGACCAGGATGGCGCATTCCCTGCCGGCGTCCGGCGCAAAGGAAGGGTCCGTGACGCAGGATACCGTGTTTTCCGCGTCCTCGGGCTGGACCGAGATCAGCGCCGAGGCCTGCATTTCGGCGTGGCCCGAGGGCCTGGTGACCAGGAGGAGCATCACATAACCGTAGCTTTGCCCGTTCAGGCCGCCGATGGCGAGGCTTCTTTCCTTCAGGCCCGGGGTGCCGGCGTCCGGGGCGGCGTCCATGTCGCTGATCATCTGCACGCTGCCGAAATCCCAGGCACCCTGGGACCGGTAAATCAGCTGATAATAGACGGTGCCGCTTTCCAGCTGGGTGAAGGTGAAGCGGACGGACGGGTCGGAGGCGGTGACGACGCTCCCGTTCAATTGCAGGTCCCGGATGATCCTGCCGCCGGAGGGGGCGTTCCGGCCCTGCGGGCAGGCGTACAGCACCGTGTCCCGGTCGTCCTGGGGATAGACCTGGGGCGTGGAGGCGGCGTAGCCGGCTCCCAGATAGGCGTAGGCTTCCTGCAGGGTGACCGCGCCGTCCCGGTTGCCGTCCGCGCCGGTGCCGGGCTCGAACACCGAGGCGAGGACGGTGGCGAAATAGCTGGCCCCGTACTGGGTGCCCGGGTCGCTGTCGTCCTCGCTGTGCCAGTACCAGCTTTCTTCGCTGCCTCCGGCGGAGCACAGCACCCTGTAATCCGGGTCCTGGAATACCCCGGAGCCGCGGCCGACGCTCCTCAGGCCCTTGCCGATAAAGGCGCCGCTGGTACAGGCGTCCAGGATGACGATTTTCAGCCCCGGCACCGTGTCCAGAAGGTTCTTGAGCTCCGGGGCGGTCACGATGGATTCGTCGGCCCCGTCGCTGAATACCAGGGCGCAGTTGCTTAAGGGGGCCTGGGGGGAATACAGCCCGTGGGTGGAGATATAGATCAGCGATACGTCGCCCTCCCCGGCGTCGAGGAAGGTTTCCGCCACGGCCCTTTCAAGGGTGTCAAGGCCCGTGATGCTGTCGGCCTCGGTGCGGATGACCTGATAGCCCCGGCTGTCGGTGGCCAGCGCCGACGCCAGAAGGGACACGTTCATCGTGGCGGCGGGGGCGGTGGATTCCCGGGTGACGAAATGGTCACACCCGATCAGGAGCGCCCGCATGCGCGCTTCCTTCGGCGCCCGTACGGGCGGAAGGAGCCCCGAAAGGAGGACGCACATGAAAAACGCCGCGGCGCGCTGGAAAACGGTTGCCATCATGCGGACTCCTTTCGTCGGGGATGGGTTTGTCAGGTCCATTATACTCCCGACGGGCGGAGAATGAGTGAACGAAGTGTGAATTATGGCCGCGCGGCGCGCCCCGGGATACGGCGGCGCGGACGAGGCTTTGTTTGGGAGTATCTGTTCAGTCCTGCGGACAGTTTAGATACCGCGGGGGGTACCCGTACCCCCCGCGAACCCCCCGGGCGAAGAGGGGAGTCCGGGGAAGGGAAACC
>CADANQ010000042.1:40396-43252 GCA_902789365.1 uncultured Eubacteriales bacterium
GCCGTTACATGAAGCTTAAACGGATCATAATCGGAGGAAGATCCCTCCGATACCTCCCCGCTGCTGCCATACGTTTGTTCTCCTTCACACACGACTGAAACAAAAAATCATTAAAAGAAAAAAATTTGCCGCAAAAACCGTCGCGCAAAGACGCGGAAAGAAATTTGCCGGATATGACAGGAACGATTGAAATTTGCGGGGAACGATTGTATAATGTACTACAAATAGACGGCGCGGAAACGGAGGAGGGATCCCATGATCGCAATGACCGGCGGGCGGATCATCCTGGAGGACCGGGAGGTTACCGGGAAGGCGCTCTTGTTTGATGAAAAGATCCGGGGACTGTGCGGGGAGGAAGAGGCGTCCTCCCTGGCGGACGAGGTGCTGGACGTCGGGGGGGCGTGGATCTCTCCGGGACTTGTCGACGTGCATATCCACGGGTTCCGGGGCGACGATGTCAGCGACGCCGATCCCGACGGGATCCGCCGCATGGCCGCGGCCCTTTTGGAAAACGGGGTCACATCCTTCCTGCCCACCACCATGACGGTGGGGTGGGGGACCCTTGAAAAGGTGTTCGCCATCCTGCGCCCGATGATGGAAGAAAGCGGCGAAAAGGATTTCCGGGGGGCGAGAATCCTGGGGTGCCACGCGGAGGGGCCCTTCATCAATCCCGCCCGCAAGGGCGCCCAGGCCGAGGAAAACATCCTGCCCCCGGACGCGGAGAAGATCCTTCCCTGGAAGGACGTGATCCGCATGATTACCTATGCCCCCGAAATGCCGGGCGGCATCGGGTTTACCCGGACGATCCGGGAAAAGAGCGGCATCGTCCTTTCCGTCGGGCATACCGCGGCGGACTTTGACACCGCCATGGCCGCGGTGCACGCCGGGGCGGAACATTTTACCCATACCTTCAACGCCATGACGCCCATGAGCCACCGTTCTCCCGGGGTGGTTGGAGCCGCGCTGTATTCCGACGCCTGGTGCGAGATGATCGCGGACGCCTTCCATGTGGACAAGGCCCTGTTCTCCATCATGTACCGGGCGAAGGGGGACAGGCTGTGCCTGATCACCGACTGTCTGCGGGCCGGCGGTCTGAAGGACGGGGAATACATCCTGGGCGGGCAGGCCTTCGACCTGAAGGGCATCGAGTGCCGCCTGAAGGACGGCACCATCGCCGGAAGCGTGCTGACCATGAACAGGGCGGTGCGTCTGTTCCGCGAGCATGCCGGCGTTTCCATGTGGGAAGCGGTGCGCGCGGCGTCCCTTTCCCCGGCCCGTTCCATTCATGAGGACGGGCGCGTGGGCAGCCTCGGCGTCGGGAAGGACGCGGACATCACGATATTCGACGACGGCCTGAACGTCAGGGAAACCTGGGTCGGCGGCGTGAGGAAATACAAATCATAGCAGGAGAAGATGATGATGAAAACGATGGAATTAAAGGTTCCGGCCCCGCTGGATCGGGATTTCGCGCCGCTGAGCGTGCTGCTCAGGGAATACGAGCGGGACGCGGCGAAGGGACCGACGGTCCCCCTGGCGGTGAACATCGAGCGGGAGGACGGCTGCTGCGATTATTTCCGGCTGGACGCGTTCCCGGAGGGCACGGAGGACGACAGGACCCTGGACCTGGCGGAACGCATGACCAAGGCCCTTCTGTGGATGCGGGGCGGATGGAAGATTACGGTCTGCGGCTCCGAAAAGCTGTACAGGAAGCTGGCCGCGGCGTATACCCCCGAGGGGGAGCGGCATTTTGACTCTAAGTTCATGGGGGACGTGTACGACCGGGAGTTTACCGTGGTCCGGGAGGAGGACATGGCCCGGGTCAAAGTCCGCCGGGACCGGGCTCAGAGCATCGGCAGGCACCTGAACGGATGCCGCATCGGCTTTGACGCCGGAGGAAGCGACCGCAAGGTGTCCGCCGTCATCGACGGGGAAACGGTGTACAGCGAGGAGGTCGTCTGGTTCCCCAAGCTGCAGAGCGACCCCAATTACCACCTGCAGGGCATCGTCGAGGCTTTCCGCACCGCCGCGGCCCATATGCCGCGGGTGGACGGCATCGGCGTATCGTCGGCGGGGGTCTATATCGGCAACGACGCCACCCGGGACATCTCCCTTTTCAGGAGCGTGCCGAAGGAACTGTTTGAAAGCGGCATCCGCCATATCTACACCGACGCCGCGGCGCGGATCGGGAAGGACATTCCCCTGGCGGTGGCCAACGACGGGGACGTGACCGCCCTGGCCGGGGCCATGGACCTGGGCGAGGGCAATGTGCTGGGCGTGGCCATGGGCACCAGCGAGGCCGGCGGTTATGTGGACGCGGACATGCGCCTGATGGGCTGGCTGACGGAGCTGGCCTTCGTGCCGGTGGACGATTTTCCCGGGTCCATGCGGGACGAGTGGAGCGGCGATTACGGCTGCGGCGTCAAGTATTTCAGCCAGGACGCGGTCATCAAGCTGGCCCCCGCCGCCGGAATCGTCCTGGACGAGAGCCTGTCTCCGGCCGAGAAGCTGAAGGCGGTCCAGGCCGAAATGGCCGCGGGCTCCCCCGGCGCAGGGAAGATCTACGAGACCATCGGCGTTTATTTCGGCTACGCCATCGCCTGGTACGCCCGGTTTTACAATATCCGCCACGTGCTGATCATGGGACGGGTCACCTCCGGCGAGGGAGGAGGGATTCTGCTGGAGAAGGCGAAGCAGGTGCTGCGGGAGGAATTCCCGGAGCTTGATCGGAAGATCGCCCTCCACATCCCGGACGAAAAGAGCCGCCGCGTGGGCCAGAGCGTGGCCGCGGCCAGCCTGCCGGAAGTATAAAAAACAAGCGTCGTATCTGTTCAGTCCTGCGGACAGAACAGATACCGC
>CADANQ010000043.1 GCA_902789365.1 uncultured Eubacteriales bacterium
CCCTTCCCCGGACTCCGTTCTTCGCCCGGGGGGTTCGCGGGGGGTACGGGTACCCCCCGCGGTATCTGTTCTGTCCGCAGGACTGAACAGATACAAACAGGGGCCTGAAGGATTAAACCTCGCAGGCCCCTGTTTTTACGCTGTCCCGAAGATTACCTGAAATACTTCGCCAGTACCGATTCCTCGGTCTCGTCGGCTCTGAGACGGCGGCAGACCATCAGAAAGCGGCGGGTGCCGGTGTCGTCGCAGCAGGTCACCAGGGTCAGAAGCTGGTCGGAAAAATCGACGTCCACGTTCAAAGCCACCTGGCTCAGCTCCCTGCAGCGGGCGATGTAGGCGTCAAAGGCCTCCGCGCTGCTAAAGTCCGACACATGAAAATCAAAATAATCCTCTTCGGCCGCATCCACGGCGCAGACCAGCACCGCCACCGGAATATAGACCCCTTTTTCGTACAGGCTGTCGCAGTCCACAAAGGGATTGCCGCGGATCACCTTCATGCTGGCGATCCGGTTCAGCTCGCCGAACATTTCGCCGCTCCTGAGGTTGTGGGCATAGATCAGCAGGTTTTTGTCCCTCGGCCAGTCGGTGCAGGTCTCGTCCAGGAAGGCCGTGCCGTTGACGTTTTCGTTGCCGTAAAAATCGTGGGTGATGTAATAGTCGTTCCTGCCGCGAACGTAGGCAAAATCAATGTTTTTGATCGCCCGCACCCGGATCCAGCCGCCCATGTCCCGGTTGGCGGCGTATAGGGCGATGTAGTCGTCCAGCAGCTCCGGCGAATAGGTGAGGCCGTTGAAGGAGATCCGGGCCGTCACGTTGGGACTGACGCCCGGTGGCGCGGTCACATATGCCACCGGGGCGGCCTCGGCGGTCTCCCGGGGCTCGGATGTGGTCACCGTGATGACCGTCGGCCCGGCGGTCACCTCCACCGCGGGCGCCGCCACCGTCTCCCCCGGCGCAAGGGTGGCGCCGACCAGGGCGCGGGTATCGTCGAGGACCTGCTTTTCGCGGGCGTTGGGGACAATCCAACGGGAAATGATGCTGACCGACGCCCAGATCAGCACGACGCCGAGGACGCCGATCAGGGCGGCCTTCCGTATGTCCATACCGAAAACGGTCTTCGGAAGGGCAAACCCTCCGGCGCGCTTCGGCCCGCCGCTTCCCGGATTCAGGTTATTGCTCCCCTGCCGGTATCCGTTCCTTCCGGAGCGCTCCGGCCTGTCCAGCCCGTCCCTTTCCGGGTTCAGGTTATTGCTCCCCTGCCGGTATCCGTTCCTTCCGGAGCGCTCCGGCCTGTCCGGCCCGCCGTTTTCCGGGTTCAGGTTATTGCTCCCCTGCCGGTATCCGTTTCTTCCGGAGCGTCTGTGCCTGTCCGGCCCGCCGTTTTCCGGATTCAGGTTATTGCTCCCCTGCTGATAGTTCATCCGTGCTGCCCGGCCTTTCCGTCGATCTGTTCTTTCCGTACGCAGAAAAGGGATCGCCTGTCTCCCCCGCGCCGCGGCGCTTCGGAGCCTGCGATCCCATTATCCGCCATCCGCCGCCTTCCGTCAATCCCCGAAGGGGCGAAAAGCTGTTTCCCTTCACGTCGGGCGACCGTTATTTTTCAAACATTTCCTTGATTTTTTCACTGAAGGATTTGCGTCCGCCGCTCAGGGCCTCGAACTGCCGCAGGGCTTCCTTCTGCTTTTCATTCAGGCGCCGGGGCACTTCCACGTGCACCGTCAGGATCATATCGCCCCGGGCATTGGAGCGCAGCTGCTTGATGCCCTCCCCGCGAATGCGGAACTGGGTGTCGTTCTGGGTGCCCTCGGGGATGCGGAAGGTGGTCTTGCCCCCGCCCAGGGTTGGCACGTCGATGTCCGCGCCCAGGGCCGCCTGGGTAAAGGAAATGGGCAGGTCCAGGAAAAGGGTGGTGCCTTCCCTGCGGAAGACCTTGTGGGGACGCACGTTGAACACCACGTTCAAATCGCCGTTGGGGCCGCCGTTGCGTCCGGGCTCGCCGTCGCCCCGGAAGGTGCGGTAGTTCCCGGTATCCACACCCGCGGGCACCTCCACCGTGCAGGTGCGCCTGGCGCGCTTGCGCCCGGAGCCGCCGCAGGCCGCGCACCTTTCGGCGATGACCTTGCCTGATCCGCCGCAGGCATTGCAGGTGCGCTCCATCATCATGAAGCCGCCGTTCACCCGGATTCTTCCGGTACCCTTGCAGGTGGAGCAGGTCTTGGGCTGGGTCCCCGGCTTGGCGCCGGAGCCCTTGCAGACGTCGCAGACCTCGTTGCGGGTGAACTCAAAGGACTTTTTGCACCCGAAGGCGGCCTCCTCGAACGTCAGCTTCAGTTCGTACTGGATGTCGCTGCCCTGCATGGGCGCGTTCCGCCGCTGGGTGCCGCCCATGGCGCCGCCGAACAGCTGGCTGAAAATATCGTCGCCCATGCCAAAGCCGCTGAAATCGAATCCGCCGGAGTACGAACCGCCTCCGCCGCCTCTCATGGGGTCTTCATGGCCAAAGCGGTCATACCTGGCACGTTTATCCGGATCCGAAAGCACCTCGTTGGCCTCGTTCAGCTCCATGAACCGCGCCTCGGCGTCCTTGTCGTCGGGGTGCTGATCCGGGTGGCATTCCTTGGCCAGCTTCCGGTATGCTTTTTTGATGTCTTCCTGGGTCGCGTTCCTGTCGACCCCCAGGACCTCGTAATAATCGCGTTTCGCTGCCATAATGACCTCTTCCGTGGCGTTTTATTCCCGGCGCGCGCCGGGCGGGAAACACCGTTTTTTTCGACCATTGCCGGCGCCTCCCCTCAGGGCGCGCCGGCAATGATCATAAGCTGTTTATTCCGTATCAGTTGACGCTGCCGTCGCCGCCGACGCTGCCGTCGCCGTCCACGCTGCCGTCGCCGTAGGAGGCGCCGCCCTGGTCGGGGCCGGGCTGCTGGCCGCCCTGCTGCTGATAGATCTTTCCGAAGATGGCGTAGACCTTCTGGGTCATGGTCTCCATCGCGCTCTTGATCTCCTCGGCGTTGTTGCCCTCGCGCACCTTCTTGAAGGCGTCGATCTCGTTCTGCACGGTGGCCTTGTCCTCGCTGCTCAGCTTGTCGCCGTTGTCGCGCAGCTGCTTTTCAAACTCGTAAATCACGGAGTCGGCCCGGTTGAAGGTCTCGATCTCTTCCTTCTTCTTCTTGTCCTGCTCGGCGAACTGCTCGGCTTCCTTGACGCGCTGGTTGATCTCGTCCTCGGTCATGTTGGTGGAGGCGGTAATGGTCACCTTCTGCTCATTGCCGCTGCCCAGGTCCTTGGCGCTGACGTTGACGATGCCGTTGCGGTCGATATTGAAGGTTACCTCGATCTGCGGCACGCCGCGAGGCGCGGCGGGAATGCCGGTCAGCTGGAAGCGGCCCAGGGTCTTGTTGTCGTAGGCCATCGGACGCTCGCCCTGCAGCACGTGGATTTCGACGCTGGTCTGTCCGTCCGCGGCGGTGGAGAACACCTGGCTCTTCTTGGTGGGGATGGTGGTGTTGCGTTCGATGAGGCGGGTGAAGATGTGGCCCTCGGTCTCGATGCCCAGGGACAGCGGGGTGACGTCCAGAAGCAGCACGTCCTTGACCTCGCCCTGCAGCACACCGGCCTGGATGGCCGCGCCGACCGCCACGCACTCGTCGGGGTTGATGCCCTTGAAGGGCTCCTTGCCGGTAACCTTCTTCACGGCGTCCTGCACGGCGGGGATACGGGTGGAACCGCCCACCAGGATTACCTTGTCGATGTCGTTCACGCTCATGCCGGCGTCCCTGAGGGCGTTCTGCATGGGGGTGATGGTCTTTTCCACCAGGTCCGCGGTCAGTTCATCGAACTTGGCCCGGGTCAGGGTCATGTCCAGATGCTTGGGGCCGGTGGCGTCGGCGGTGATGAAGGGCAGGTTGATGTTGCTGTTCATGGCGCCGGACAATTCGATCTTGGCCTTTTCGGCGGCTTCCTTCAGCCTCTGCAGGGCCATGCGGTCCTTCCTGAGGTCGATGCCGTTTTCCTTCTGGAAAGCGTCGGCGATATAGTTCATCACCCGGTCGTCAAAATCGTCGCCGCCCAGGTGGGTGTCGCCGTTGGTGGCCTTTACCTCGAACACGCCGTCGCCGATTTCAAGCAGGCTGACGTCGAAGGTGCCGCCGCCCAGGTCGTACACCAGGATCTTGTGGTTTTCTTCCTTGTCCAGGCCGTAGGCCAGGGACGCGGCGGTGGGCTCGTTGATGATGCGCTGGACGTTGAGTCCGGCGATGCGCCCGGCGTCCTTGGTTGCCTGGCGCTGCGCGTCGGAGAAGTACGCGGGAACGGTGATAACCGCGTCGGTCACCGTTTCGCCCAGGTAGGCTTCCGCGTCGGCCTTCAGTTTCTGAAGGATCATGGCGCTGATTTCCTGGGGATTATACTGCTTGCCGTCGATGGAAACCTTGTAATTGGTGCCCATCTGGCGCTTGATGGAGGACACGGTCCTGTCCGGGTTGGTGATGGCCTGGCGCTTGGCGATCTGGCCCACCAGGCGCTCCCCTTCCTTGGTGAAGGCCACCACGCTGGGGGTGGTCCGGGAGCCTTCGGCGTTGGCGATGACGACGGGCTGGCCGCCTTCCATCACGGCGACACAGCTGTTGGTGGTTCCAAGGTCTATACCGATCATTTTACTCATAATTGTTACCCTCCTGTTTTTTATTCGTGCTCCGCACCTGTTTTTCGTTCCTTATGTCCGGGCGCTTCCGCGCCCGCGGTTTATATCAAAAGGCTTTCGCCTTGACCGCTATTCCGCGACCACCTGCACCATGGCGTGGCGCAGGACGAAGTCGCCCATCCGGTAGCCCTTCTGCAGCACCGCGGCCACCGTCCCGGGCTCTCCCTGGGAAGCGTCCACCTGCATAACGGCGTTTTCAAGCCGGGGATCGAATTTTTCGCCCTTGCGGTCGATTACCGTCACGCCCCGCTTTTCCAGGATCCCCAGCATCTGCTTCAGGGTCATGGCCACGCCTTCCTTCAGCTTTTCGTCCTCGCTGGGGGCTTCCAGGGCCCGCTCCAGGTTGTCCACCACCGGGAGCATCAATTTGATCGCTTCCCTGGCGCCGTCCTCGAAGGATTCGGCCCTGAGGGACGCGTTGCGGCGGCGGTAATTGTCAAAGTCCGCCTGCACCCGCTGGGCCATGTCCAGGTACTCGTCCCGCTCCTTCTCGGCCTTTTCCAGCCTGTCGGCGAAAAGCGTTTTTTCGTCGCCGGCGCTTGTCTGCGCTTCCCCGGCTTTTTCCGCGTTCTCCGGCGCGTTCTCCGCGGGACTTTCTTCCGGAACCTCTTCGGCTTTTTCCAGGATGTTCTCGTCCGGCTTTTCGTTCACGGTCTTTCTGTCCTTTCGCTTTTTCCCGATGGGGAATTTCTTTTTCATTTGCTTTCCGCCCCCTTCATATGAGGGCCTGGCCTGTAATCGGGAACCTCTCCCGCAGCCCCGGCGCGAGCGCAATCCGCGTTCAGCGGGCCGTCTCTCCCATGAGCCCCGTCAGCGCTTCCCCGACCGTTTCAAGGATCCCGATGATCCTGCCGTAGGGCATCCTCGCGGGCCCGATTACGCCGACCGTCCCCGTGTGTCCCCCGCCGATCCGGTAGGAGGTGCACACCGCGGCGCAGTCCGCCATTTCCCTCAGGCCCATTTCCGGGCCGATCCGGACGGTGAAGCCCTCCCGTTCCTCCGGCAGGAAGCTGAGCAGCTTGTCCTTGGTCTCCAGAACGCTCAGGAAGGCCCGGGCCTTGTCCACGTCGGAGTACTCGGGGTAATTCAGGATGTTGTGGCTGCCGGATACGGCGATGGTGTCGGTACCCGTCTGCCGGGCCATCTGGCTGGCCATGTCGGCGATGGCGCCGCATACCTCCTGATCCGCCCCCGAATACCTGGAATAGATCGCAAGGGCTTCGGTGACCTGCTGGAGCGTCCTTCCCGCCAGGCGGCTGGTGAGCACCTTGGAGATGGCGTACAGGGCGTCGCTGTCCAGGTTTTCGCTGACGCGGATCACCTGGTTGCGGATAACCCCGCCGTCGGTGATGACCACCAGCAGCGCACTGCCGGTATTCATCGGCACCAGCTGCAGGCAGGATACCTTCAGGTCCAGCTGCTTGGGCATCAGGACCACCGCCGTGTACCTGGTCAGCTCGCTCAGGGCCGACGCGGCGCTTTCCACCACGTCCTGCATCTGACGCACCCTGTCGAAAAAGAACTCCCTGACGCTGTCGGCCTCCTCCACCTGCGTCCCGCCCGAAAGCAGGCTGTCCACATACAGGCGGTAGGCCTTCATGGTGGGGATTCTCCCGGCCGATACGTGAGGCTGCTCAAGGAATCCCATCTCCTCAAGGTCGCTCATCTCGTTGCGGATGGTGGCCGAGGAAAGGGCCGTTTCGTACTTGCGGGAAATCGTCCTGGATCCGACCGGGACGGCGGTATGAACGTAATCGTCGATTACCGCCAGAAGGATGCGCAGCTTCCGGTCGTCCATTTCACGCCCCTTTTGCGCGGCGCGGGATCTTCCGTCTGCCATGCGAGCCCTCTCCTTTCCCTTCCGGGTTTTTGTTAGCACTCTTTGATGGTGAGTGCTAACTACGGTCATAGAATAACACGCCCCGGCCGCCTTGTCAATAGTTTCAATGAATAAATTTGCATCCGAAGCCCCAAAAACAGCCCCCGGCGCACCCCGCGCGCCGGCGCGGACGCTTGATAAGGCCCCGCCCATGTGTTAAAATAACGCGGGGTCATTCATACCCCCGAAAGGAGCGCGCCATGGCTAAAAAAGCAGCGAGCATCTTCCTTTTTATAGCCTCGGCGGCGCTGATCTTCGCCATGTTCATTTTTTCCTCCCAGGACGGCGATACCTCCTCCGGCCTGAGCCGGAACGTGTCCCGGTTCCTCGCGGAAATCGCGAATCCATCCTATTGGAAGCTGTGCGGGGCGGCGGTCCGGGAAAACATATTGGATTTCATGTCCCTGCCGGTGCGCAAGGCGGCGCATTTCATGGAATACGCCCTGCTCGGCGCGCTTCTGATGTGCGGCTTCATGTGCCTCAGGTTCAAAACGCCCCTGCGCGCCCTTTACTCCTTCCTGATCTGCCTGGCGGCCGCCGCCGCCGACGAATACCACCAGTCCTTCGTCTCAGGGCGAAGCGGGATGGCCGCGGACGTTTTTCTGGACATCCTGGGCGGGATCTCGGGCATCCTGTTTGTCACCGTCCTGTGCCTGGCCGCCCTGTACCTGATCGGACACGCGCGCCTGAAAAAAGCCGCCGGGAAACGCAAACCCCCGGAAAAAAAGAGAACCCAGTACCACAAGGCGCCGCCACCCGACGGCACCGGGACGGAATTCCGCGCCTGACGCGTTATATGATCGGAGGCTGACATGATCATCTGCGACACCCACTGCGACACCCTGCACACCATCGCCGTCCATCCCGAAAGAAAAAGGGACGTGACGCCGGAGACCCTGCGCAAGGGCGGGGTCAGTCTGCAGACCCTGGCCATGTTCGTCGGCTCCTCCCCGAAGCTTCCCGATATCCGCAGGGTTTTTTCCGGGATGAAGGAAGCCTGGGAGGGAATGAAGGCCTCCGGCGCGCGCCAGGCCCTGTCCCCCCGGGAAGCCGCCGAGGGGGAATGCCGCTTTATGCTCAGCGTGGAGGGCTGCGACCTGATGGCGGACGGCATGGAGGTGCTGGATGAGTGGTACGGCATGGGCGTGCGCATGGCCGCGCTGACTTGGAATTATCCCAACGTCCTGGCGACCCCCCACTCAGTCGACGCCGTGACGGGCCTGACCACCTTCGGGCGGGACGCCGTAAAACGTATGCGGGCGCTGGGCGTCGCCTGCGACGTAAGCCACCTGAACGAACAGGGCTTCTGGGACCTGCTTGATATGGGGATTGTGCCTCTCGCCAGCCATTCCTGCTGCCGGGCCCTGTGCTCCCACACCCGCAACCTGACGGACGAACAGCTGAAAAAACTGTTCGAGGCCGGCGGCTATGTGGGCGTCAATTTCTATCCCGCCTTCCTGAAGGACCGGGGCGAAGCCACAACGGCGGACATCGCCGACCACCTGGAGCACATGATGGAAATGGGCGGCGAGGGAAAGATCGGCTTCGGCAGCGATTTTGACGGCATCAGCCGCAAGCCCCTGGACCTGAAGGACCCCTCGGAGCTTCCCGGACTGACGGATATCCTTATCTCCCGGTTCGGCGAAAACTGCGCCCGGGGCATCGCCGGGCAGAACCTGATCGATTATTATGCCCGGGCGGTGGAAAAATAATTCCGCCGGTTTTTCCGCGGCCCCGCGCCGGGAAAAAATCCGGGATCCCAATGCAAGGAGAAAAAGACATGATCGGAATCATCGGCGCCATGGCGACGGAGGTGGACGCCCTGCGGGCGGCCATGACCGACGCGGAGGAACGCGAATGCGGCATTTCCCGGATCACCCGCGGCCTTCTGTACGGAAAACAGGTCGCGGTGGCCCGCTGCGGCATCGGCAAGGTGCACGCCGCCATGTGCGCCCAGGCGCTGATCCTTGCGGAAAAGCCCTCGCTGCTTCTGAATATCGGGGTGGCCGGGGCCCTGACGGAGGAGGCGGACATCGCCGACTGCGTCATTCCCCCCTCCGCGGTCCAGCACGACATGGACACCTCCCCCCTGGGGGACCCGGTGGGGATGATCAGCGGGATCGACCTGGTGTACCTCCCCTGCGATCCCCGGGCGGCGGAAAAGCTGAAGACCGCCGCCGAAGGAAACGGCGTGCGCGTCTTTACGGGGCGCATCGCCACCGGGGACAGATTTATCGAAAGCCCGGAGGAAAAAAAGCGCCTGCACAGCCTGTTCGGCGCCGATGCCTGCGACATGGAGGGCGCGGCCGTCGCCCAGGCCGCCTATGAAATGGGGGTGCCCTTCGCCATGTACCGCTGCGTCAGCGACACCCTGACGGGGAACGGGCAGGAATACGCCCTGAACGCCGACCGGGCCGCCGCGGTCTCCCGAAGGATTCTGAAGGATTTCCTGGATTCCTGGGAGGACCTTTGACCCCGCGTCCCGATACCGGACATCATGGGAGGCTGTCCCCCCGCGGACCTGCCCCCTCATAAAATAGGAGAAAACAACATGGACAAATGGGACCGCCGCTTTGTGATCCTCGCCAGGGAGATCGCTTCCTGGTCCTCCTGCTTCGCGCCGGGAAGGAAGATCGGCGCCGTCATCGTCAAGGACAAGCGCATCATGACCACCGGGTACAACGGCGCCCCGGCGGGGATGCGCACCTGCGCCGAAAAAGGCGAATGCCTCCGGCGCAAGATGAACATCCCCTCGGGGACCCACGCCGAGATCTGCTACGCCGCCCACGCCGAGCAGAACGCCATCATCCAGGCGGCCAAGCTGGGCATCTCCATCGACGGAGCCACGCTGTACTGCACCCATCAGCCCTGCAGCATGTGCGCCAAGATGATCATCAACTCCGGCATCCGCCGGGTGGTGTACGAAAACGGGTATCCCGACGAGTTCAGCCTGGAATTTTTCCGGGAGACCGGGGTGACCATCGAAAAATACAAGGAGGAGACGGAGGCCCAGGCCCCCGACGCAAACCAATGAAACAGACCGTAAAACGCGCTTTTGCCCTGATGCTGGCGCTGCTGGTGCTTTTGCCCTCCGCCTCCCTGGCCGCGGACCACAAGCCCTACAGCCTGGTGGCGGACGAGGACCGCTCGCCCACTCCCGAGGGGATCCACCATTACCTTCTCGTCTGCATCGACCACTGGAACGTGAAGCCGGAGGACCTGAAGACCAAGCCCGGCTACCACACCGACGGGCTGATGCTGGTGACGGTGGACGAATATTCCGGCCGGGTCATGATCACCTCCTTCATCCGGGATATGCTGATTATCCGTCCCGACGGGGAGTGGGGCCGCATCAACAACCTGTTTTACTTAAACGGACAGGACGAAAAAGCGGTGAACGCCCTGATCTATACCATCAACCGGCACTTTGACCTGAACATCGAAAAATACATCATGGTGGACTTTTCCTCGGTGGAACGGATCATCGACGCCGTGGGCGGCGTGGACATCACCATCACCTCCCGGGAAGCAAGGTACCTGCAGAATTACAGCATTTCCGCCTCCTCCACCACCCCCGCCATCAGCGGGGCCGGCACGTATCATTTTTCCGGCCACGCGGCGGTCATCTACATGCGCATCCGCAAGGTGGCCACGGCCTCCGGCGCCACCCAGGACGTGGGCCGCACCGAGCGCGACCGCATCGTGATGTCCACCATCGCCGACTCCCTGAAGGACATTACCTACGGGGAAGCCATCGACCTGCTGGACGTGATCATGGACAACACCATCATGACCAACATGACCGGCGACGACTTCCTGTCGGCAGTGCTGCTTGCCCTGGACATGAAGGGCACGGCGGTGGAGGGCATCCGCATGCCGGTGGACGATTCCTATTACCTGGACAGCGAGGCCGGCATGGCCACCCAGTGGATCGACACCGAGGTCAACCGGGACGCGCTCCACACCTTCCTGTACGGCACCAGCTTTGCCGTGATCGAATGACGGAGGACGCAGATGAAGCCCGAGACCGCTTATCCCGGAGGCGTCCTGTTCGATATGGACGGACTTTTGTTCGACAGCGAGCGCCCGGCCATCCCGCTGATCATGGCCCTGAGCCGCGAAATGGGAACGCCGGTGAGCGAGGACGTAATCCGCCGGACCATCGGCTGCAGCGCGGTCCTTTCCCGCAAAATCTATGCGGAAAGCGTGCCGGACCTGGATTACGCCGGACTGTTCGGACGCTTTGACGCCGTTATGCGGGAGCGGGGCGAAAAGGGGCGGATCGCCCTGAAGGACGGGGCGGCGGAACTGCTTGAATGGCTGCGCCAAAGAAACGTTCCCTGCGCCGTGGCTTCCTCTTCCTCCCTCAGGACCGTGGAAGCCTACCTTGAAGGCGCGGGGATCAGGGGATATTTTTCCTGCCTTGTGACCGGGGACGTTCTTAAGCATTCCAAGCCCCACCCGGAAGCCTTCCAAAAAGCCGCCGGGGGCCTTGGGCAGCGGCCCGGGGACTGCCTGGTGCTCGAGGACAGCCCCAACGGCATCCGCGCGGGCCACGACGCCGGCTGCCGGGTGTGCATGGTGCCGGACCTGTTCCCCTGGCGGGAGGAAATGCGCGCCTTTGCCGACTGGCGCCTGTCCTCATTGCGGGAAGTGCCCGCCCTGATCGAAAGGGAGTGGGGCAGGGCATGAACATAGCGGTGCTGTGCGTCGGCAGACTCCGGGAAAAATACTGGGCCGACGCGTGCCGGGAATACCTGAAGCGGCTCTCCCGCTACGGCAGGTGCGAGGTAATCGAGGTGGACGACCTGCCCGAAAGGAAAAACGCCTCCGAAAGCGACAACCGCCGCCTGACGGAAACGGAGGCGGCCGCGCTGCTTAAGCATATCCGGCCGGAGGACCGGGTGGTGTGCATGTGCATCCGGGCCCCCCAGTGCGAAAGCCCCGCCCTGGCCGAAAAGGTGCGTCTGGCCGACATGGCCGGCAGGCGCCTGGTCTTCGTCATCGGCGGGTCCCTGGGGCTGGGGGAAAGCGTCCTTAAACGGGCCGACGAAAAAATGTCCATGAGCGAGATGACCTTCCCCCACCAGCTGGCAAGAGTAATGCTGCTTGAGCAGCTCTACCGCGCCGCGAAGATCCTGAGCGGCGAAAGATATCACAAATAAACCTCTCCCCGTCCCTGCCGGCGTCCGGACACCGCGGCGGTTTCCCGCCTGACGCGTATCACAGGAAGCGTTCCGATGAAGATCCTTTCCCTGAGGCTGCGGTCCTTCCGCAGCTACGAACAGCTGCAGCTATGCCCCCCCGGCGGCGTGACCGTGCTGGTGGGCGAAAACGGCGCCGGCAAGACCAACCTGCTGGAGGCCGTTCATTTGTGCTGCCTGGGAAAGAGCCACCGCACCGGCAACGACCGGGACATGATCCGCGCCGGGGCGGACAGCGCCGCGGTGCAGTTGACCGTGGAGCGGGAGGACGGCGTTCACGACGTGGGGGTGCGCCTGTACGAGGCCCAGCGCCGCAAAAAGCTGATCTACATCAACGGCAAGACCGCGCCGCGCATCGGCGAGCTTTTCGGCCACGCCACGGCGGTCATCTTCTCCCCCGAGGACCTGCGGACCGTCCGGGACGGCCCCGAAGCCCGGCGGCATTTTATGGACATGCTCCTGTGCCAGAGGCAAAGATCCTATTTTTACGCGCTGCAGATGTACACCGCCGCGCTGCGCCACCGCAACGCCCTGCTGAAGGGGGAGGATTTGCGGCAGCTTGACGCCTGGGACGAGGAGCTGTGCCGGGCGGCGGGCCCGCTGGTACAGTGCCGGCGGGAGCTGGCGGGGGAACTGGACAAATGCTGCCGGGACCATTACCTGTATATCGGCGGAAAGGACGACGAGATCTTCTCCGTCGCCTACCGGGGCCACCTGGAGGACTCCCCCGACGTATACGCTGATATGCGCCGCGGCCTGGAGCGTTCCCGGGAGGAGGACGTCCGCCGCCAGACCACCACCTTCGGCCCCCACCGGGATGACCTGGCCCTGGCCCTTTCCGGCAGCGACATGCGGGCCTTCGCCTCCCAGGGGCAGGTGCGCACCGCCGCCCTCAGCATGAAGCTGGCGGCCTTCGACGCCCTGGAAAAGACCCAGGGGGAACCGCCGCTCCTGCTGCTTGACGACGTGCTGAGCGAGCTGGACCCGGAAAGGCGCCGCCGCCTGCTGGGCAGGGTCAGGCATGTGCAGACCCTGCTTACCTGCACGGACCTCAGCGACCTGACCGGCGCGGACCCCGCCTGCGTCCTGAAAGTCGAAAACGGAACCCTGACCGAGATCGGCACGTAAAAAGCCCGGCGCGAAAGCGCCGGGAGTTTTTTGCCGTCGGGTGTTAACGGGCGGATGTGCGCAAGAGGGCGGGCAGGAGAGAACGGACGGCGTTGTGCATGGTAATGTGATTTTGCACAGCGTCAGGCAGGGATGATCCCCTTTATTCGCATCACATGCCAGCCGCGCTCAGGGGCCTCCGCGGCCCCCGAACCCCCGCGGCAAAGGCTTCGCCCCTGCACCCCGATTTATGGACGCGCAATCACGCGCGTATATCCGGCTGTCGCTCACTTCCCTGACCTGACGTGCCATGCTGTCATCCCTCTTTGTTTTCCGGGTTCACCATAACGCATTGATAGATAGTCGTAAAACAGATCCGTCCTCAACGACATGGCAACGGCCGACCGGCGGTCCATGCCGCAGCGGTCGGTTACGGCGCGTCCGTGTCAAGATAGTCCAGGGTGAAATAGATCCACCAGTTATTATACATGCCTGTTTTTGCGTTGACGCCCGTTACATGCGGAAAATGCGAAAACCACCACTTATGGTGCAGCCGTATATCACCGTTTCCCCATTTGGTGCAGTTCACCAGGCTGGGCTCCGAATGCATATCCGGATAATTTGACCAGTCGTCGCACGTGGAATAAACAAAATTCGTATTTCCCCAGTCATAGTCCGAAAGACTGTTCGGCGCAAAATGGACATTTCCGACGCCGGCTTTTCCCGGAGCCACCAGGTCGTAAGCGGTGAACCTTTCCCAGTCCGTTTAGGACTCGTACGGTTTTTCATAGTCCGGCCGGCCGAATATACTGCTGAGGATCGATTCCGCGCGGTGTCCCGCGTCTTCAAGCATTTCTCCGACGCCGCGCTCATAATTGAACCCATAGACGATAAACGGGCGGCAATCCTTTTCAAGTCCGGGAGAGTTGCACCAGTATGCGCCTCTTCCGATCATTCGCGTTTCATAAGGAAACGCTCCGATCATGGGACCCGTAAAAATCCATACTTCATCCAGTTCGCCGCTGTCAACCCGATCATATACGCCGAAAAGCTTCATATAATAATCATAGTCAAAAGAGAAACCCCAGTCATGCCACCTGCTGTCCTCCCAGTATGCTCCGTGTGTTGCTTCGTTGGCCGCCATCAGGGTGCTGTAATACTCGCCCCGGTCATATGACAGGCGATCCGTATTCATCGGCATTTCATACAGATCAACCCATTCCGCGATCGAATAACGGACGCAGCCGCCGCTGACTTCTTCCAGGTCCGCGGCGAACTCGCCCGCAAGCCGGTGTGGGTCGTTCCACCAGGAAAGCAGCTCATGCTGTCTCTTTCCCCCGGCTTCCGGGAATATGGGATCGAAATTAATCACCAGCACATTGTACGTCTTGCCTGCCTGCCCGGCTGCCGCAGCCGTTTCAGCCGACGCGCACCACACAAACAGCGAGGCAATGAACGCGGTCAGGATTCTGGCGTTTTTTTTCATATCCGCAAAACCTTCTCCTTTTTAACCGCCTTGTTTGCGGTTCCATTATATCTGTTATACTCCCCCCGAAGTTCGCCTGTCTGCGTTTTTCCGGTGTCCGCTTCGGAGGGAGCATATCCCTTTCGATCCGTTCAGATCATTTTGAAACGGCCGAAGAAAAGGAATAGCTCAGGCGCCCGTGTCCGCCGGGGGTCAGGATCAGGGTGGTGTCCGTGTGCCTTTTGCCCAGCATTTCCAGATCGTAATACCCGACAATATCCCCGACGGCGAAGGATGCGGGAATCGCGGGATCGGCCGGCGCTTCGGCTTCTTCAGCGTTCACCGGGCGCAGGACTCCCAGCAGCGCCTCATAGGCGGCGATGTCCTCGGCGCTGATACCCGTAATAAATACCGTCAGCACCGCGCCGCCCCCGACGGCAGTAAAGCCATGGACAAGGCCGTAATAGTCCATGGGGCAGTACAGGAATCCGTTGACTTCTCCAATCGTTTCGCCGTGGGTAATACCATCCTTCGTCATGCCGGCCGTGGAGGGCAGCATCATGCGAATGAATTCTTCCGACAAACCAAGTTCCTCGCAGGAATCAATATCACACAGGAAAACAGTCCCGTCGGGGGCGGTGATCAGATAGGTGTCATCGGAGGGATTATGGGTCAGGGTGTAGCCCCGGCCCTCTTCCAGGACAAAGAGACGCCCAGCAGAACGTCCTCCGCGGCACACAGGGCCGGAGAAAGGAAAAGCAGCGCCGAGAGCAGTAAGGCAAAGATCCTTTTCATTGATTTTCCTCCTGTCGTTGGCCGGATGTTTTCGTGATGCCGGATACCATTATTTTATCGGTTCACGGTGTTTGCCGCAACGCTTTTTATGACGGCATACAAAAAATCAACCACACGGGGTTTCTCTGTTTTTATCCGGTCTTCCTTATCTCTCTCCTGTCGGACTGCTGTGCAGAGACGGTTCTGTGGGCAGCCGTCAAATAAATACCTGTGAGAGGAAGAAAACCATACGGGCCGGTTCCTTCGCTCTTACCGGCTTCTTTCGGTATCCGCGCTCTCCCGTTTCAGGTTGGGGTGCAGGGGCAACCGCCCATGCCGCGGGGGTTCAGGGGCCGCGGAGGCCCCTGAAAAGCGACGGAAGGCCACAGCAAAAAGACGGAACACCCTCTGTCTTTCTTGTTCCTCCCTCCAAACGAAGAACCGTCCCTTCGTTTGTTTTCCCCGGACTTGACGCCGGCCGTCCTGTCTGGTATCATCGGTCTGAAGGCATCCACAGCGGCAAATACGGTCACCGGACCCGGACACAACGGCGGAAGGGAAGGATAAGAATGGCGGAAAAATATCGCATCTGTCTTGACATCGGCGGCACCAAGGTGCTGGGCGCCATATTCGACGATCAGGGGAAGATCGTCCACCGTCTCAAGAAAAAGACCAAGTCCGGCGGCGAGTCGGCCGAGAACATCGAGCAGGTCATCGTCAGCGTCGTCGGGCAGATGATCGGGGATTCCGGCATCGACCAGAAGAACGTCAGCGCCATCGCGGCCGGGGCCCCGGGCGTCATCGACCAGCAGAAGGGCGTCGTGCTCTTTTCCCCCAACCTGCCCTGGCGGGATTACGACATCCGCACCCCCGTGCAGACCCGTTTCGGCGTGCCCTTTTATATCGGCAACGACGTGAACGTGGGCGTGCTGGGCGAATACAAATACGGCGCCGTCCGGGGATACAAAAACGTGGTCGGCTTTTTTGTGGGCACCGGCATGGGCGGCGGCCTGATTCTGAACGGCGAGCTCTTTACCGGCAACGCCTTCAAGGCCGCCGAATACGGCCACATGGTGCTGGACCCGGAGGGACCGCTGTGCAACTGCGGCCAGCGGGGCTGCCTTGAGGCCTTCTCCTCAAAGCAGGGCATGTCCGCCTACATCCGCCAGCAGGTGTCCCGCGGCCGCGCCAGCATGATGGCGGGCGCTTTGGACGGCTCGGCGTTCAAGAGCAAGGCCCTCAAAAAGGCCCTGGAGGCCGGCGACGCCGTCTGCGTCGAGGCCGTGGACCGGGCCTGCCACTGGCTGGCCGTGGCCACCGGCAACATGATCAACGTCATCAGCCCCGACGCGGTAGTTTACGGCGGCGGCGTCATCGAGGCAGTGGGCGACATTTTCCTCCAAAAGATCCTCGCCGAGGTCGACCGCTACTGCATGCCCTCCATCCGCTCCACGGTGGAACTGAAAACAGCCGCCCTGGGCGACGATTCGGTGCTGTACGGGGCGCTGGCCATGATCCCGGAGGAAAAGTAAGGCCGGGAATCAGCTGCACGAAAATAAAAGCAATAAACAAACGAAAGGAAGGATCCCATGCGTATCGCCCTGATCAACGAAAACAGCCAGGCCGCCAAAAACAGCCTGATCGAAGCCACCCTCCGCAAGGTGGTTGAGCCCCTGGGCCACACCGTGGACAACTACGGCATGTATTCCGCCGACGACAAGGCCCAGTTGACCTATGTGCAGTGCGGCCTGCTTTCCTCCATATTGCTTACATCCGGCGCGGCGGATTACGTGGTGACCGGCTGCGGTACCGGCGAAGGCGCCATGCTGGCCTGCAACAGCTTTCCCGGGGTAATCTGCGGACACCTCGTCGACCCCTCCGACGGCTATATGTTCGCCCAGATCAACGACGGCAACTGCGTGGCCCTGCCCTTCGCCAAGGACTTCGGCTGGGGCGCGGAGCTGAAGCTGGAAATGATCTTCCGCCAGCTCTTCTCATTCGGCCACGGCAACGGCTATCCCGCCGACCGGGTGGTGCCCGAACAGCGCAACAAAAAGATCCTGGACGGCGTCAAGGCCCTTACCTACCGGCCGCTCATCGACATCCTGAAGGACCTGGACCCGGATTTCGTAAAGGCGGCCGTGGCGGGCGAAAGGTTTGCGGAGCTTTTCTACCCCAAATGCCAAAACGCCGAAATCACGGAGTTCCTGAAGTCCCTTGCGTGACGGACAGCCCCGGAACGGCCGCGCGCGCCCACTTGACGAAACGGCGATTTGATGGTACTATCATTTTCGGACAAAAGCGCTCACACGCTTTAAATCTCACGAATGGAGAATGTGAACATGGAGAGGATCAAGACCCTGGAAACCCGCAGCCTCTGCGAGAAAAAGGGCGGCTGCGGCGAATGCCAGACCAGCTGCCAGAGCGCCTGCAAGACTTCCTGCGGCGTTGCCAACCAGAAGTGCGAAAACAGCGATCGCAAGTAAGCTGAAAAAAGCCCGCGGACGGGCTGAACAGTGCAGGAGAGGCGGCCGTCACGACCGCCTCTCCTGCGCGTTTACACACCTTGATTTCACCGGCAGGGGGCACCCCTCCGGACAGGGAAAGGGAAAAACATGGTTCATCAGTATGTGCTGAACGGCTTCCATATCGTCGTCGACACCTGCTCCGGTGCGGTGCACGTGGTGGACGAGGTGGCCTATGACATCATCGCCCTGTTTGAAAACGACACCGAGGAGGACATCACGCGGAAGATCCTCTCGAAGTACGCCGGCCGGCCGGACGTGACGGAGGCGGAGGTTCGCCAATGCGTCGCGGACGTCCGGGCCCTGAAGGAATCCGGCCGCCTCTTTACCGAGGACCGTTTCGCCCCGATCGCCGGCACCCTCAAGGAGCGCTCCGGCGATGTGGTGAAGGCGCTGTGCCTGCACGTGGCCCATACCTGCAACCTGAACTGCTCCTACTGCTTCGCAAGCCAGGGCAAATACCACGGGGAACGGGCCCTGATGTCCTTCGAGGTGGGCAAACAGGCCCTGGATTTCCTGATCGCCTCCTCCGGCGAAAGGCATAACCTGGAGGTGGACTTCTTCGGCGGGGAGCCGCTGATGAATTTCGGCGTGGTAAAGCAATTGGTTGCCTATGCCCGGGAAAGGGAAAAGGAATGCGGCAAGCATTTCCGTTTTACCCTGACCACCAACGGCATGCTGATCGACGACGACGTCATCGACTTCGCCAACCGGGAATGCGACAACGTGGTCCTGTCCCTGGACGGGCGAAAGGAGATCCACGACGCCCTGCGGGTGGACTACGCCGGCAGGGGCAGCTATGACACCGTCGTCCCCAAATTTCAGCGTCTGGTGGAAAAGCGGGGCGGGAAGCGCTATTACATGCGGGGCACCTTCACCCACCTGAATCCCGATTTTACAAAGGACCTGTTCCACATGGCGGACCTGGGCTTCACGGAGCTGAGTATGGAGCCGGTGGTCTGCGCCCCCGGGGACCCAGCGGCCCTGACGCCGGAGGACATCGAAATCGTCAAGGAGCAGTACGAGATCCTGGCCGCATGGATGCTGCGCCGCAAAAAAGAGGGACGCCCCATTACCTTCTATCATTACATGCTGGACCTGAAAAACGGGCCCTGCGTCTATAAGCGCCTGTCGGGCTGCGGAAGCGGCACCGAATACATGGCGGTTACCCCCTGGGGGGACCTGTATCCCTGTCACCAGTTCGTGGGCGAGGAGAAATACCGCATGGGCAATGTATGGGAGGGCGTCACCAATACGGCCCTCCGGGAGGAATTCCGGGCCTGCAACGTCTATGCCCGGGAGGAATGCCGGGAGTGCTGGGCCCGGCTGTACTGCTCCGGCGGCTGCGCGGCCAACGCGCTGCATGCCACCGGCAGCATCCGCGGCGTTTACCGCGCCGGGTGCGAGCTGTTCAAAAAACGCATCGAATGCGCCATCATGATGCAGGCGGCGGAGCAGCTTGGGGAGGAAAATGAAACAGCCGATCGTTGATTTTGTCAGGGGCTATGCTTCGTCGGGCATGGCCCGCTTTCATATGCCCGGGCACAAGGGCCGGGGGCTCCTGGGCATCGAGGCGGACGACATCACCGAAATCTCCGGCGCGGACTCGCTGTACGAGGCGTCGGGCATCATCGCCGAAAGCGAAAAAGAGGCTTCCGCTCTTTTCGGCTCGGCCCGCACGCTGTATTCCACCGAGGGCAGCAGCCAGTGCATCCGCGCCATGGTGCACCTGGCCGTAACAAGCGGCCGGGGAAACCGGATCGTATGCGCCCGCAACGCCCACCGGTCCTTCATCTATGCCTGCGCCCTGACCGGCGCCCGGGCCGACTGGCTGTACCCCGAAAAGGGGAACGCGCCGCTGTGCGCCTGTCCCGTCACGTCCCGGCAGGTGCGGGAAGCCCTGGACAGGGAGGAAACCGCCGCCGTGTACCTGACCAGCCCGGATTACCTGGGCGGCATGCAGGACATTGCCGGCATCGCCGAGGTCTGCGCGGAAAAGGGCGTGCCTCTTATGGTGGACAACGCCCACGGGGCGTGCCTGCGTTTTCTGCCCGGGGACAGGCATCCCCTTTCCCTGGGAGCGGACCTGTGCTGCGATTCGGCCCACAAGACCCTGCCGGCCCTGACCGGTGCCGCCTGGCTGCACGTGTCGCACAAGGGGGAAAAGCTGTTCGGGGAACGCGCCCGCCAGGCCATGGAAACATACGGCTCCACCAGCCCGAGCTATCTGACGCTGATGAGCCTGGACCGGCTGAACGGGTACCTGGCGGGGGAAGGCCCCGAAGCTCTCCGGAGGACCGCGGAGGCCCTGGAGGAGGCGCGGGAAAAGCTGCGGAAGGCGGGCTGGCTCGTCCTGCCCACCGATCCCATGCGCCTGACCCTGCGCGCCCCGGCGGGATCAAGCGGGTATGAAATGGCGGACATCCTCCGGAAAGCAAAAGCGGAATGCGAATACGCGGACCGGGACCACCTGGTACTGATGATGTCGCCGATGAACACGCCGGAGGAAATCGACCTGCTAATCCGCGTCCTGGGGACGGCCCCCGGGCCCTGCGGCGAGATCCGCCTGCCCGAGGTGCGCTGCCGGGCAGCCATGTCCATCCGGGAGGCGGTGTTCGCCCCCTGGGAGACCGTGCCCCCGGAAAAGGCCCTGGGCCGCGTCTGCGCTTCCCCCGCCGCGGCCTGTCCGCCGGCGGTGCCGGTGGTCTGCGCCGGGGAGGTCATCGACAATAACGCCGTCAGCGTCATGCAATACTACGGCTTTAAAAGCATCCGTGTCGTAAAGGAATAACTTCCCCGATGGGAGACGTGAAAAAGTTGAAAATTCTGTTCGCCCCCCTGGAGGGCATGACCGACGGGATCTTCCGCCGGGCGCATCACGATTTTTTCGGCGGCGTGGAGGAGTACGCCATTCCCTTCATCCGCCTGACCGGAGATATGGCGCTGACCGGCGGGGAACGCCGGGAGATATCCCCCGACGAAAACGCCGGGATCCCCTGCGTGCCTCAGGTGCTGACGAAGGACGCCGATCAGCTTTTATGGGCGGCGGGCATGCTTCGGGACCTGGGCTGGGGCGCAATGGACCTGAACCTCGGCTGCCCCGCGCCGACGGTGGTCACCCGGGGCCGCGGCAGCGCCATGCTTCGGGACCCGGCGGCGCTCCGCCGTTTTTTCGACCGGGTGTTCCCGTCCTGCCCCATCCCCCTGTCGGTCAAGACCCGGATCGGCTTTTCCTCCCCCGACGAATGGGAAAAAATCCTGGACGCGCTGGCGGACTATCCCCTGTCCCGGGTGGTGATCCATCCCAGGACCCGGGAGGAGCAGTATACGGGGCCGCTCCATCCCGAGGCCTTCGCCGCGGCCTTTGAACGGCTCGGAACGCGGGCGGTGTGGAACGGGGAGATCAAAACGCCCGCGGACGCGGACCGGATCGCGCGCCTTTTCCCGGGCACGGATACGGTGATGATCGGCCGCGGGCTGATCCGCGATCCGTCCCTCGCCCGGCGCATTTCGGGCGGGAAGGCCGCGGATACGGAGGAGATGAAGGCGTTCTTCGGCCGGCTCTTTAAGGATTACCTGGAGCGCTTCGGCCTGCCCGTGGCCCTCGGACGCATGAAAAAGCTGTTCCTGCTCCTGTCGGAGGGCATGCCGGAGGGCAAAAAAAAGTATAAGGACATCAAAAAAGCGTCCGCCGCGGACAGGTACCTGGCCGCGTCCGAAAAACTGCTGGACCTGTGGCGCCCTGCGGACGGGAACGATTCGATCATCTGAAACGGAGAGATGCGTATGTTTTTTAACCTTGGCGGGCTTTGGCGCTGCGCGATCCCCGGGCAGGAAAAGGACGTGACCCTTCCCGGGACCCTGGACGAAAACGGCGTCGGTCATCCCGAAACGCGGGCAGCCAAATGGCATCCCGACGAGCACGTCAATGAAAGCCTGGCGGAAAGCGGCGTCATCGCCACCCGCTTTACCCGGAAGGTGACTTACGAAGGCCCGGCGGTGTTCACCCGCCGGGTCAGGACCCGCGTCCCCGACGGGGAAAGGGTATTCCTGGAGGCCGAACGGGCCCGGTGCCTGCGGCTGTGGGTCAACGGGCGGGAGGTGCCGCCCTTCGGATTATGGTCCCTGGCCACCCCGTGGGTCTTTGAGGTGACGGATTTCATTACCGGCGACGACGAGTTCCGCGTCGTATCGGACAACAGCTATCCCGGCCTCCCCCACGACGATATTGTCTTTTCCTCCGCCGCCACCGACGAAACCCAGACCAACTGGAACGGGATCATCGGCCGCTTCGGACTGCGGTACGAAAGGGACTGTTTCATTTCCTCCGTCCGGGTGCTGCCCAAAGGGGACCGGGCGGACGTATACGCCGCGCTTTCCTCCCGGAAGGGATGGACCGGCGCGCTGCGCTGCGTTTCGGAGGCGTTTGAGGAGGCCGCCGAAACGCAGGTCACGGTCTCCGGCGAAGAGGAGGTCCGCTTCCGGGACCTCAAAATCCGCCCGGACGCGGAAAAATGGGACATCGGGCACGGCGTTCTCCATACCGTCACGCTGTCCGGCGACGGCCTGGAGGAAAGGGAGGCGCGTTTCGGCGTCCGCGATATCCGCGCCGAAGAGGGGCATATCGGCCTGAACGGCCGGCGCGTGTTTATCCGCAGCGAAGCCAACTGCGCGGTGTTTCCCGAAACCGGGCACCCGCCCATGGACACGGCGTCCTGGAAACGGATTCTGTTTACCCTGTGCTCCTACGGGATCAACTGCGTGCGCTTTCACAGCCACGAGCCCCCGGACGCCGCCTTTGAGGCGGCGGACGAAATGGGCGTCCTGATGCAGCCGGAGCTTGGCTGCTGGAACCCGGTAAACGCTTTTGAAAGCGACGAAAGCTTTGCCTATTACCGGCTGGAACTGGAGGCGGTCCTGCGCCGTCTGGCCTGTCATCCGTCCTTCGGGGCGCTGACGTTGGGCAATGAACTGCATGCCGGGGATCTCGGCCACAGGCGCATGGCGGAAATGCTCGCCTTTGCCCGTTCCCTGGACCCCACCCGGCTGTACGCCATTGCCGGCAATCCCCATTACGGACGCCTCGGGCCCGACGGGGACAGCGATTTTTATACCACACCCCGGGGGCTCAGGTATACCCGCGCAGGCATGGGCGGGCCCCTCAACCACGAATATCCCAATGCCCGCACCAACTGGGGCGCCACCGTGGAGGGCTTCCGGGAAAAGGGCTACTCCGGACCCGTGATCTCCTTCGAGGTGGGGCAGTACGAGGTGCTGCCGGCGCTGGACGAGATCGGCCTGTTCCACGGCGTGACCCGGCCCGACAACCTGACCCGCATCCGGGATCTGGCCCGGGAGGCCGGAATGGACGCGGACTGGGACAAACGGGTGGAAGCGTCGGGCGAGCTGTCCCTTTTGTGCTACCGGGCGGAGGCCGAGGCCGCCTTCCTTACGGAGGACCTGAGCGGCATCTCCCTGCTGGGCCTGCAGGACTTTCCAGGCCAGGGCACCGCCCTGGTGGGGATGCTGAACAGCCATCTTTTGCCCAAGCCCTATCCCTTCGCGGCCCCGGAGAGGTTCGCCGCTTTCTTCCGGGACGCCCTGCCCCTGGCGCTTCTCGAAAAATTCACCTATACCTCCGGCGAGCGCCTGCGCGCCGAGGTGCGCATGGTCAATTACGGGAAGGAAGACCTGATCGGCAGGCTGTCCTGGCGCCTGGGCGCGTCGGGCGGCGAGGGCGAACTGACGACGGCCTCCCGGGGACGGGTCACCCGGGTGGGGACCGTGGATACCCTCCTTCGAACGGACAAGCCGGAGCGCCTGACTTTGGAGGTGTCCTTCGGCGGGGAAACCCACACCTATCCCGTCTGGGTCTATCCGGACGCGGAGCCGGTCTGTCCGGCGGGAATCACCGAATGCCGTTCCTTCGACGAAAAGGCCCGGGCGGCCCTGGCGGCCGGGGGGCGGGTGTTCCTGTGCCCGGACAGCACCAAAGAAGCGCTTCCGCAATCCATCCAGGGGCAATTCTCCACCGACTTCTGGTCCGTGGGCACCTTTCCCTCCCAGGAGGGCGGCATGGGGCTGATGATCCGGGAGGACCATCCCCTGTTCGACGCATTCCCAACGGAAGGACACACAAACTGGCAGTGGTGGCCCATGGCATCCCAAAGGGCAATCATCGTTCCCAGGGAAATCAGCGCCATCGTAACCCAATTGGACAGCTACGCCACCATGCGCCCGATGGCCATGCTTTTCGAGTGCCGCTGCGGCGGCGGGAAGCTTATGGTGTCCTCCATGGGGCTGCACCGGCTTCCCTTCCCCGAGGCCCGGGCGCTGCTCCGGGCAATCTACGCCTACATGGCCTCCGACCGCTTCCTGCCCTCTCAGGACGCGGACCCGGAGACAATCGCCTCTCTTTTCCTGCGCCGCCCTTAAGGCTTTTTTCTGCGCCGCCCATGGAGCTTTTTCCCGTAATTCCGTCCCCCGCGTTTATTTGCGCCGCCCTCAGGGCTTTTTCCCGTAACCCCGTCCCCCGCGTAGAAGCAGGCGGAAACCGCCGTTTGTCGGCGTCAGGTCCCTTCGCCAAACCGGGGTGCAGGGGTGATAACCTCTGCCGCGGGGTTTGGGGCCGCGCAGGCCCCGAATGCTTTGGCCAATGCCGGACACAGAGAACCGTCCCCTGTGCTCTCCGGGATCTTCCATTCGAAAGCATCCGCAAACGCTTTCAAAAAGATCGTCCGCGGGACAGTCACGCCGACAGACATCAAAGGAGAACAGCGTACAACACAGCTATTTTACTACATCCTATCCTTTTCGCTGAAAACAGGCAAATGAAGGTTCCTGCATGTCCGTTCCGCCGGGGCCGCTCCCGGGGGAAGGACGTTCCCTCCTTCCCCCTGCCGCGGATGGCGTCCCCCTTCCTCCCGTTCCGAATCGGGTCCCTTTCCTGTTTTATTCCTGCTTTTCCCATTTACAGAAGTAACTGCAGCTTTTCTGGTATTTCCTGTTATTTTTCACAAGTAACTGCAACCCCTTAACTTGCACTTACTTTTGCAAATAACACAAATAACAAATTTTTTTGTTTCGCGCTGCCACCCGGCTCCTCTCGCGCGTATATAAAGATGCAGGGCGATAAAAACCCGGCGACAACACAAATTCAAGTGCCAAAGGCGTGGGAGGATAAAAAAATGATGAGGGAACTGACTCTGAACGAACTGGAAACCGTATCCGCCGGAACTGTCGGTGAAATGAACGAAATTTTAGAGGCGCTGATCAAAAACGGCGTCTTCCGCACCGTCGTTTCTGTCGCAAGCCACATTCCCGGCCTCGACCAGAAGGTAGTGCAATGCGTGCTGAACAGCCTCGCAAAGATGGGCATCAAGGCTCATTTCGATCTGGGATTTGCCGGCACCGGCCTCGGCTCCGGGGCGAACAAGTATTTCTCCATTGCGGACGGAAGGGCGATGGACCACCAGGAAGTGCTCAACGCCATCGTAAGCCATATCGCGCAGTAAATGAACAGGGGACGGTTCTCTGTCTCCTCGAACACAGAGAACCGTCCCCTGTGCTTTTATCCGATCAGCGCCACGGCGATGTCGTTGACGTTGGTCCCGGTCGGTCCGGTTTTGATGAGTCCGCCCACGGCCTCCAGGGCGTGGTAGGCGTCGTGGTCTGCCAGCACGGCGTCATATGACAGACCCTTTTCCTTAAGAGCGGAAAGCGTGTATCCGTCCGCATAGCCCCCCGCCGCGTCGGTGGGGCCGTCGGTGCCGTCCGATCCCACGCAGATGACCGCGGCGTTTTGGATGCCCGCGATGCCCCGGGCCGCGGAGAGCGCCATCTCCTGGTTCCGACCGCCGAGGCCGGTGCCGGAAAGATGCACCACCGTTTCCCCGCCGGCGAGGAAGGCCGTTTTCCGCCCGTCGGACGCGTGGGTCCGCACGATGCCCGCAAGGAAGCTTCCGGCGTCCTTCGCCTCACAGCAGAGCCGGTCGGTGAGCAGAAGGGGCTCATAGCCCAAAGCGCGGCATTCGTCCGCCGCCGCCCGGCACAGCTCCCGCACGCTGCCGATGATCAACGTTTCGGCATCCGGCAGTTCCTTCGGGGTCTCCGTCCGCAGGCACTGTTCCGCCCGCCCGCCGATCCGGATCCCGTACCGGCGGATCACCTCCAGCGCCTCGGCGCAGGTGGACCGGTCGGGCACGGTCGGGCCGGAGGCGATCATGTCCACGGGGTCCCCCGGCACGTCGGAAAGCACGACGGTGATCACCCGGGCAGGCGCGCACCACGCGGCGAACCTGCCTCCCTTGACCGCGGACAGGCGCTTGCGCACGGTGTTGATCTCCGTGATATCGCAGCCCGCGGAAAGCATCTGATCGGTCATGTCCTTCAGTTCCGTAAGCGGGATCAGCGGCTTTTCAAACAGCGCGCTTCCGCCGCCGGACAAAAGGAACAGCACGGTATCCTCCCCGCGCAGATCCCGCGTCAGGTCCAGGATCGCCCGTGTTCCGGCCATACCCCCTTCGTCGGGAACGGGATGCCCGCCTTCATAACAGGCAACCCGGGGAATGGCGCCTTCCGCGTGGCCGTACTTGGTCACAATCGCGCCGGCCGTCAGCTTATCTCCCAGGGTCCGCGCGGCGGCGTCGGCCATTTTCCAGGCGGCTTTTCCCGCCGCCGCCAGGTATACCGGTCCGGGAAACTTAAATCCCTTCAGCGCCTTTTCAACGGCGCGGACGGGCGACACCGCGGCGATCGCCTGGCGGACAATGGCCTCCGCGTCCCGGCGAAGCGAGTCGTTCATCATACGGTTCCCCTTTCCCGGGCAAATTACCGCACCAGCATGACGCGGTTGTTTTCATCGCCCGCCAGTTTTTCCAGCTGGGCATAGATTGGGAAAAGATCCGCAAGATACAGGTATGGGGTCCTCCTGGCAAGCAGAAGGTACTGGGGCCTGCCTTCCCGTACGGACAGCGCCGTCAGGACGTTCGCTTCCGCCATCACATTGATCAGCTCCAGGCATTTCCGATACCGCAGCCCTTCCGTGCCGGAGGTGATCGCCGCGGCGTCCATGTACACACGGGGTATATTTTCCCCGTCGCTGAAGCTGACTGCCTTGATCCAGGTCGTACCCATGCGGTTTTCCATCAGGCGCATGCTTTCGCTGAAGCCGATGTAACCCCGGCCGGTCCCGGAATCGTAAGCCTGCGCCACCCGGCTGTTCCCGTCGTGCTCGTACGCGTCGATCGCCAGACGGTCGATCAGCGCCATGCAGGCGTCCAGGCCCGCGATCAGCCGTCCGTTTTCCTCCATGCCGATCCGCACGCAGCCGTCCATTTTATATGTAATATGGCTTTCGTCAAACGCGCTCAGCCTCTCTTCGATGTCTTCCGCCTGTTCTTCCGTCAGATCGACGATCTTCATATGTCCTCGTCCCCCTTCAGACCCCACCGCCGCCGAAACGGGCGAAGGGGATCAAAAGCACTTTTCCCTGCGTTCGTTTTTGCACCGTTCGATATGGCCGCAGCGGTAGCACAGTTCATTGTCGCACAAGCCGTCGTTTTCAAAGCAGGACCGGATGTTGGCGACGGTCGTTTCCGCGATGTTGTTCAGGGCCTCCTCCGTCAGGAATGCCTGATGGGATGTGACGATTACATTGGGCATGGAAATCAGCCGGGAAAGCAGTTCGTCGTTCAGGATATGCCCGGAGCGGTCCTCAAAAAAGATATCCGCTTCCTCCTCGTACACGTCCAGGCAGGCCGCGCCGATCTTCCTTGCAACGATGCCCTCCAGCAGCGCTTCCGCGTCGATCAGCCCGCCCCTTGAGGTGTTGACGATGACCACGCCTTTTTTCATCTTTTCTATGGCGCTCCCGCCGATCATGTGCCTCGTTTCGTCGGTCAGGGGGCAATGAAGGGATATCACGTCGCTGCGGGCCAGCAATTCGTCCAATGAAACGTATTCGATGCCGCTGTCCGCCGCGGGGAACAGGTCATACGCGATCACCTTCATCCCGAAGCCCCGGCATATGTCAATAAAAATCCTGCCGATCTTACCCGTGCCGATCACACCCACGGTTTTGCCGTGAAAATCAAATCCCGTCAGGCCGTTCAGGGAAAAATTGAAATCCCGCGTCCGGTTATACGCCTTGTGGATACGCCGGACAGAGGTCAGAAGCAGGGCGATGGCGTGTTCGGCCACCGCGTAAGGCGAATACGCGGGAACGTGCACCACATGAACCTTGCCGAAGGCCGCGTGAACATCCACATTGTTGTACCCCGCGGAGCGCAGGGCGACCAGCCGGATGCCGAATTCGTGCAGCTTTTCGATCACCGCGGCGTTCACGCTGTCATTGACGAACACGCAGACGGCGTCGCAGCCCCTGGCCAGCTCCACGGTGTCCTCGTTCAGCTTCGTTTCCAGGAACCTGAACCGTATATCACTTTCACCGCCGTAACGTTCAAAGGATGGCCTGTCATATGCCTTCGTGTCAAAAAAAGCGACCCTGATCATATATGCCTCCCGATTTCAAATTTTTTCCTTTGCCGGTGCTCGGGCATCACGAGAGCCTCCTTTTCTCAAAATCGACTCTCTTATCAGGAATTAAAAATCCGCAGCCCCGGGCGTCATGAATTTACGGCTCATTATACCACACAGCCGTGTTTTATGCTATGATTGTTTCGGCATCGCGGCGAAGCGGGAGGGGTCCGTACGCCTCCGTCCTGATCCCCCGGCCATGAAAGGCATTTTAGGCGCGGGGCGGATCATCGCCGCCGGCATCCCCGGCCGGGGAATTCCGGTCCCGCGCCCCGGCGATCCGTCAAAAAAGGTATCTGTTCTGTCCGCAGGACTGAACAGATACAGAGAAAAAAGATTGAAAAAACAGGCGGATTATACCACAGGTTTCTTTACATCCCCCTCGGGAGGCTGTATAATGACATCGTAACGAAGGGCGCGGCCCAATGCGAAAGGAGGAATTCAGAATGATCCGCACCGCCATTGCCATGCGTTATGAACATGCCGAATTCCTGCTGCGCAGTCTTGACCTGCAGCTGCGCATCGCTTTGCGCTGCCCTGAAACGATATGCAAGACAGGCCCGGAACAGCCTGCGGTTTAGGTCCGCAGACGAAGGATTTTTAAAGGCCGCTTGTCCGTCGGGGCAGGCGGTCTTCTTATATTTTTACGATCATCAAAAAAACGAAACGGAGTGAATATAAATGTACGCTTTTCCGTCCATCGATATGGCCGCCACCGGGTCCAACATCGTCCGGATGCGCCGGCAGACCGGCATGTCCGTCCAGGACTTGCAGCAAATCTTCGGTTTTTCAACCCCCCAGGCCATTTACAAGTGGCAGCGCGGCACCGCCATGCCCACCTTGGACAACCTCGTGGTATTGGCCGCCGTATTCGGCACCACCTTGGACGCCATCATCGTCCGAACCGGCGTCATGTAGCCCGGCCCGGCAAGTGCCGCTTTTCGGGGACGGCACGGCCCTGACCCGGCGGACGAGGGTCCGAATCCTTTCCCCGAAGCTTTGGCTCCGCGCACAAAAGGCCGGAGCCCCCACACGGAGTGATAGTCTAACCGGTAAGGCACCTCCCCGCTAAGGAGGCGGCGCAGCAATGTGCCTGGGCGTTCGAATCGCTCTCACTCCGCCATACGCGCAGGTGATGCAACGGCAGTATCATCCCTGTTTCAGAGACAGGGTCCTGCGGGTTCGAATCCCGCCCTGCGTACCATTTCCCCCTTCCGGCGCGGCAGGTTAAAAACCCGCCGCCGTCCGGACACGCGCGGCGCGTCCGGACAGAACAGGATCCCTTCGTCTAACCGGCCAGGACACCGCCCTTTCAAGGCGGCAATGCGGGTTCGATTCCCGCCGGGACCGTATTTCGACGCGGAGCGGCAGCCCGTTATGGAGGCAGCGCGGCAATGTGCCTGAGCGTTCGATCCGCCCTCGCTCCGCTTCACGCGTAGGTGATGCAGCGGCAGACATACCTGTTTTAGAAACAGGGGTTTGCGGGTTCGAATCCCGCCCTGCGCACCATCCTCCTTCTCCCCACGCGCAGGTGATGCAACGGCAGTATCATCCCTGTTTCAGGAACAGGGTCCTGCGGGTTCGAATCCCGCCCTGCGCACCATCCTCCTTCTCCCCTATGCGCAGGTGATGCAACGGCAGTATCATCCCTGTTTGAGGAACAGGGTCCTGCGGGTTCGAATCCCGCCCTGCGCACCATCTTCCTTCTCCCACACGCGCAGGTGATGCAACGGCAGTATCATCCCTGTTTCAGGAACAGGGTCCTGCGGGTTCGAATCCCGCCCTGCGCACCATTTACACTCTCCCTTTGTCCGGGGTCCGCAAGGTCACTGACAAAAGGACCGTGCCCGGGCATGCCTGAAGCCCGGAAAAAAAGGCCGGCGTCCGGGTTGTCTCCCGGGCGCCGGCTGCTTGTTTTGTATCCCGCACCCTCCGGGCTCTCACAGCCTCGGGTCCACCGGCTCGCTTTCCAGCGCCAGCACGCCGAAGGCGCATTCGTGTACCTTGTACAGCGCTTCCCGGTTTACGAACCGCTCCAGGGATTCCATGCCCAGGGCGAATTCCTTCAGGGCCAGGGTCCTCTTCCGGTTCAGTCCGCGCTTTTTCAGGCGCCGCAGATGGTCCCCCTCCAGGTATTCCGCGCCGTAAATGATCCTCAGGTATTCGCTCCCGCGGCATTTGACCGCGGGCTGCAGCAGCTTCCCGTTTTCTTTGGCGATGAAGGTTTCGGGCTTGACGACCATGCCTTCCCCGCCGGAGCCGGTCAGCTCCAGCCACCACCGGACGCCCGAAAGCACGCTTTCCCCGGATCCCGTATCCACGCAGATATAGGGCGTCTCCATAAAGACCGGATCGACGCCGGTGATGTACCTCCTGATCGTTTCCATATGCCAGACGTGCTCCCGGTCGGAGAAGACCTTGCCCTCCGCGGCCAGGATATGGAACGGCGCAATCCTGAAATCGTCAACGGTTTTTACGGTCCAGCAGTATTCCCGGTACGCGTCGATGTATTTCCCGATGTCTTCTTTTTTTGCTCTGAAGCGGGCCAGCAGCTCCCCGGGATCCGCGTTCTGCCCGGAAACGGAATCCGCCACGTCAAAGGACAGGTTTTTCCTTGCGCACGTCCTTTCCAGCGCTTTCACCGCCGCGTCCAAGCTGCCCCGGCCGGCGCTGCCCGTGGCCGCGTACTGGGTCCTGATCAGTCCCTGGGCCTTTTCGCTCCAGGGCATCAGCTCCGTGTCCAGGCAGACCCAGTCGGTGGCGAAATCACGCCAGAAGCCCGTCCGCGTCAGCACGGCGTCCAACCGGTCAAGCAGGGCCGTTTCCGTTTCGCCCTCGTCAAAGAACCGCCGTCCGGTCCGGGAGTAGATGATTCCCCTGGAGCCGTCCGTTACGCCGAAGCGCTTTTTCGCGCTCCCGGCGTCCCTGCACAGGATGATCACGGCCCGGGAGCCCATGTGTTTTTTTTCGCAGACCACATTTTTTACGCCCCGAAGCCTGAAATACTCAAAGGCCTCCAGCGGATGCTCAAGGAAGCCGTCCAAGGCGCTGGTCGCGCAGGGGGACATGGTGGGCGGCAGATAGATCAGCCAGTGGGGATCCGCCGCGTACCGGGACATGATCTCCAGGGCCGCCGCGGCGTTCCCCTCGGCGATGTCAACGGTATGGAGCAACCGCGTTTCAATGCGCAGCCTGCGGTTGAAATCCCCGACGGTCAGCATGTCGCCCGGATCCGCCTCCTTCTCTTCCAGGGGTTTAGCGGGCTCGTAATACTGTTTTTTCGCACTCACGCTGACGATCTCCCTCTCCGGGTACCGCAGGGCCGTCAGGCTTCCTCCGAACACGCAACCGGTATCGATGCAGTACGTGCCGTTCAGGATCCTGACCTCCTTCCCGGCGATATGGCCGTATACCACCAGGCCCTTTCCGCGGTAATCCTCCACCCAGTTCAGGCGGACCGGCAGGCCGTAGGAATCAAGCTCGCCGGTGGTTTCGCCGTACAGGCAGAAATCCCTCACCCGCATGGAGCCTCTGCCGATGTATTCCTGCTTCAGCCCCGCGTGGGCTGTTACCAGGCCGCCGCCGTCAAAAACGTAATGGCTGACCAGCCCGTCCAGGAAGTCCGCGGCCCGACTCCTGAAGTCCTCCCCCCGGGCCTCCATTTCGGCGATCGTCCGGTCGATCCCGTGGGTCGTCTGGATATTTTTCCCCCTGAGATACTTTAAAAGCTTCACGTCGTGGTTGCCGGGCACCGCCAGGGCGTTCCCGCCCTTCACCATCTCCATGACCAGTTCCAGCGTGTCCGCGTTTCTCGGGCCCCGGTCGCACAAATCCCCCAGGAAAACGGCCCGCCGGCCCGCCGGATGGGCATAGCCGCCGGCGCCCCGGACATAGCCGAGGACGGACAGCAGCTCCTCCAGTTCGTCGCAGCAGCCGTGGACATCGCCGATGATGTCGAAGGGGCCGTGGTCGTCCTTTTTGTCATTCCACAGCTTTGTCCTGACAATCTGCGTGTTCTCCAGCTGCTCCATGGAGTCGATGACGTAAACGAACCGGAAGCCCTCCCGCTTCAGGCCCCTGACGGACTGCCTCACCTCCCGGCAGTGCCTGCGGATCACCCCGTCGGGATAGCCCCGGTCCGGACGCGAGCGGTTCCGCTCCAGAAGCAGCGCCTCCGGCAGGTTCAGCACAATGGCCGCGGCGTGAACGTCCTGCTCCCGGGCCAGGTCCAGAATTTCCTTCCGGGCCCTTTCCTGGGTGTTGGTGGCGTCGATGACGGTCAGCTTCATGCCCTTCAGCCGCTTGCGTGCCGCGTAAAAAAGCAGGTCAAAGGCGTCGGTTGAGACAGTCTGGTCGTTTTCGTCGTCCGCTACCATGCCCCGGAAAAAGTCCGAGGACAGCACCTCCGTGGGTTTGAAATGCTTCAAAGCGAAGCTGGATTTCCCGGAGGAGGTCGCGCCGACCATGGCGACCAGGCAGAATTCCGGAATCTCGATCCTGTATTTATCCATTTTTGGTAAACACTCCCATCTGGGTCGGCTGTCCGGCGGCTTCATCCGCGTTTCCGATGCCGCTGATCACACAGGCGTAGCCGAATTTTTCACACACATGTTCCGTCCACTTCCGGAATTCCTCCCGGGTCCATTCAAACCGGTGGTCCGTGTGACGCAAGCTGTCCGCCGAAAGGGTTTCATAATTGACGTTGAATTCCCTGTTGGGGGTGGTCAGCACCACGGTTTGGGGCTTCGCGTATTCGAATACCACCCGTTCAAACGCCGGGAGCCGGCCGGGGTCGATGTGTTCGACGACCTCCACGACGCAGGCGCAGTCATAGCCATCGAACCGCTTGTCCCTGTAGGTCAGGGAACCGTGGATCAGGCTCAGCTTCCCCTTCAGCGCGGAGGGCAGACGGTCGACATTCAGCCGATGCGCGGCCCTTTCCAGCGCCGCGGCCGACACGTCGCAGGCCGTGAGCCTGTGGATCCGGGGCTCCCGGAGGAGCAGTGCGGTCAGCTGGCCGCTGCCGCAGCCGAGGTCGATGACGCTCCCGGCGCCGCTTTCGAGCACGGCCTTCTTTACCGCCTCAAGCCGCAGGGTGTTCAGCGGCGTCCTCTCTTCCTTTTCCTCCTCGGCTTCCTCCGCCGCCTCTTTTTCCTCCGCGGTCTCGTCGTCCTCGTCCGCGCCGGTCGCAAGCCGGTCGATGGCCTTCCGGGCCAGCCCCTTCTTTGCGCCGAAATAGCGTTTGACGATCCGCTCCTTCGCCGGGTGCGAGGAAAGCCAGCCTTCCCCGTGCTCCATCAGCTTCCGGATCTCTTCCTCGTTCATATAGTAGTGCTTCTGCCGGTCAAAGACCGGGATCAGCACATACAGGTGGTTCAGCAGGTCCGACAGCTTCACCTCTCCCGAAACGGTCAGATCGATGTACGGGGAAGGGCCCCATTCCGGGAATTTGTCGTCCAGCATGCCTCTTGAGACCGACACCGTATAGCCCAGGGGCTCAAAAAGCGCGTGCGCCAGGGTTTCGTCCCCCCGGTCCCTGAGGGAGGTGACCGTCGCGGTCAGCCTGAGCGGGGAGGAGGCCAGGTCCTGCCTGTTTTCGCTTTTCCCCTTCATGGCGGAGCCGAAGACCCGGTTGATCGCCACGCTCAGGAAGGAGGTGGCCGCGTAGGGCCGGTCGTTGACATAGTCGAACAGCCCGCCCTCATGGCTTCCCAGCTTGCCCCTGGCCAGGTCAATGGGGTCGATGTCCACCAGAAGGGCGGCGGTCGTCCTTTCGTCGCTCACCTCGGGGTAAAAGACGTACGCCGTGCCGTAATTCAGTTTGAAGCTCTGGGCCCTGTCCGGGTTCTTCCTCAAAAGGTACCCCAGATCCCGCGTGTTTTTTCCTTCCCATGTAATCGTAAGCAGCAATTCCATCGCCTCCCCGTCCCGTTTTGCCCCTGCGGCAAAACAGGTCGCCCGGTTTCTTTCGTCCGCGCAAAATATTTCCGTTTTTACCGGCGTCCGAACGCCGTCAAAGGCCGCCCCGCGCAAACGCGGCTTATTGATCAGACAGGATAAAGCATACCATATCTCCGGCGTCCTGTCATTATATCCGCGGTATAAACGCACGCCCCTGCTTTAAGGCACGGGATCATCCGTCCAGCAGGTGTTTTTCCAAGCTTTCAAAGAACGTGGAGGACGGGTCGTCCATATCGGAAAGGCATGTTATCACAAGGCCGCGCCCGGGCAGCACATAGCATCTCTGCTTCATTTTCCCGTGCATGCTGAAGCCGTCCCGGTATTTCCAGAAGAAATACCCGTAGCCGCCTTCCCGGTTCGTCTGCAGGGCCGACGACGCCTGCCGGATATACTTTTCCGAAACGATCCGTTTTCCCCGGACCCGTCCCCCCTCGCACAGCATCAGGCCGATTCCGCTCAGGTCGCGGACGGACATTCTCATGCCGGACGCCCCGTAGAAGTAACCTTCGGGGCTCCTGCCCAGGACATAATCCTCAATTCCCAGGGGAGCGAATATTTCCTCTTCGATAAACCCGCCGGCGTCCTTCCCGAGGGCCTGCCCTAGCGCGACCCCCGCGAGGTACGCGCTGATATTGCTGTAATGGAACGCCCTCTCTTCCGGCCGGGGAATCGGAACCGACAGGGAAAAGGCCAGCCAGTCGTTCCCCTCCGGGCGAAAGGGCAGGCCCGTGACGGACATGGTCATCAGCCGGTGCAGGGTGATCTTTTCCCATGTCTCCTTCTGCCGGGGAGAAAGCCCGGCGATATATTCCGGCGGGATATAATCCGCAACCGGTCTTTCAAAATCGATCAGGCCCCGGTCGTTCGCGATCCCCATCGCGACGGACAGGACGGATTTGGTGACGGAATATATTTCATGCGGGCCGCGGGTGTCGCCGAAGGCATGGATCAGGCGGCCGTGCTCATACGCCTCGGCGCCGAACACATTCCAGCGGTGTTCCCGGATATCCCCGACAAACGCGTCAAAATCCATATTTTCTCCTTTTTTGATCCGGTACGGAAAAAGTGACAGGCCGGGCAAGCAGTGATATACTTGAAAAGTAACTGTTCCGTCGTGTGTGAAGGAGAACGAACGTATGGCAGCAGCGGGGAGGTATCGGAGGGTTCTCCCTCCGATTATGATCCGTTTAAGCTTCATGTAACGGCTGATCGGGTACACGGTCCCGATGCCGCCCCGGCGAGGGGTGAAGCGGAACGACACCCC
>CADANQ010000044.1 GCA_902789365.1 uncultured Eubacteriales bacterium
GTAATCCGGGCTTTCCGCGTTAGCTGGCTAACTGCGGGCGGCGTGTTCGACTTTCACAGGCCCTTTATCTTCCGCCTCGCGTTAGCTGGTTGGCGGTAGCTCTGAGAGGGAAAATCGAACAGATTCCGGGGGATTTGGGGCACTTGATCGCTCAATTCAGGCGGCAGTCCGACTTCTTATTAGGAGGCGAACGCTCTATCCTGCTGAGCTACGGGTGCATATTTCCGGACCGAACAAGGCCTGACCGGAGAAACAGGCTGAGTCAAAGGCTTTACGGACGCCCGGACTTAATCGGATACGACCGTCAGGCTGACAGACAGCTTAAATATGATAGCACACTATTTCTGAAATGGCAAGGAGAAAATTCAACATTAAAAAGGAGCAGAGCCGGATGGAAGAGAATCTCCCGAATCGTGAAAACAGCAGAAAAACATTGCAAAACTCTCGTTTAATGATATAATTAATCGTTCCGGTTGAATATTCTGTTTCCCGAATCCGTAATTGGAGGATTGCTGTATGTATACTGTCAAAGATCTGTATGATCTGGACCACACCCTGGCGGGGGAGTATCTGGCGGGCTTCACTTATCCCTGGGAGGCCCTGAAGGGAATCAAGGACCTGATTCTGTCCCTAGGTAAAACCCTCGGTCCCGATTATGAAGAAGTCAGCGAAAACGTGTGGGTCCACAAAACCGCCAGGGTATTCCCGTCGGCCTATCTGGGGGCTCCCTGCATTATCGGTCCCGGAACCGAGGTAAGGCACTGCGCCTTTATCCGGGGTTCGGCCCTGGTAGGCGCCGACTGTGTGGTGGGCAACTCCGTGGAACTGAAAAACGTGATCCTGTTCGATCATGTGCAGACGCCGCATTACAATTACGTGGGGGATTCCATCCTGGGCTATTACAGCCACATGGGGGCCGGCTCGATCACGAGCAACGTAAAATCCGACAAAAAGCTTGTGGTGGTGCACAACGGGACCGAACAGATCGAAACGGGCCTGAAGAAATTCGGCGCCATGATCGGCGATTATGTGGAGGTGGGCTGCAATTCCGTACTGAACCCCGGCACGGTGATCGGGAGGCACTCCAACGTGTATCCGACAAGCTGCGTCCGCGGAGTAATCCCGGAGAAGAGCATCCATAAGAACAACGGAACAGTCATCTGCAAAACGGAGGAATAAGTATGGGCAAATACTTTGGAACGGACGGATTCCGCGGTGAAGCCAATGTGGGGCTGACCTATGAGCACGCGGTGAAGATCGGACGTTTTCTGGGATGGTATTACGGTGCCAGGATCGGAAAACGGTCAAAGATCGTAATCGGCAAGGATACCCGCAGGTCATCGTATATGTTTGAGTACAGTCTTGTCGCCGGCATCACCGCTTCCGGCGGGGACGCTTACATCATGCATGTCACCACGACCCCCAGCGTTTCCTATATCACCCGGACCGACGATTTTGACTGCGGCATCATGATTACCGCTTCTCATAACCCGTATTATGACAACGGAATTAAGCTGATCAACAACAACGGCGAGAAGATGGACGAGGAGACCATCCTGAAGGTGGAGGATTACATCGACGGGAAGATCGAGGTGCCCATGGCCACCAGGGACATCGGACGGACCGTGGACTATGTGGCGGGCAGGAATCGTTACATCGGCTACCTGATCTCCCTGAGCCGCTATTCCTTCAACGGCATCAAGGTGGGCCTGGATGTGTCCAACGGCTCCGCCTGGTCCATTGCCAAGGGCGTGTTCGACGCCCTGGGCGCAAAAACCTATGTGATCAACAACGACCCCGACGGATACAACATCAACACCAACTGTGGGAGCACCCACATCGAGCATCTCCAGAGGTATGTGGTCGACAATCACCTGGACGTCGGCTTTGCGTATGACGGCGACGCGGACCGCTGCCTGTGCGTGGATGAAAAGGGAAACGTCATCACCGGCGACCATATCCTGTACATCTACGGCCTGTATATGAAGGAGAGGGGCAAGCTGTTCAACAACACCGTGGTCACGACGGTCATGTCCAACTTCGGCCTGTACAAAGCCTTTGACAAGGTCGGAATAGATTATGCCAAAACCAAGGTGGGCGACAAATACGTATATGAAAACATGAAGGAATTCGGCAACCGTATCGGCGGCGAACAGTCCGGGCATATCATTTTCTCCAAATACGCCACCACCGGCGACGGCATCCTGACCAGCCTGAAGATGATGGAAGTGATGCTGGCCAAGGAAAAGAAGATGAGCGAACTGGCCGAACCCGTGGTGTTCTATCCGCAGGTGCTCAAAAACGTGCGCGTGAAGAGCAAGCCCGACGCGCAGAACGACCCGGACGTGCAGGCAGCGGTCAAAAAAGTGACGGAGGCCCTGGGGGACGACGGCAGAATCCTTGTGCGTGAAAGCGGCACGGAGCCGGTCATCCGCGTGATGGTTGAAGCCGGGAGCAACGAAATCTGTGAAAAATATGTCGATTCCGTCATTGACGTGATCAGGCAAAAAGGACATATCATGGAGGCATAAAACAATGAGAGTCGTCATTCAGGAAAACTATGACAAGATGTGCAAATGGGCCGCGGAGTATATCGCCGCGAAGATCAACGCCCATCACGAGGACAGGCCCTTTGTGCTGGGGCTTCCCACCGGATCGTCCCCGATCGGCGTGTACCGGGAACTGATCAAAAAGAACAAGGCCGGCGAAGTCAGCTTCGGCAACGTGATTACCTTCAATATGGACGAATACCTCGGGCTGCCCCATGAACACGACCAGAGCTACTGGTATTTTATGCACGACAACTTCTTCGATCATCTGACGGACATGAAGCCGGAGAACATCAATATCCTCAACGGCATGACCGACGATCCGGAAGGGGAGTGCGCCCGTTATGAGGCGAAAATCGCCGCCTGCGGCGGAATCGACCTGTTCATGGGCGGCATCGGCGTGGACGGACATCTTGCCTTTAACGAGCCTTTTACATCCCTTACATCCCGCACCGGCGTCCGCGCCCTGACCACGGATACCAGGATCGTCAATTCCCGCTTTTTCGGCAACGATCCTGAAAAGGTCCCCGCGTACGCTCTGTCCGTCGGCATCGGCACGGTGACGGATTCAAAGGAAGTTTTGGTGCTGATCAGCGGGCATAACAAGGCCAGGGCTCTTGCTCAGACCGTCGAGGGCAATGTCAGCCATAAATGGACCTGCAGCGCCCTGCAGATGCACAACGGCGCGATTATTGCCTGCGATGAGGCCGCCTGCGGCGAACTGACCGTGGACACCTACAAATATTTCCTTGATATCGAAAAGGCCGAGCGGCTGTGATATGCTCCGCGCGGCGGCGGGCATAAGACGGCTGTCTTTCAGGACGCGCTTCGAAGGCGCGTCCTTTTTTACAGATTGATTTTTTTCGCCGCACAAATTTACTTTGCATTTTCGATTGCCTGACGGCAGCGGAAAATGGTATGATGTATATCGTTGGTTAATTCGGTCCGGAAAGAAACACGGGCGCGGCCATTGCCGCTTTGGGAGTTCTGCGAAATGAAGTTTTTATGGAAATACATGCGGGTCCATGTGAAAAGGATCTGCGGGGTTATGGGGATCAAACTGACAGGGACGCTGACGGAGCTTTTGATTCCGTATGTGATGGAACACCTGATAGACCATGTGGTTCCCGAGGGAAATATCGGGCATGTGCTTCTTTGGGGCGTCGTTATGCTGTGCCTTGCCTTCCTGGTGCGGTTCCTCAATGTAAACGCCAATCGCTTTTCCGTAAAAACAGCTCGTCAGGTGGCGTATTCTGTCCGGCGCGATCTGTATCACGCGTCCCTCAGACTGTCGGGAAAGCAGATGGACCGGATCGGGCTGCCGTCCCTGATCAGCCGCATGACGTCGGATTCCTACAATGTGCAGTCCTTTTCCCAGTCCGTCCAGACCATCGGCATCCGCGCGCCGATCATGCTTCTGGGCGGGATCGCCATTACCCTCACGATGGACGCGGGCCTGGCGGTCATTCTGTGCGTCATGGCGCCCATCATGATCGCTTTGGTCGTGTTCGTTTCCATGCGGGGTATTCCGCTGTACGACAAAGTCCAGCGCGGCATGGACAGCATCGTCCGCGTGATGAGGGAAAACATCACCGGTATCCGGGTGGTCAAAGCGCTTTCCAGGGAATCCCACGAAAAGAAACGTTTTTCCGATGTCAACGACGAAACCGCCCGGAGGGATATCCGCGCGGGCGTCGTCATGGCGCTTCCGGGACCCATCGTGACCCTGTTCCTGAATGTCGGGCTCACCCTGGTGGTGCTGCTTGGCGCCCGCAGGGTCAACGACGGGGTCACGGAGCCGGGCGTCATTCTGGCATTCCTTACATATTTCAATATGATTCTGATGGGCGTGATGGGCCTCAACCGGGTATTCATGATGCTTTCCAAGGCCAATGCCTCGGCGTACCGGATCGCGGAGGTCGTCAATACCGAAACCGACCTGCAGGTCCTCCTTCCCGAGGAATGCGCCGAATGCGGCAGGGAAGGGATGATAGTGTTCGATCATGTGACGTTCAGCTATAACGATGACGAACAGAACCCCGCGGGGACGCCCGCGGACGACCGTTTTGCGGGAGGCGGGCGGCAGCAGTGCCTGGAGGATATCGATTTTGCGATACCGCGGGGCGGATCGCTTGGGATTATCGGCGCCACCGGCAGCGGAAAGACCACGATCGTCAATCTGCTGATGCGGTTTTACGACCCGCAGAAGGGCCATGTGTACGTGGACGGACGGGACGTGCGCGGCTATCAGCCCGAGGAACTGAGAAGCAAATTCGGAACGGTCTTTCAGAATGACACCGTTTTTGCCGATACCATTCAGGAAAATGTCGTCTTCGGCCGGAAGGTGAACGGGGATATGATGCGGGCGGCGGCCAGGGATGCCATGGCAGCCGGTTTTATCGAGGAATATGACGACGGGTATGAACACAGGGCGGATATCGGCGGGGCCAATTTTTCCGGCGGTCAGAAGCAGCGCCTCCTGATTGCCAGGGCCCTTGCGGCAAAGCCGGAGATCCTGATCCTTGACGATTCCTCCTCGGCCCTGGACTACCGCACCGATGCGTCCCTCAGGCACGCGATCCGGGAGCATTACCAAAACGCGACCACCATCGTCATCGCTCAGCGGGTTTCATCCATTATGAATCTTGACAGGATTCTGGTTCTGGAGGAAGGACGGATGATCGGCAGCGGCACCCACAAGGAGCTTTTGAAGAGCAATTCCGTTTACAGCGAGATCTGCCGGACGCAGATGGGGGAGGCGATGTAATGGCAAAGCGTGATTCCGTCATGCATAAGCCGAAGGACAGCAAAAGCGCCCTTCGGCGCACAATCGCCTTCCTCGGTCCCTTCAAATGGCTGATCATGGCGGTCTGGGTCCTTTGCATCCTGTCCAATCTTCTCCAGCTGCAGGGGCCGGATCTGGCGGGGCACGCCATCAACGAAGCTGCCGCGGGGAAGGGCAAGGTGGATTTTGAACGCGTATCCTATTACGCCGTCAGGATGCTTTTCTGCTACCTGGCGTCGTCTCTTCTGAGCGTCGTTATCCACACGCTGATGATGAATATCTCAAAAAGGGCCGCAAGACGCATGCGCCAGCAGGTCTTTGACAAGCTGATGCGCCTGCCGGTGGGGTATTTCGACAGGCACGCCGGCGGCGACATCATCAGCAGGGTCAGCTATGATATCGACGTCATTTCCACATGCCTCGCGACGGACGTGGCCTCCATCATGACAAGCGTCGTAACGGTCGTCGGTTCGGTGATCATGATGATCCGCATTTCACTGCCCCTTTCGGCGGTGGCCCTTTTCAGCGTTCCCGCGGCGATTATCTATACCTCCCACATGCGCAAAATAACCCAGCCGCGCTTTGCCCGCCGGTCCAGGGCCTACGGCGCGATGAACGGCTTTGTTGAGGAAATGTTTTCCGGCCAGAAGACCATCCAGGCGTACGCCTATGAGGATCATGCCGAACAGCGCTTTGAAGAGGTGAACACAAATTCCGCCGAAGCCTACTGGGAGGCGGACCGCTATGGCGTCACCATTGGCCCGACCATGGGATTCATCAACAACGCAACCCTCAGCCTGATCGCCCTGCTGGGATCGGTGCTGTACATGAACAATATCATCACGCTCGGATCCATATCGTCCTTTGTGCTGTATTCCAGAAAATTTTCAGGCCCGATCAACGAGATCGCCAACATCATCAACGAACTGTTTTCCGCCCTGGCGGCCGCGGAGCGGGTGTTCGCGCTGCTGGACGAGAACGAGGAAACGGCGGACCTTCCCGGCGCGGAAGAATTGAAGAGTGTGCGCGGAGAGGTGGAACTGAAACACGTCGCCTTCGGGTACGACGAAAAAAAGACGGTGCTTCATGACCTGAGCCTCAGGGCGGAGGCCGGCAAACTGGTGGCCATCGTCGGCCCGACGGGGGCGGGAAAAACAACCATTATCAACCTGCTCATGCGCTTTTACGACCCGGCGGCCGGTGAGATATTCGTGGACGGGAAAGAGATCCGCACGCTGACGAGGGACAGCCTGAGGCGCGCCTATGCGATGGTTTTGCAGGACACTTGGGTATTCAGGGGCACAATCTTTGAAAACATCGCATACGGAAAGCCGGACGCCACCATGGAGGAGGTCACGGCCGCAGCCCGATCGGCGCATATCCATCCGTTCATCATGCGGCTTCCGGAGGGATACCGCACCGTGATCAGCGAGGACGGCGGGAACATCTCCAAGGGGCAGAAACAGCTCCTGACCATTGCCAGAGCCATGCTGTACGACGCCCGCATGCTGATCCTTGACGAGGCGACCTCCAACGTGGACACCGGTACGGAAAGGGAAATCCAGAAAGCCATGCGGGACCTGATGAAGGGGAAAACCTGCTTTGTCATCGCGCATCGCCTGTCGACGATACGCAACGCGGACCTGATCCTGGTGCTGGACCACGGCGACGTTGTGGAGCAGGGAACCCATGAATCCCTGATGGCAAAAAAAGGCGTTTACCACCGGCTGTACGCCGCGCAGTTTGAATAACAGGCAAATAATCGCCATAAAAAAACGGGACCGGGCCATGCCCGGCCTGTTTTTTTCGCCGCAAACGTGATTTGTATCGCTGCCCGGCATTTACCCGATCATGATTTTTTCTTCCGGGTATTTGGAAACCTGACGAACTCTGCCGATCCTCCCGGAGAGCGCCAGGGCCAGGGTCAGGGGCCCGACACGGCCCAGGAACATCATGGGAAGCAGCGCGGCGCGGCCCGCGGGCGAAAGGTTCGGCGTCCCGATGGCGGATACGCCCACCGTACCCATGGCGCTCGCCGTCTCAAACCAGATATCCGCCAGGGAAAAACGTCCGTCCTCGATAAAGGAGATCAGCAGCGTGCCGGTCATCTGTACGGCCAGAAACAGGGTGATGACCGCGAGGGCCCTGCGGACGGTATCCTGTGACAGCCTGCGCCGGGAGGCGTTCACCTCGTTTTCGCCCCGGATGACATTCAGCATCAGGTAAAACAGCACAGCGGTGGTGGTGGTCTTCACGCCGCCGCCGGTGGAGGCGGGGGAGGCCCCGATGAACATCATCAATGTGCTGAAAAGCTTGGAGCCGTCCCGCATCCGGGAAAGATCAAAGGAATTGAAGCCCGCCGTACGCATTGTGACGGACTGGAAGAACGCGTTCAGCGCCTTCTCTCCGGCGCCTCGCTCCTTCAGCGTAGCGGCATTCGTCCCTTCCGCAAACAGGAAAACGAGTGTGCCAGCCGCCAGCAGGATGCCGGTCAGGGTCAGCACAATGCGCGTGTGCAGGGACAGGGAACGGAAACCTTCCCGGCAACGAATCGTTTCAAGAATCACGGAAAATCCCAGACCGCCCAGGATAATCAGCAGGGACACGGTGATAAGCACGAGAGGATCGCCGGAAAAGGCGGTCAGACTGGAAAAATGCCCGAAAAGGTCAAAGCCGGCGTTGCAGAATGCGCTGACTGCGTGAAAGAGAGACACCCAGAGCCCGTGCCGCCAGCCGTAAAGCGGAACGAAACGGATTGCCAGCAGCGCCGTGCCGACGGCTTCGATCCCCAGCGCCAGCAGGAGGTACAGTTTTGTAAGTACGGACAGATCGGACAGGGAAGCGCCGTTCATGGATTCCCGGATCAGCATACGCCCTTTCAGGGAGATCCTGCGGCCCAGCATCACCATGATCATGGTCGCGAAAACCATGAAGCCCAGGCCCCCCACCTGGATGAGGACCAGCAGCACCGCCTGGCCGAAGAAAGAAAACACGGTTCCCGTGTCCACCGCCACCAGCCCCGTAACACAAACCGCGGAGGTCGCCGTAAACAGGCTGTCAAACAGGCCGATGCTCTTTCCGCTGCGGGTCGAAACGGGAAGCGCCAGCATAACTGTGCCCAGAAAGATCAGCGCCAAAAAACCGAAAACCAAAATGCTTTCGGGACGGTGTTTCTTTTCTCTGCTTTTCCCCTTGCGAAAGACGATCACGGCGTCTCCTCCGTCCCTTTTTCGGTTTTCAGCATCCGATAGCCGATGCCGATATGGGTCTGGATGAAAGGTTGAGCGTCGCTGCCGGTCTGCAGCTTTTTTCGAAGCATGGCCATAAATACGCGCAGCGATCCCATGTCCGAGGCCGTAAAATTCCCCCAGATTTCCTTCAGGATATAGTTGTGGGTCAGCACCTTGCCGGTGTTTTTCGCCAGCAGGCAGATCAGCTTATATTCGATCGGCGTCAGGTGGATCTCGCTGCCGTTCAGGTAAGCGCATCCCGCCGCGTAATCGATGCGCAGGCTGCCGTTTTCATAAACGGTGCTCTCCCCGTCGGCGGACTTTGACGTGTGCAGCCTGCGCAGCGCCACCCGCAGGCGGGCCAGCAGCTCGTCCACCGAAAACGGCTTGGTCAGGTAATCGTCGGCCCCGGCATCCAGCGCTTCCACCTTGTCCGCGTCCTCGCTGCGGGCCGAGATGACAATGACGGGCATCGCGCTCCAGGTTCGCACCTTTCGGATGATATCGACGCCTTCCATGTCCGGCAGGCCCAGGTCCAGCAGCATGATATCCGGCCGGTGTGTCGTCACTTCGATCAGCGCTTCACTTCCGGTCCTTGCAAGACTGTACATATACCCCTGGGTCTCCATCGTGACCGCCATCAGGTTCCGGACCGCGGCGTCGTCTTCCACAATCAGGATGGCCGCTTTACTGTTCATATGTTTTCACCTCCGCAAGAGGAAGGGTAAAATAGAATCTCGCTCCGTGAGGCCGGATGTTTTTCATGCGGATCTCTCCACCGTGGGCCTGAACGATGGAACGGCACAGGGCCAGCCCCAGACCGATACCCCGTCGGCTGTCGGCCGAACGTTTGACGCCGGTATAGAACATGTCGAACACCCTGTCCTCATCCCCGGGAGGAACGCCCTGACCGTCGTCCTCCACCCATACCAGCGCCTTGTCTTCCTCGCGCGATGTGCCTATGGTGATGACGGCGCCTTCAGGCGTATATTTCACCGCGTTATTGATCAGGTTAATCAATACCTGAACGATCAATCCGGCGTCCATCATTACGAGGAGCATCTCGTTTGAAGGTTCCGTAACGATCCTGCGTTCGGACGCGTTCCGGTCCAGGTGCCGCAGGGCTTCCTCCACCGCGTCGCTGATCAGTTCCGTTTGAAGGTTCAGCTTCATGGTGCCGTTCTCGGTGCGGGTGATGGTCAGCAGGTTTTCCACCAGACCGTTCAGCCAGATCGCGTCATCGTAGATGGATTCGTAAAGCGCCGTCCGCTTGCTGTCGCCCAGCTGTTCCGGGTTTTCCAAAAGGATTGCCGCGTTGCCGGATATACTGGTCAGGGGTGTGCGCAGGTCGTGGGAGATGGCCCGCAGCAGGTTGGCCCGCAGAGCTTCCTGACGGGCGCTTTCTTCCATGCGTTGTTTTTCACGGGTCATGTGGTCCTTTTCAAGGGCCAGGGCGCATTCGTCCAGGATGGAAATCATCAGGTTTTTGCGGTATTCGTCGATCACGGGATCGTTGTCCGCCCGGATACCCATGACAGCCCACAACCTGTCCTCGCCGCAGACGGCCATATACAGGCATTTTGCCTCCGGATGCATCTGCGTACCGCGTCCGGCGTGTTTCTTGTTCTTTACCGTCCATGCGGCGATATCCTTCTCCCGCATGAGCGGCACGTCCGCAAAGCCGCCGTCCCGGTCGATCTCGAGAAGCGCCGGTTCGGACGAGAGTTCGTCGTTTACGAGATCGTAGCAGAGAACGCTGTGCTCCAGCAGCCGGCTCAGCTGACGCTGAGCCACACGAAGAATGGCGTCCCTGTCCTCCGCTTTTTGCAAAAGCTGGCTGGTGGATAAAAGGACCTCCGTCTGGTACGCCTTGTTGGCTGTCAGAACGGACTGGGCCTTGATCCGGCTGGTAAGGGAACCGGACAGAAGGGCGGCGGCAAACATCACGGCGAACGTGGCGAGGTAGTCCGGACTGGAAGCCAGGGAATAATACGGTTCCGTAAAGAAAAAATTGAATATCAGCACGGCCAGCAGGGAGGAGAGCAGGCTGTATCCCAGCCCCGTGGTCAGAAGCGCCACGCCCATCACGCCCAGAATATAAATCAGAACGATGTTGGTAATCGCAAGGCCGACGCCGGAAAACAGAAAACCCGCCCCGGTGCATGCCGCAAGGATGAAAAGAGTTTTTATAAGATTGCTTAAGGACAGGCGTTCTCCCCGCAGAATATTCGCAAAGGCAAAACGCCGGTCGTCGGATTTAAGACGATTGGGAACGATGATGATCTCCACATCCGGCGCCAGCTCGTTCAGACGGGATAAAAGGGTCTTGCCGGTCAGGAAGGGACTGCGACGCCGGGGGCTTTTGCCCAGCACGATTTTTGTGATCCTGCTGACCCGGGCGTATTGGGCGATGGCCGTGGCGGGATCGTCGCCGTAAATCGTGGTCAGCCGGGCTCCGTAACGCTCCGCAAGGGCCAGGTGGTCATGCACCGCCCGGGACTGAGCCTCATCCCGGATATCGGTATTTTCGACATAAAGGGCGATCAGCTCCGCTCCGAGGGCGTGAGAGAGGGCTGATGCCCGGCGGATTACGTCCGCGCTGGTGGGGGAGGCGGAAACGCATACCAGAATGCGTTCCGCTTCGGCTTTCCTGTCCGGCATACGTTCACCTCTCCCAATGAATTTTGATTTATTATAGCATATCTTCCATAAAGACGGGAATAAAGCCGGGACGCTCATATTAAAACCGTATAAAGAACAAAAAAGGCCATTCGCGTTTTTAACGGCGTTTTAACGCGGGATAAGAATGCTTAACACCGCGTTGACGGCATTCATGTTAAACTGATAAAGTCGGGAACCGACGATCAAAGGCGCAAAGCGCAAAAAGAACCCGGGAGGCGGAAATGAAAAACGTATTGCTGATCGGCCTTGGGCGATTCGGCCGTCATATGGCGCAAAAACTGAATTCCCTCCATCACCAGGTGCTGGCCGTCGATAAGGATGAAAAAAAGGTGCAGGACGCTCTCGGCTATGTAACCAGCGCCGAGATCGGCGACGCAGCGGATCCGGCCCTGATCGGGGCCCTGGGCGTAAAGGATTTTGATATCTGCGTCGTGACCATGGGCCATGACCTGCAGGCGTCCCTGGAAATTACGTCACTGCTGAAAAAAAACGGCGCGCCTTTTGTGCTGGCGCGCGTTTCAAGGGACGCTCATGCCCAGTTTCTTCTGTCCTGCGGGGCGGACGAGGTAATCTATCCCGAAAAACAGATGGCCGAATGGGCCGCGGTACGGTACAGCAGCGAACATATTTTCGATTATATCAGTCTTTCGCCGGACCACGCGATCTATGAAACGGATATACCCGAAAGCTGGATCGGGCATACCCTGATGGACCTGGCGGTCCGCCCCAAATACCGTTTGAATATTCTGGCGGTCCGGCGAAACGGAACGCTGGACCCCATGCCCGGGCCTTCCCACGCTTTTATCCGGGGGGAGAGGGTAATCCTGCTGGGCAGCGAGGCGGATGTGCAGAAGTTCCTTCGGTTCTGATCCTTCATCGGGGCGGAGCCGCGGGACGAAAGCGTGACAGCCCGCGTTTCGTCCGCCCGGGAAGACATTATTTCGCGTCCGCGAAGGCATACGCCTCCCCGACCCATGAAAAGAGCTCTTCGTCCAGGTCATCGGGCCCGCTGACAACGATATGATGCGTCCACCTGCGGGGGTACGGCTGCGATCTTGCCGCCACCCGGTCCGAAAAGAGCGGCGCGGGAAGCCCCAGGGTGATCACCATATACCCGTCGGGCAGCTCGCACTTCCGCCTGACGTGCGCGAAGGAAACGCACGCGAATACATGCGCGTTGTAAAAAGTGATCTGTGTTTTCTGTATCCGCCTGTTCACGTTCGGGAAAGTTTCGTACAGCGTGTCTTCAAAGATCCGGAAGATTTCCAGCGCTTTGAGATGACCGTCAAAAAACATAAGCGTATCAGTATCCGGTTCCCGGATAAAATGGCGTCCCGAAAGTATGCAGGCTTATTTCCCCTCGGATACGGTGTAAAGGGAATAGAAATAGCCTTTTTTCTCCATCAGTTCGTCGAAGGTGCCGTTTTCCGATACGACGCCTTTTTTCAGCGCGAACAGGCCGGCGCAGCGGCGCAGGATGTTTTCGTCCAGGTCGTGAGTGACGATGACGCGGGTGTAGCCGTCCAGCTTCAGAATTGCGTCCAGCACCTCAAAGGAGGTCTCCGCGTCCAGGGACGCCGTGGCCTCGTCCACAAGCAGGACGGGCGTCCTGCGCAGCAGCGCCCGGGCGATGGAGATCCGCTGCCGCTCGCCGCCGGAGAGGCCGGAGCCGTTTTCACCGCAGAGATAGTCCGCCCCCTTTTCGTCGATGAGCTTTTTCAACCCGGACAGACGCGCGGCACGGTCGATTTCCTCTTCCGGGAACTCGGAGAACATGGTGATGTTGTCGCGAATGGTGCTGTTGAATACAAACACGTTCTGCTGAATGATGGACACAAGGTCATAGAGCGAGCCGGCAGAAACGTTTTTGAGTTCTTTCCCGTCATAGAGGATCTCGCCCCGATAGTTTTTCGAGGACGCCATCATAAGGTTCAGGATCGTCGATTTGCCGCTGCCGGAACCGCCCACCAGCGCGTAGCAGCCTCCGGCGCGCATTTCCATGTCCACGCCGCACAGCACGGGCTTTCCTTCTTCATAGGCAAACGCAAGATTCCTGACCGCGATCCCCTCGTTAAGACGCGGTGGGATCTGTTCTCCGTCGTCGGAAACGTTTTTGTTAAGCGCCTGTGCCAGCTTGTCGATCAGGCCGAAGGAGGCCATCATGCCGGCAAAAAACGTCGGGAACGCCTGGATAGGGGCAAGCACGTAGTTCAGCAGCTGAACAAACACAATGGCGGTGCCTGCGGTGATACCCCTGCCGGAAAGCGCCAGCGCGGCGGCCACAAAGAACACGCCGAACTGCAGAATCGATCCCGCAAGGCCAGAGGAATAGGTTACCAGTATGTTCACCTTCGTGCGTTTTTTCGAGGCTTCCGCCACGTTCCCGTTGCTCTGATCATGCAGTCCGGCGATGCTTTTCTCCGCTTTAAAGCTCTTGATCACCGAGAAGCCCGTCAGCGCGTCCTTCAGCATGCCGGTATAGCTCTCTTTTTGATCGGAAACGTTTTTTTCAGCCGCCGCCGCCTTGTTTCCCAAAACCACGGACACAATGATGGGCAGCAGGGAGAAACCGATGGCGATCAGCGTCAGCAGCGGGCTGCACCAAAGCATCAGGCCCAGCGCGCCTACAAACGCGATGCCGGACTGGATCGTGTTTTGCAGGCGCCCGATAAAGTCCGTTTCGATCGTGTTCACGTCATTGGAGAGCGCGGAGATATAAAGCGAGCTGTTCTCGCCGGAAAAGGCCTGAATGCCTTTTTCCATAAGACGGTCAAAAACGTATTCCCGGTACTGCTTCATCGCCTTTGCCCGGAACTCGGAAAGGAATGTCCTGTCCAGGATCCATCCCACTCCGAACAGCGCAAACGCGCCTCCCGCGATCATCAACAGCGTGCCGAAACCGTAGGGACCTGTACCGGAGATCAGGTCGGCGACCTCTTTGATGAGCCAGGATATTACCAGCTCCGCCCCGGCGCCGAACAGGGCGGAGATCAGGGTCATCGCCAGATTGAATTTGTTATTCCGAAACAGTTCGTTGATAAAAGGGCGCCGCATCGCTTGAATTTCTTTCTTACCCATGAATACCCTCCTGATCGGCAATGGATTTCCAAAGAGCGGCAAGCTCTTCATTCTCAAAATGGTTTACCGCAAGATTGACACCGTCCATGGCCGTCGCCCCCAGGTTATCATAGGCGCCGGCGCTTTCAACGCGTGTGACAAAGCGGATATCGCTTTCGTCATAGCTGGGAGAAGCGTCAAAGAATGCGGCAAGCTCTTTGGCCTTTTTCAGTGTGTCACGCGCCTCGTCACGTTGCCCTGACAGAAACTGCGACCCGGCAAGGGAAGCGAGAAGCGCGGCGCATATTCTGTCAAAAAAGTTCGGCTTATCCCCTGCCCTCAGACCCAAAAGAAGCCGGGTTCCCCAAACCAGGATCGCCTGCAGGGAAGCATGATCGTCGCTGTGAAAAAATACGTTCATATATCCGATGATCGTGGTGACAAGCTCGGAGACATGCTTCAAAAGAGCTTCCGACAGAAACCGCCGTGCCTCCTCCACATGATCGCTTTGGGCCAGGTTATTCCCGATCTCGTGGCTGTACTGCCCGCCGGCGTTATGGGCTTTCCACATCGCTATGGCTTTGTCCGTTTCGCCCAGTCCCAGATACGTATCCGCGATTCTCCCGTAAATCGTCTGCTCATTGATCTCAGGATCCTCGTTTTGCGCAAGCAGCAGGCGGGACTGCTCCAGAAGCTCCAGCGCCCGCCGAAACAGCGCCTTGTCTCCGCTGTCAATACCGAACGCAAGGTACAGCGCGGCGCTTTCGGTGACGATCTGAAAGGAGTGCGGAAATTTTTTAAGCGCTTTCTCCGCCTCCGCCAGCCCCTCCCGATCCTTTAAGCGGCGGTATTCCCGTAAACGCTTTACCGTTGCTTCAAGACGGTTGTCCTTTATTTCATAGCCCAGCAGCGCATCCACGGAGACATCGAAAAAGTCCGCCATCCGGATAATCAGCTTAAGATCCGGGATTGATAGATTCGCCTCCCACTTGTATACCGCGCCCGCGGTCACCCCCAGCGCTTCGGAAAGCTGTTCCTGTGTCAGCGACCGTTCCTTACGGAAAACGCGGATGTTCTCCGCCAGCATCATCTTCATGTGTCCGCCTCCTCTGTGCTTCCGCTCATTATTATAATTCACCGAAGGCGGAAAGTGAACAAACTGTTCGTATAGATCGGATATTATTTTAACAACCGTCAGTATGGGTTTTTACATTCTGACAATTATCCACCCCAAAAAAACAGGAGCGGCAGGCATCCGCCAATAAAAAGGATCAGAGCAGGCAAAAAAAGAATCCCCTGAAACCGTACAGGTCCCGGGGGAGACAAATGAACCGAATAGCCGCTCAACACTTCCATGGTTTGCACTTATTTGCTATTCCCAGGTTTCACCGTAAACAATCAGCATCCCCCGACAGGCCTTCCTGCCGAGGACGCTTTGTCTGCCCATGCAGGCGGAAGGCCGACGGGAGACACCGGACAATGAACAGACCGATGGATTTATTCATGTTTTGTCCCGATTGTCCGTCAGCGCATCTTACGGCTCGGGGATCTCAAGGACATACCCGCAGTCAGGACAGATGGCGGCTTCACCCCCGGCGGCAGGTATACGGTTATCCAGGTCGTGGACCGCCATAATCTCATCCAGGGAATAAACGTACCCCTTGACGGGCAGGTTGTCATAAGCGATGCAGGCGCGATCCCCTTCTCCCGAAACGGCATCGAGCACGGTCCGCCAATCCAGCCACCGGCCTTCCTCAAAGCTGACGTAGCTCTCTCCGGGGTTGACCACGCCGACGTACCAGCGGGTATAAGCGTGCGGCGAGGTCTGTGCCTGGCCGGAGGTGTTCACCAGGGCGTATTTCACCTTGTCCCCGGCGGGCACGCGCTGCAGCACGGTAATGGCGATGCGGGCTCCCGCCGGCAGCAGCAGGCTCGCCGGCAGGTCCATCCGGTGGTAGCCCGCATAGGAGAAGGTGTCCGTCACGCTGGCCAGCAGCTTTCCGTCCGTGGGGGAGGCGGCGTCCGCATTCAGCAGCCACACGGATGCGGTGACCCGGGTGTTCGCATCGCCGGTCATGGCGGAGACGTACCGGAGCACGTTCTGCTTATCACCGACGGCAAAGACGTTCGCCGCGTAGACCGGCGTGTCGTACAGGGTGGATGTAATCATTTCGGCGGGCATGTAATCATGCTGCAGGATGCCGAAGGTCGTAAGCTTCTGCAGGTCCTCGTCGTTTGCAAACTCGAAGGTCTGGAACGAGCCCAGGGTCTGGTCGTAATAGGACAGGTAGAAATATCCATCCATGCCCCAGTCCTTGCCGTAGCTGTTCTTGCATATCCATGCGCCGTCCGCCGGCGGCCGATGGCCTTCCGGGAAGGAGGACGCGGGGAAGGTATCGTCCCAGCCGACGATCAGGGTGGCATGGGTCGGCTGGAGGGGCTTCGCCGAATACTGCGCCCAGATGACCGGATCCTCGCCGATGAAGAACAGGACCCGGCGTTCCTCCGCTTCAGCCATGTTCCGGCGGATCTCATCCGGTTGGAAGAGGCCGAACTGGTTGGTTTTTGTCAGCAGGGCCAGGTCTTCATGCGAAAGCTCGGAAATGACATAGGTCTCTTCGCCGTAACCAAAGAGCATGCAGCGGAACCGCACGAGCTTCCGCAGCAGTTCATCGGGCAGCGTTTCCGGATCGATGTCCTCTACCTGGATTCCGATCAGGATATCCTTTTCTTCGTCGGTGAGGCCATCATAATACACCAGGCTTTCTTCTATCTCGGCGCGCCGTTCTTCCTTGGGCTTTTCCGGTTGTCCGCTGCCTGCCAGGTAGGCGCCGGCCACGCCGCGGCCGTTGATCAGCTCCCGCTTGATGGCGGCGTTTGCTTCCGGACGGTAGACATAAGCGCCGTTTTCGTCCTTCCCGGCCGGCGAGGGCAGTATGTTGGTGTTCTTCAGCTGGAAGCTCTGGAGGAAACGGTATTCTTCCGGCAGGGACCAGTCGCCTTTCTGGAGGTCCGATTCTCCTTCGGGGAGCGGGCTGTTGCTCTCATAGGGCGCGATGCTTTCGGCGACGACGCCGATCCCCATCGCCAGGCTGGAAGCGGACAGCATATAGGTACCGCCGATCATCAGGGGGAAATCACCCTCCCTGAAGCGGGTGCCCTCCCCGGCCTGGGACGCGTCATAGGGATATTCGCCTTCCGGGTACGCTGACACTTCCGGCAGCGGGAAAGCGGTGAACCAGGCCAGGTGGCGCTCGGAAATATCCATATCCACGCCGTATTTCTCACGGTATTCGTCCGCGGTCAGGCCCAGCATGCTCAGCAGGCTGGTTTCGCAGGCCGCCGAGGTGCCGAAGGTCCAGCACGTGCCCCAGGGACTCTGGGATTTCACCGGGGTCAGGATGCCCCTCTCCCGCAGGTCAAATTTCTCGGGAAAGCTGTCCGTATCCGCGGCGGCGGAAGCCGGCAGTTCCGGATACAGATCGGTGACCTCGCCGAAGGCGGCGATTTGCCTTGCGGCGTCCTTTTCCAGCTCCCGCGCCAAAGTCTCCAGCGCCTGACGCTCTCCTTCGGTAAACTCCGGATTATCCGCTCCTGCCAAAGAGCATCCCGCCGCCAGGCACAGAGCAGCGAGCAGGCAGATGAACCTTTTCATGATTGCCCCTTCCTTTCCATGACTTGCAAAGTTATGATATCATAACTTCGATCCTGAGCAAAGAAAAATTATTTTCCCCGGCAGCCGCCTGCCGGGGGATTCATACCCGACGGTTTGTAAGGATCAGTAGACCAGCACCCGGTCTTCGGGGGCGATGTACACGGGCGTGCCTTCCGTTACCGTCGGATAGGTCTCATAAAACTCGTCAAAGTGCGCCAGGGTGAAGTTGACCCGTACATGATACGGGGGATGGGGATTCACATGACCGGTGCTGTCGGGACGGTCGTCATCCCCCGGAGAGTAATCAAAGCAGAATACCGCAAAGGCGCGGAAGAAGACGTCATAGTCAAAGTTTTCTTCCTGTTTCGCCAGGTCCAGCATCAGGGTCATTCCCGTCATATCCGCCATGGCTTCGACGACTTGAACCTGGCCCTGCAGCATCACGCCGTTGCCGCTTTCGATCCGGCTCAGTTTGTCGGCGATGGCCATCGACTTCTCCGTGAAGACAGCGTTGTCCTCATCCGTAAAAAGGGGACCGGTGCGGTCGGCGTTGTACCGCGCGCCCAGGAAGTCGTAACCGTGGCAGAGTTCATGCCCGATATGCCATCCGAGGGTGCCCAGCAGCGTTTCCCGGGAAGTGTAATCGCACAGGGCGTCGCTCAGGGCGACGGCGCCGATACAGAACATGTTCCTGTCCGGCAGGTATTGCCCGCCTATGGCGAGCACGCCGAGACTGGAATCTCCCAAAGTGTACGGGTTTTCCCTGATGATCTCCTCTCCCACAAAGCGCATCATGCACCGGTTGCTGAACCGCCTGCACTTTGCCGCGGCGTCCATCAGGGTTTCGCAGCCCTGAAGTTCGGAAAGAAGCTCTCCGCAGTCGAAATTTCCGCCCGGCGGCACGATCTGACCCATGACAAGATCGTCCAGCTTCGCCATGGCTCTCTGCTTTGTTTCCGCGCTCATCCATGTGTTCGCGGCGATCCTGCTCCGCAAGGCCTCCCGCGTTTCCTCAAACATGTTTGTCGCGGTCCGCCATGTTTCTTCCGGACAGTAATGAGTCACATAGGCCTGATTCATCGGGATCTCGGCAAGATGTTTGATCACCGCAAACGCGGCTTCTTCTTCGGTTGGCATGCTGCGGTAAAAAGTGGATTCATGGTATGTCTCAGTATCCAGCGCGACCGTCGCATCCTTGTACAGGCACAGCGCGGCCATTGCCTTCAGGGTCTCCAGGTTTTCATCCGTGTACCATGACAGGAACGATAATAAACTGTCATAATCGACCTCGTACAACGGCTGCGTTTCGGCGCCTTCCTTTACCAGTCCCGCGGCGTTCAAAAGCATGTACAGCAGCGGACAGTTTTCCCGGATATCCTTAAGCGATATCGGCGAACCGTCCAGAGGCAGCCACTCCGGTACTACATCCCCGCCCCAATCTTCGGCATACCGGACGATTTCAGCCAGCAGGCGATCGGCCTCCTCCTCGCTGTAGCGCAGATTCAAAAGCATCTGGCGAGCCGGTTCCGTGTCCCAACTCGTCGCCCCGTCTTCCAAATACAGCTGCTCCAGCAGCATGTCTCTAGCGATACTCACAACGATCTGACTCGGATCCGTGTATGATTTCTGGATGTTGCAGCGCAGAAACGGCACACTGATCAGGAAGCCGTCCTCCAAAAGCAGCGCGGTCAGTTCCTCCGTGTTTTTGACAGCCCGGAGCCTGTCGACGCGGGACATCAGGGGAGCAAGGCCGTCCCGGTCCCTCTTTTCGGTATCCGTGATCAGGCCGTAAAGGAGACGCACGATCTGCGAGTCTGTATCGGTATATTCCGTATTCCTGGAAATATCGGTAACCGCCGATCCGAGAATGTGGTACGCGTGCCTTACCTGGTCGTTAAGGTATGGGGTCCTGCCGGCGGAGACATCCACAAACCTGTCGTAGTTCACGTAAAAGTAGTAGTTCTCCTCCGGGCCGGGGCGCTCGGCGGGGAAAACGGTGTACAGGTTGGGGTTGGCGTAGGGTCTCCCAAGCGAAGCCGCCTCGTCCGCCAATGCGGGGCAGCAGGCCATAATGAGGCACAGGGTCATAAGCGCGCTGATGATCCTTTTCATGTTTGCTTCCGCCTTTCTGCAAATTGCTTCGATTCAGTATAGCACCATAACTGTCTGGGGTCAACGCGGGATAAATGGGCTTCGTCGGCCCCGATATTTTCCGTTGTGTATATCATCAGACATAACCGGTCAAAGGGATCCGGCAGGCGATGAAACCGAATGTCTGCCGGAACCTTTTTTGCGCTCCGGATCAGTAAACCAGCGTCCGGTCTTCGGGGGCGATGTACATCGGCGTGCCTTCCGTTACCGTCGGATAGGTTTCATAGAACTCGTCAAAGTGCGCCAGGGTAAAGTTGACCCTTACATGGTACGGGGGATGGGGATTCACACGGCCGTACGAGTCGGGTTTGAAATCATCGATGCCGGGCCTGTAATCAAAGCTGAAAACCGCAGCGGCGCGGAAGAAGGCGTCATAGTCAAAGCTGTCTTCCTGTTTCGCCAGGTCCATCATCAGCGTCAGCCCCGTCAAATCCGCCAGAGCTTCCGTGATGAGCTGCGGCCCCTGCAGCATCAAACCGTCGCCGATCTCGATCAGGCTCAGCCTGTCGGCGACGGCCATCGCCTTCTCCGTGAAAACCGCGTTGTCCTCTTCCGTAAACAGAGGGCCGGTGCGGTCGACGTTGAACTGAGCGCCGCGAAAATCAAAACCGTGGCAGAGCTCATGCCCGATATGGTAGCCGAGGGTGCCGAGCAGCGTTTCCCGGGAAGTGTAATCGCACATGCCTTCGCTCAGCGCGGGAGCGCCGATACAGAATATGTTCTTTTCCGGCAGATATTGCCCGCCTACGGCGAGCACACCGAGACGAAAATCCCCCGACGTGTACGGGTTTTCCCGGACGATCTCCTCTCCCGCAAAGCGCATCATGCACCGGTTGTTGAACCGCTTGCTCTTTGCCGCGGCGTCCATCAGAGAGACGCAGCCCTGAAGATCGGAAAGAAGGGGCCCACAGTCGAAATTCCCGCCCGGCGGCACGATTTGTCCCATGGTAAGGTTGTCCAGTTTCTCAAGGGCTCTCTGTTTTGTTTCCTCGCTCATCCATGTGTTCACGGTGATCCTGTTCCGCATGGCTTCCTTTGTTTCCGCAAACAATTCTGTCGCGGTCCGCCAGATCTCTTCCGGGCAGTAGTGGGTCACATAGGCCTGGTTCAGCGGGACCTCGGCGAACTGTTTGAGCGCGTCATACGCCATATGCATTGCGGTTTTTTTGGAACTGTAGTCCGCGGATTCCCGGAACATCTCCTGATCCAATAATAGCAGCGAGCTCTTGTACAGGCATATCGCGGCCATCGCTTTCAGGGTATCAAGGTTTTCGTCCGTGTACCATTTCAGGAACATACCGAGGTCATTGGGGGTGATCTGATACACCGGCTGCGTTTCGGCGCCCTCCTTTACCAGCCCCACAGCGGTCAGGAGCGCGTACAGCGCAGGGCAGTTTTCCCGGATCTCAGCAAGCGATACCACCGGATAAAACTGAGGATCGTACTCAGGCAGCCAGGCCGGCAGCTCTCCCGTGAAAAAATCATCGTCATACCGGGCTATTTCCCCCGCCAGGCGATCGGCTTCCTCCCGGGAGTAATTCATTTTCATAAGTATCCGGCGACCTTCTTCCAGGTCCGGCTTCTCACCCGCCATCATATCCTCCAGGGTCGCGTTCTCCGGCAGCGGCAGCTTGCCCAGTATGGGGGATTTGACGATGGACAGGATGTATCTCCCTTCGTCCCCATATGCGGGTTTGAATTCACAGAAAAGAAACGGCATATCGATCAGGAAGCCGTCCTCCTGAAGCAGCGCGGTCAGTTCCTCCGTGGTTTTGACAGACCGGATCCGGTCGACGCGGGCGATCAGGGGAGCAAGGCCGTCCTGTTCCCTCTTTTCGTTATCCGTGGCCAGGCCGTAAATGATACGGACGATCTGCGATTCCGTATCGGTGTATTCCGTATTCCGGCTGATCTCGCCGATCCCTTCCGTAAGGATCTGATACGTTTTGCTCGCCTGGGAGTAATTGAAGCTGCCGCTGTTGGCGGCCGCCTCCATAAAGCCGTCGTAGTTGGCGTAAAGGTAGAAGTTCTCCTCCGGGCCCGGACGTTCGTCGGCGGGGAAAACGGTGTACATATTGGGATTGGCATAGGGTTTCCCCACCGAAACCGCGTCGTCCGCCCACGCGGAGCAGCAGGCCATGAGGAGGCACAGGGTTATGAGCGCGCTGATGATTCTTTTCATTTTTCTCTCTTCCCTTCTATGGTTTATATGAACCGTGATGCCTTAACCGAAAAGAGGGGAACCGCGGCCGGGAATCCATATCATTTTTCCGTTTACCAGGCCAGGATCCGGTTTTCGGGAGCGACATACATCGGCGTTCCTTCCGTCACCGAAGGATAGGTCCGGTAGAATTCCTCAAACTGGGACACCGTGTAGTTGAAACGGACATAATACGGGGGATGAGTGTCCACACGGCCGGCTTCGTTGGGCATATGGACATTTCCGTAATCATAGAGGAAATAGAACCCGGCAAAGGCGCGGAAGAACGCGTCATAGTCAAAGTTCTCTTCCTTTTTCGCCAGGTCCAGCATCAGGCACATGCCCGTCAGGTCCGCCATGGCTTCGTAGGTCACCTGATCGCCCATCACATGGTATCCGTTCCCGGTCTCAACTTTGTCCAGCAGCGAGGCGATGGACGCCGTTTTTTCGTTAAAGACCCTGAGGTCCTCGTCCGTAAACAGGGTACCCGTGCCCGTGACGTCCCGCATCGCGCCCAGGGAATCAAAGCCGTGGCTGACTTCGTGGCTGATATGCATGCCGAGGGTGCCCAGCAGCGTTTCGCGGGAAGTGGGATCGCAGAAGGATCCGTTCAGCGCGGGCGCGCCGATACAGAATATGTTGAACTGCGGCAGGTATTGCCCTCCGAGGGCCATCACGCCGATGCCGCTCGTATACGGATTGCTCGTGTCGATCTTTTCGCCCGTATAACGCAGCAGGCACTGGTTTTTGAACCGGCGGCACAGCGCGGCCGCGTCCAGCAGGTCATCGCAGTTACGAAGGGCTTCCAGCACCGGTCCGCAGTCAAAGCTGCCGCCCGGGGCAACGATCGGTGAGAGGACCATATCTTCCAGCTTTTCGATGGCTTTCTGTTTTGATTCCTCGCTAAGCCAGGTGTTCGCCAGGATCCGCTCCCGCATGGCAGAGCGCGTTTCCTCGAACAGGTCCGTTGCCATCTCCCATTTTTCTTCCGGGCAATAGTGCGTGACATAAGCCTGAGTCATCGGGATCTCTGCTATCACCATGATGTCCTGAAACAGGACCATCTCCTCGCTGTCAGTGTATATAGCGTAGATCGAATCCCGATGCATCACTTCCTCGGTGTCGTCGTACAGGCGGAGTGCGACGATCGCCTTCAGGGTCTCCAGGTTTTCATCCGTGTACCATTTCAGAAACACGGAAAGCCCGAGCGGCTCGATCTCATACGCGGGCTTCGTTTCGGCGTCTTCCTTTGCAAGTCCCACGCCGGTCAGCAGCGCGTACAGCACCGGGCAGTTTTCCCGGATCTCTTTCAGCGATACCACCGGTTCAGAAACGCCATCGGATGCTTGCAGCCAGTCGGGCACTTCGACCGTGAAATCATCGTCATACCGGGCGATTTCATCCACCAGGCGCCGGGCTTCCTCCTCGCCGTACCCCATGCGGACCAGCTTTTCGCGGGAGGCCTCCTTGTCCGGTTCTACGTTGCCCACCGTGTTCGGCGGAAAAGGCAGCACCTGAATTTTGTCGACAGTTGTGAGATACAGATCCGTGCTGATCCTGGGCTGATTGCTGGTGTTGAGAAACGGCGTGCTGATCAGAAAGCCTTCTTCCCGGAGCAGGGTGGTCAACTCCTGCGTTGTTTTGACCGCCTTCACCCGGCTGATCTTGCCGTCCAGCGCGGCATAGGCGTCCTGTTCTCGTTTCTCCTTATCCGCGGCCAGGCTGTAGACGATCTGGACGATCTGCGATTCCGGATCGGTGTATTCCGTATTCCGGCAGATCTCCAGGCCTTCTTCCGAAAGATAATGAAACGCGCGCCCCCGGTCGTCGTTCTGTCAGTAATGGATATCGGCGGCTCCCTGCACCAGGAAATCATAGTTCATATAGATGAAGAAGTTCTCCTCCGGGCCGGGCCGTTCGGTGAATTCGGTGTACAGGTTGGGGTTGGTATAGGGTTT
>CADANQ010000045.1 GCA_902789365.1 uncultured Eubacteriales bacterium
CCTTCCCCGGACTCCGTTCTTCGCCCGGGGGGTTCGCGGGGGGTACGGGTACCCCCCGCGGTATCTGTTCTGTCCGCAGGACTGAACAGATACAAAACGCAAAAAAAAGCCCGCTTTCGCGGGCGGGGTTGGCAAGGTTGAGGGGTTATTCAGCGGCTTCCTCGGCGACGCGGACAAAGACATAGGTGTCATAGATGACCTCGACCAGCAGATCCCTGGCGTCAATGACGATCATCATATCCTTGTCGGTCAGGGTCAGGGAATCCCCGCTGGTGGAAACCAGCTTGCCGTCGGCGAAATTCGTCATAACGGTCACGGGGTCCTGGTCCGCCTCTTTCATGGTGGCCTGGGCGAATTCGACGGTCAGCGTGGCGGTATCCTCGGGCAGGGTCACCAGAACGCCGGGCATCTCGTCATAGATCCTGTAAGCGGCCTTCCAGGTGCCGTAGAAAGCGTCTTCTTCTTCAGCGACCACGGGCTCGCCGCAGGAGAACGGGGTCACCTCGCGGCTGAGAGCGCAGTTGAGGTAGATGGAAGAAAACTGGCCCTTGAACATTTTGATATTGATCCAAAGACCGCCCTGTTCGTCCTGCTCGACGGTGAACAAATCGCCGGATTCGGCCTTGACATACACGGTTTCCTTATCGCCGGACAGGTTCCAGGTGCCCTGGATCTTTTCGTCCTTGTAGGTCAAGGCCATGGTGCCGTCGCGGTTCAGGTCCAGCTGCACGGGGTCAAGGAGCACCACCTCGCCATAGCTGCTGGTGGCGGTATTGGAGTACCAGGTGCCGACCACGTTCGCGGGCTTCAGTTCGGCGGCAAAGCCGGCGGCGGCGCTGAGACACAGCATAAAGGCAAGCAGGAAAGCGATTTTTTTCATATTCTGTCCCTCCAGACAATGAATTATGTTGGATTAATACTATCAGATATGTTCCGTAACGTCAATCCCATCTTTTTTCTTCTCCGCCGGTTTCCCGTTTATCCCCCGGCGCGCTCCGCGAAATCCTCGCGGATCCTTTTGTCCTCCCCGACGGCAAAGCGCCAGCCGGTTTCGGGATTGAAAAGCCGGCCATAGCATTCCCTTCCGTCCCGCTGCCAGGAGAGGTAAACCCGCGGTTTGCCCGCGCGCTTTCCCGCCCCCCGGTCCCAGGAATTCGTTTCCCATATGCTGAAGCCGAAGGAAGCTTCCTCAAGCCAGGACAGATGGTTTTTGAGCCAGATCTGGGCCTCGGCGACGCTTTTGACGGCCATGGCGCAGAAGGGCGACGGGTATTCTTTGCCTGCGTAGTATCCTATGGAGATCATGGTGTCTTCCTCCCCGGGACTAAAGTCCCCTTTGATTCCCATAAATTTTATCGGAAAAATTCACGAATTTATCGATAAAAAAGTGTTGCTTTCCGAAGTAAGTTATGTTATATTAAATTCAAGATTTCACTAAAGCGCTTTAGGAGAATATATATGCCACGACAACCGGTCACAATGCGGACGCTGGCGAAGGAGTTGGGGCTCTCGCTGTCGGCGGTTTCAAAAGCCCTGAACGATTATCCGGACATCGGGACGGAAACGAAGAAGCTGGTGCTCGGCAAAGCCGCGGAACTCGGCTACACACCGAATATTCTCGCCCGCAGTCTTGCCCGCAAATCCTCCAGTTCCGTGGGCGTCGTCCTTCGGGACGTCTCGTCGGTCTACGGCGAAATGTACAAATCACTGAATGAAGTCGCGCGCAGGCATGCTCTCCACCTGATCCTGTATGACACCAACAACGACCGGGCCGTGGAAAAATGGTGCGTTCAGAATCTGATCGATTCCATGGCCATGGGAATCGTCATTTCCCCGGTTTCGGAAGATATATCCGAGATTCGGGAGAGTACCCGCGGCCGCGTGCCCGTCGTGTTTCTCGGGGGAAAGGTTACGGATGATTCCGTCAATTATGTCTGTTCGGACAGCGCCGCCGGCACGGAAGCGGCCCTCAGATCCCTGATCGAGGGCGGGCACCGGCGTATCGCCATGGTCTGCGACAGCAAAAAATCAAGCTCCCGCTCCGGCAAGCTGGCCGTTTACCGCCGTATGATGTCCGAAATCGGCCAGCCGGCGCGTGTGTTTTTCAGCGATGACGCGGACATGGACGCCATATGGGCCGGGTACCTTGAGGGCAGGCGCCTGCTCGAATCCGGGGATGATATCACGGCGGTCTTTGTCGTGAAGGACATGATGGCGCTGGGCGTGATTCAGGCCCTGACCGAAGCGGGAACGCGGGTGCCCGAACAGATTTCCGTTATCGGATATGACGGGATCGACGCGGCCGGATTGCCCATGGTGAGCCTGACCACGGTCGCCCAGCCGCGGATGGAAATGGCGGAGAAGGTGATCGATATCCTTCGCCGCCACGCCGATGACGCGGACGCGCCTCCGGAGCATTATCTGGCCCTGCCGGAGCTGGTAAAACGCAAGAGCAGCGGTCCCGCCTCACTGAGAATTTAAACAGGGCTGCCTGTTTAAACACTATAACCAACTTCATTATGAGGAGGAAAAACCATGAAAAAGACAGCGTTACTTGCCGCGATGATCCTCTGCCTGTCTCTCCTGATCCCCACGTTCGCTTCCGCCGAAACAGATGTGCAGAAGGCGATCGCGGAAGCCGCTTCCATGAGCTGGGATGAACTGCTCGCCAAAGCGCAGGCGGAGATCGGTGACAACGAACTGCACATCTACAGCAACACCTCCCGCGTCAAGGAAGACACCTTCACTGCAAAGACCGGCATCAAGATCGTTACCCAGAACCCGAACGACAGCCAGATTTATGAAATGCTGGAGCAGGAAGTCGGCAACAATGTGTACGGCGCCGACGTGGTCCTGCTGCAGGACTGCTTCATGCTCACCAATTTCGCCATCGCTTCCGGCTGGCTGGAAAACTATACTCCCGAAGAATACAAGGCCTGCATTCTCGAATCGGATCAGAATCCGCTGGTCGTCGTTTACCTGAACCGCCTGTTCTTCTACAACGACGGCGGCAGCAAGGACGCCCGGCTGTTCACGAACGTATGGCAGTTCACGGAACCCGAGTTCAAGGGCACCGAGTTCAAGAATCCGATGGATGAAAAGTCCAGCATGAACTTCCTGATCAGCCTGACCAGCGAAAAGTGGCAGGCCAGACTGGCGGAAGCGTACAAAAGCTACTACGGCAAGGACTGGGAGAACACCGGCGCATTCGCGAACATCTCCTATGAATGGATCTACAAATTCCTGATGAACTGCACCTTCGTGTCCAAGGACAGCACCATCGCCTCGGATATCGCTGGCGGCGCCGCGGGTTCCTCCGGCCTGTTCGTCTTCTCCAAGCTGCGCTCCGTGGACGCCAGCAACATCACCGTCTGCGCGAACGACGGCATCGAAGGCTTTGCCGGCCTGATGTACCCGATCTACGGCATGGTCGCGGCCAACGCCAAATATCCCTACGCCGCCTGCCTGTACATCAACTACCTGCTCTCCGAGGAAGGCTACAACAACATCTTCGGCAGCCAGATGGGAACCTATTCCGTCAACAATACGATCGGCATCAGCGAAAACGCCAAATCCTACGGCGACCAGCCGCTGAGCTTCTGGCAGGATTGCCTGGTCTTTGAGGACGCGGAGCACGTGCAGAACGTGTACTTCGAGGCATTCGACCAGATTCAGCAGTGGTGCGCCAGCAAGTAACTTCTGAAACGGACGGGGAGGAGAGGCTTTTTCCCGAACGCCTCCCTCCCCGTTTCTTCGGGACCGACGAAAGACGATGGTGCAAGCTATGAATAAGAGCGACAAAAAAGGGCAAAAACGCGTCGGCAACCTGCTCTATGCCGTCAAAAGCTATTTTTCGGTACAGGCCAACGTGCTGATCGTGCTTTTTGCCGTCCTCCTTCTTGTGCTGACGGTGTACCCTATCTATTCGGTCATCCGCTCCTCCATGACGGTCGGCAAAATGGAAGCCATGAAGTACAATCAGCTCCTGCATACGAAGCTGAGCGACGGGGACCTGACATTTCTTAACTTTCAGACGCTGCTCACCGATAAAGCCAGCTTCTGGAAACCGCTGTGGAACAGCCTGAGGATGTCGGCGTACGCGTCGCTGATCGCCATTCTGGTGGGCGGAACGTTCGCTTTCCTGATCACGCGCACGGACATTCACTTCAAGAAATTCTTTTCTTCGGTGTTCATCTTCCCCTATATCATGCCTTCCTGGACGCTGGCGCTCGTGTGGAAGAACGTATTCGCCAATTCCCGGGTGGGCACCGGCGTCGTCGGCATGCTCGAGAGCCTGACGGGGATATGCGTGCCCCCCTGGGTGGTGTACGGCATTTTCCCCTGCGCGCTGGTCATGGGCATCCATTACGCGCCTTTTGCCTATATCCTGATCGGCGGAACGCTGAGAAACATGGACGCGAACCTGGAGGAAGCGGCCACGATCCTGCAGGCAAGCCGCGGACGCATCCTGCGCAAAATCACCGTGCCGATCGTCATGCCGGCGCTGTTTTCCACGGTCCTTCTGGTGTTTTCCAGCACGATGGCATCCTACGCGGTGCCGGTGTTCGTCGGCTCGCCCGGCAACTTCTTCGTCCTGTCCACGCGGCTTTCCTCCCTGTATAATACGATGGCGACCAAAGGCCAGGCCTTCGTCATGACCATCGTGCTGATTCTGTTCGGCGTCATGCTGCTCGGCATCAACCTGTGGTTCACGGGCAAACGGAAATCCTTCACCACCGTTACTGGCAAGTCCGGCCAGGTTTCCTACATCAGGCTGGGCAAAGCCAACAAAATCGTCGCGGCGGTCCTTGCGATCGTGCTCTTCTTTATCGCCATCTTCCCGATCATCTCCTTCGCGCTCGAGTCCATGTGCGAGGTGCAGGGCGATTATTCCACCCTGACGCTGAAATACTGGCTGAGCCGCGAGGATATCGGCGGCTTCGCGGTGAACGCGGGCCACGGCATCCTGTTCAACGGCATGATCTGGCAGGCCCTGTGGGGCAGCCTCAAGCTGTCGCTGATCGTTTCCCTGATCGTGGGCACCTGCGGCATCCTGATCGGTTACGCGGTGGCGAGGAAGCGCGGCACCAGGCTCGCGGGCCTGGTTTCCGGCCTCGCCTTCTTCCCCTACCTGGTGCCTTCCATGGCCTTCGGCGCGATTTTCCTTGCCGTATCCACGCGCCTTACCTTCCTGCGGGGCACGCTGCTTTTGCTGGTCATCGTCGGCGCGATCAAATACCTGCCCTTCGCGTCCCGCAGCGGGACCAACTCCATGATGCAACTGTCCGGCGAAATTGAGGAAGCGGCCGTCATCGTCGGCGCGTCCTGGCTGAAACGTATGCTCAGGATCCTCTTCCCGATCCAGAAATCATCCTTCATCAGCGGTTATCTGCTGCCGTTCATTTCCTGCATGCGGGAGCTGTCCCTTTTCGTGCTTCTGACCACCAGCGGCACGCTGATCACCACGCTGCTCTCGTACTTCGACGAAAAAGCGGTCACGCAGATGTCCAACGGCATCAACCTGCTCATCGTCATCATCGTTCTCCTTGTCAATTTTACGATCAACAAGCTGACAGGCGCTTCCATTGACAAGGGCGTAGGAGGAAACTGATCATGCCGAAAATTACATTGACCAACGTTACCAAGCAGTGGGGCAAATTCATCGGCGTCAACAATCTGAACCTGGAAATCGAAGACGGGGCCTTCGTCACGCTCCTCGGTTCCTCCGGCTGCGGAAAAACCACCACCCTGCGCATGATCGCGGGCCTGGAAACGCCGACCGAGGGCGAGATCCGTTTTGACGACAGGATCGTCTTCAGCAGCAAAAAAAACATCAATATCCCGCCCGCCAGGCGTGAGGTCGGCTTCCTGTTCCAGAACTACGCGCTCTGGCCGCATATGACGGTCACCCAGAATATCGCCTTCGGCCTGGAAACGCTGAAATGGAGAAAAGACGATATCAAGGCGCGCGTGGCGGAAATGCTCAGGATCATGCGCATAGAACAGTTTGCGCAGCGGTATCCGGCGGAGCTCTCCGGCGGACAGCAGCAGCGCGTCGCCATCGCCAGAACGCTGGCGCCAAAGCCCCGGGTGCTGTTTATGGACGAGCCACTATCCAACCTGGACGCCAAACTGCGCGGTGAAATGCGCACCGAGCTCAAGCGTCTGCATAAGGATACGGCTTCCACCTTCGTCTACGTGACCCACGACCAGCTTGAGGCCATGACGCTTTCCTCCAAAATCTGCATGATGAACGAAGGCGTGCTTCAGCAGTACGCGCCTCCGCTGGAAGTATACAATCACCCGGCCAACCTGTTCGTGGCTGATTTCGTGGGCAATCCCTCCATGAACATTGTGGAGGCCGTGGCGAAAAAGGGCGCCCCCGCCGCCGCGGAGATCGATTTCCTCGGACGGAAAGCGCTGTTTGAGGCCGGTGCGGATTTCGATCTGGATTCCGAAAACGTATCCGTGGGCATCCGGCCCGAATTCCTGCCGATCTCGCCCGCCGGAGACATCGAGGGGCTCGCCTATTCCACCCTGCCCGCGGGCATGGAAACGACCGTGAAGATCAAGGTGGGCGATACCATCCTGTCCTCGGTGGTGTTCGGGGCGATCGATTATGAGACGGACGAGCCTATCCGTTTCTCTGTCAGCGGATCGGGCATCCTTCTGTTTGACCGGAGCAGCGGGCAGAATATCGCCGTCGGACGGCTCACGATCCTGAAGTAAGCATGCCGGAGAGGAAGGCGGATATGATCTGTGGCATTCCTACCCTGATGGAATTTACCGACCCCGAGGTCCTGACCCGTTTCTGCGCGGAACAGGGTTTCGATTTCGTGGAAATGAACATGACCTTTCCCTGGTTCCAGTCGGACCGCATCACGCCGGATACGATCCGCCTGCTGAAGCAACGGTACGGCGTTGATTTCACGGTTCATCTGCATGACCAGGTCAATCCCTTTGAATTTTCCCCGGATATGCGCAAGGGCTGCCTTGAGAACGCCGTCTGGGCCATGAGGCTTGCCCGCGAGGTGAATCTTCCGCGGCTCAACATGCATCTGCTGCCCGGCACATACTCCTCGATCAACGGGGTCAAGACCTATCTGTATGCTTTCTGCGAAGACATCTATCTTGGTCATGTACGCGCCTTCAGGGACCTGGCGGAGAAGGAGCTCGAGGGCAGCGATACCGTGTTTTGCATCGAAAACACCTCCGGCTTCCATCCCTTCCAGAGGAAGGCCGTCGAACTTCTGCTGGAATCGGAACGCTTCGGCCTGACTTTTGATATCGGGCACAGCTTCCGGACCGGGGGCAGGGACGAGCTCTTCATCCTTGAACACAGGGGCCGGCTTCGCCACTTCCATATTCATGACTGCAGCGAAAACGCGAATCATCTCGGCTTCGGCGAAGGTCAGCTGGATCTGGCAAGATACCTGAACATGGCAAAAGACCTCGGTTCCACCGTGGTCGCGGAGGTCAAGGAATCCCGCGCGCTTCTCCGTTCCCGGGAGTACATGATCCGCAGCGGCCTGCGGCGGAGACCGCAAACCCCGGCACAGGATTATTCCGGCAAAGAGGCGACGAAATGAAATATCTGATTGTTACCGGCCAGAGCGGCGCGGGAAAAACAGCCTGCGTCCATTACCTGGAGGACAAAGGAAACTTCTGCATTGACAATATCCCCCCCATCATGATTCCCAGGCTGATCGAGGCGTTTGACTCGGCGACGGGACGGTATTCCGGCGTGGCCATCGGAGTCGACGTGCGCAGCGGCGAATTTTTTGACGCGCAGGCGGTTTCGGGCCTGCTCCGGGAACTGGCCCGGCTCGGCCATTCCATAGAAGTCATCTTTATGGAAGCCAGCGATGATACCCTGCTGAACCGGTACAAGGAAACCCGGCGGGATCATCCGCTCTGTCAGGAAGGAATGAATCTGACCCAGGCGATCGCGGAAGAAAAGAACCGGCTGCAGCCCCTGCGGGAGGTCGCCAACTATGTCATCGATACCACGGGCATGAATTCCCAGGCGCTGAAAAAAGCCCTGAACAACACGCTGGGAGAAGGCCAGAGGGAAGTGCCGATCCGGGTGGACGTGATGAGCTTCGGATTCAAACGCGGTCTGCCGCGCCAGGCGGATCTGGTGGCGGACGTGCGTTTCCTGCCGAATCCCTTCTATATAGAAAAGCTCCGGCCGCATACCGGCCGGGACGCGGACGTGCGGGACTTCGTAATGGATCATCCGGTCACGAAAGCGTTCATGGAGAAGTGGAAAGACCTGCTCGGCTTCCTGATCCCGCATTACAGGGACGAGGGAAAGCACCGGCTGGTTATCGCCATCGGCTGCTCCGGCGGCGTCCATCGCAGCGTCGCGATCGCGGAGGCCATCGGCTCTTTCCTGCAGGCGCAGGGATATCCCACGGAGGTCAGCCACCGCGATATGCTGCTGGAGCAATCCAGCTGGATCACCCCCACGGACGGCGGGGAATCCTGACGGCACAAAAAAAGAGGGGCTGTGAAAAACGGCATCACTAAAGATGGCCGGGCGTCACAGCCCTTTTTTTGCGCGGCGGACAAGGCGCGTTTACTGAATCCTGAAGCAGTACATGGCGGCGTTTTTATCCGACGTGCCGATCAGGAAAAAATCCCTGTACACCACCGGCGAGGCCTCGATGGTCCCGTTCACCGCCGTGCGGCCCAGCACATCCCCGGTCAGGCCGTCCAAAAGATAAATGTTGCCTTTGGAATCGCACTGGATAATCTTCCCGTCCCCGAACTCAGTGTAGATCGCCACCGGGCTGGAAACGGATTCCGCCATTTCCTTGCGCCACACCTCGCTTCCGTCGTCCTTCCGGAGGCAGAGGAGGACGGCGCCGCCCTTGCGCACCTGGTTGACGGTGAAATACACATAATCGGACAGTCCCTTTTCCCCGATGACCGGGCTGGCCTTGCAGCCCGCCGCGTCCAGGGACGTGTTTTTGACGCAGTCAATCTCATACGTCCAGATTTCCTCGCCCGTCAGCGCGTTCAGGCGGTGGATCGAAACCTTTTTGGTCTTGCTCAGGCGGGCGTAGGTGGTGTTGCCGGTATACAGCGCCACTCCCCCGTCCGTCGGGTCCAGCGCCATGGCGGCGTCGGTGTTGTCCCCGTTGTCATAGGTCCACACCGTCCGCATGGTGTCGGTGTCGACGCACCGGACGATCCCCCAGGCGTCCCCCAGGAAAACGTATTTGCCCCACATGGATACGGCGCCCTCAACGGCGGTGCGGTTTTCCCTTTCGTCCGTGGCCAGGCTGTTCATGTACACGGTCCGCGGGGCGAAGGAGACCGATACCTCCCCGCTGTTTATTTTCACCGCCGGGTACAGTTCCGTCGTGTACAAAAGGCCGTTTTCCCCCGCGACCACAAGGGCGTCCGGTTCCCTTGTGAACAGCGCGGAGGAGTCAAAGGCGCCGTTGGCGGAATACTGCACCTGGTCCGCGCTCCTGCGCCCGTTGATAAAAAGCATGGGCTTCATGTTCACCAGGTCGTAAAGGAAAAAACCGATCTCCCCCGTACCCGCGGGCATTTTGGACACGGCCTGCCCGAAGGCGATAACCGGCAGCCCGGTGGGATATACGCTGACGGAGCCCCGCAGCGGGTACCCGATATCAATGGGATCCCGGGTGGCGTTCCCGCTGGCCAGGTCCAGGAAATAGACCTTTCCGTCGTGCGCGCCGAAGATCACCTCCCGCAGCGCGATGGTGCTCCTGTATTCGTCGTAAAGGGGCATCGCCTGCCGGATCTCTTTGGCCCACTTCACCACCGCGGGCTGGCTGTTCCAGCCCACGCCGTAAAGCGTGCCGCTTTCCTCGGTCCTCAGGCCGCCCAGGTCGAACCTCCACAGCTGCACGAATTCGCCATCGACGGCCTCGCAGGTGCCGAAGGCCGCGTTCCTGCGCAGATTGTCCCCCCGGAAGGCATACACGCCGGTATCTTCAATGTAGATATAGCCGCCTTCGCCCGGCGCTGCGATGGAAATATCCCTCCGGTAACCATCCAGCATTTCTCCCCCGGAATACACGTTTTCCTTCAGGCCCAGGGACGCGGGATCGCGCCCCTCCGCGGCCTGCGCCGTCGGGAAAGAGGCATCCTCCGCCGGCGCGGAAAGGGGCATGCCCATAAGCAGGCAGACCGCAAGGGCCAGGGCCAAAGCTTTCATCTCTTTCGTCTTCCGGCTCCGCCGTCCGGAGCGGCGCCGTACTTCCTTTCGATTATCCCGGGCCCCGTTTTCCGCGGCCTCACCGCCTATTATACCCGCGGCAGCACGGAAAAGCAACGAAGAAACAATCCCGGGGCAATTTGCGCGGTTTTGCGTCTTGAAGAAAACAACGGAAATCGTTATAATAAACCTTGCGCAGACCCCTGCGAACGGGGCCATGTCACCACAGAAAAAGGAGATTTTTCCATGAAATATCCGATCAGCATGTACCCGACCACCGCTCCCAAGGCAAAGCCCCAGGACGAAAGCAAGCTGGGCTTCGGCCGTATTTTTACCGACCATATGTTCCTGATGGACTGGACGAAGGCGGAGGGCTGGAAGAACGCCCGCATCGTGCCCTTCGGCCCCCTGCCCATCCATCCCGCCTCCACCGTGTTCCACTACGGCGCTGAAATTTTCGAGGGCATGAAGGCCTACCGCCTCGCCGACGGCAGCGTGCAGTTGTTCCGCCCGATGGAGAACATCCGCCGCATGAACAACTCCGCCCGCAGGATGTGCCTGCCGGTATTGGATGAGGAAGGCGCACTGGAGATCCTGAAGACCATCGTCAAGGTGGACGCGGACTGGGTCCCCCATCAGATGGGCACCAGTCTGTATATCCGCCCCTTCATGTTCGGCAACGACCCGCACCTGGGCGTCCATTCGGTATCCAACGCCACCTATGCCGTGATCCTGAGCCCGGTGGGCGCCTATTACGCCGAGGGCATCAATCCCGTGCGCATCGCCATCGAAACGGAGGATGTCCGCGCGGTCCGCGGCGGTACCGGCGAGGCCAAGTGCGGCGGCAACTACGGTGCTTCCCTGCGGGCCGGCGAAAAGGCCGAGGAGAAGGGCTTCACCCAGGTCCTGTGGCTGGACGGCGTGGAGCGCAAATACATCGAAGAAGTGGGCAGCATGAACGTGATGTTCAAGATCTCCGGCAAGATCGTCACCCCGAAGCTGACCGGTTCCGTCCTGCCCGGCATCACCCGCAAAAGCTGCTGCCAGCTGCTCCGCGACTGGGGATATGAGGTCGAAGAACGCCTGATCAGCGCCGAGGAGCTTTTCAGGGCCGCCGAAAGCGGCGCCCTGGAGGAAGCCTGGGGCACCGGCACCGCCGCCGTGGTCAGCCCCATCGGCGAACTGAACATGGACGGCCGCGACTTTATCGTCTGCGGCAACAAAATCGGCCCCGTGACCCAGAGGCTGTACGATACGCTGACCGGCATCCAGTGGGGCACGGTGGAAGACACCTACGGCTGGACCGTCAGGCTGTAATCCCGTCCTTATGGTTATTTCGGGCCGCCGCGGACATAACGCGGCGGCCCGTTCTTTTTTGCTGTTTACAGTCAGTCAAACGCCGTTCTTTGCGCGGCCGCCGTCATTCGGCGCCGTTCTGAACGGCTTCCCCGGGCGCGGCGCTTTCGGCAGGCGCCTTTTCCTGCGCGGCGTCCTCAAGGAGCGGTTCCGCATCCGGAACGGCGTCCTCAAGGGGCGGTTCCTGATCCGGTACGGCGGCATCGGGGGCGAACTCCTCCTCGCCGAACAGCCCTTTCACGATTTCCATCACGCCGTCCAGCCGGGCGCGCACATCGGCAAGCTTTTCCAGGGTCGCCGCCTGTTCCTCCCGGGCGAGATCCAGGGCGTTTTCAGCCTCGGCAAGCCTGACCTCGGTCTCAGCGGCCGCGGTCTTTACGCTTTCCAGGTCCGCCAGGGCGACCGCAAGCTCCGCCTCTTTGGCCGTCAGCGTGTCTTTGGCGGCGGCCAGGTCCTTTTCCTTTTCATCCACGGCCGCCTGCAGCCCGGAAATGATCAGGTCGTCCTCGGCTTTCAGGCTTGCCGCGGCCGCTCTCTGATCCTCCAGTTCCTTTGAGACCGCGTCATACTCCGCCTGCAGGGCTTCAACGGAAGCATTGGCGGCCGCCACGGCTTGGCTCTCCGCCTCGGCGGCCGCGGCCTTCTGGGTGTCCAGCTCCTGCTGAAGGGCGGCCAGCGCTTCTTCCTTTTCGGTCAGGCTCTGTTCAAAGCCGGCAGCCTTTGCCTCAGCATCTTCCGCAGCCTTCCGCGCTTCGGCCAGGGTCTTTTCCATCTCCTTTACCTGCCCCTCCAGACCCGCGACGGAGTCCTGCGCGGCCGCCAGGGCTTTTTCCTTTTCGGACAGGCTCTTTTCAAGATCGGCCACTCTGTCGTTCAGGGCGGCCACGGCGGCGGCGGCTTCGCCGGCCTCGGCCTCGATCTGCTCATATTTTTCGGTCCTGACCATTGCCTCGCTCAGGCCGGCCTTAGCTTCGGCCAGTTCCTTCCGGGCCTTTCCCAGATTAGAAAACGCGACGATGCACAATATCACGGCAACGATCAGAAGCGCCGCCAGAATCAGGCATACCTTGCCCGCCGTCAGTTTTTTGCCTTCGTTATTTTCCGCCATGAAAACCCGTCTCCTTTTCTATGAATTTTCAAAAACCCGTTTCTGACTGATATTGTATCATGAACGTCCCGAAATGGAAACAGTTTTTCGGCGGAAAAAAACGTTTCCGGTCCCGATCTCATCCGTTTTTTCCGGCAAGCGCGCCGGGTCCCGGAAAAAGCGCTCTCTCATGATGCCCGGACGCCGGGGAAGGCGGGAAACCTTCGTTAAGGGAAGACGCGCGCGGCAAAAGGTCACGCAAGGCGCGCGTATGCCGCCGCATCGAAATCCTCAAGCTTCAGGGTGCTTTTCAGGTACAGCGGATGATGCGGGTGCCCCCTGAGGGATACCGCGCCGCATTTCACCCATTTTGCCCCCCGCTTTTCCCCGACGGCGATCATATCCCGCAGGCAATCCCACAGGTACGCTCGCTTTTCGATGATCCCGCCCCAGGCCGCCCACACCGTCGGCGCGGGCGAAAGAGACAGCGCGTAATCAAAGGCCTTCATATTTTCCCGGTGCATTTCCCTGTTCATTTCCCGGGCCATGTCGTTGGGATCCGTGGCCCGCTGGGCGCAGACATTGAACATCATAAAGGAATCAAAGCCGTTGTTCAGGGCGATCCTCCGCACGCTTTCCAGGGTCCTGTCCAGGGCGTCCGGCCGGGCGGTGGAGGGATTGATCCCGACGGCGATCAGAGGTTTTTCCCCCCGGGTGCCCAGGATATACCGGTATTCCGTATACCTTGGGGGCACAAACAGCCACCTGGAGGAATCGTAATCCTCCCTTGGCAAAAGCGCCTCCTTCAGGGCGTTTTCAAAGGACAGGTCCCCCAGGTCCGCGTCCGCGTCGGGTACATGGCGCATCCGTTTTTCCTCCCTTTCTTTTTTATCCATTATGGCACAGTCCGCGGCGGAAATCAAACCTCAGGCGTTTTTACCGTCCCGCGCGGGGAATTATCGGTTTTTCTATTGCGTTTTTTGCGGTTTTGTTATAGAATAGACGTGCCGCGGTGCGGCGGATGGGCCCCGTGCGATGTGCCGGTGTGAACCCTGTCAGGTCCGAGAGGAAGCAGCAGTAAGCATTTTGGCGCGTGTGCTGCGGTACAGTCTGTCCGTCGTATCGTGGTATTTTTATACCCAATTTTCCAAGGAGGCTCCGATTCCTTATGGCCATGGACGGCATTATGCTTTCCGCCGTTGTCGCTGAACTGCGGGAGATCCTCCCCCAGGGGCGGGTGGACAAGGTGACCCAGCCCGAAAAGGACATGGTCATTCTCCAGGTCCGTACCCTGAAGGGCACGGTGCGCCTGCTGATGAGCGCCTCGCCCGATACCGCGCGCATCCACCTGACGGGGGAAAGCTTCGTCAATCCACCGGACGCGCCGATGTTCTGCATGCTGATGCGCAAGCATATCGGCGGCGCCCGGATCCTTTCCGTCCGGCAGCCCGGCTGCGACCGTGTATGCGTCATCACCCTGGAGGGCCGGGACGAACTGGGCGACGTAAAGCAAAAGGAGCTTTACCTTGAGATTATGGGCCGTCATTCCAACCTGACGCTGGTGTCCGACGGACGCATCGTCGACGCCGCCCGCCACGTATCCTTCGATATGAGCCGGGTCCGCCAGGCCCTGCCGGGGCTAAACTTCGTTCCGCCGCCGACGCAGGACAAGCTGGATCCCCTCGCCTGTTCCGCGGAGGAAATCTCCGCCCGCCTTTCAGCCGAAAGCGGCAGCCTGGACAAGGCGCTGTCCCGCATCCTCAGCGGCCTCGGCGCCTCCACGGCCAGGGAGATTGCCCTGCGGGTCACCGGAAGGAGCGGCGCGAAAGCGGAGGAGGAGGATCCCGCGTCTCTCGGGCCGCGGCTCCGCTCCTTCCTGGACCGGCTCCCGAATCCGGGGCCGCCCTGCGTATTTCGGGACGAGGACGGCCTGGGCAGGGAGGTGCTTCCCTTCCCGTTCCTGTCCCTGCCCGACGAACGCCAGCAGCGGTACCCCGACACCGGGAAGGCCATGGACGCCTATTACACCGGGCGTGATCTGCGCCTCAGGATGGAGCAGAAAAACGCGTCCCTCCGGCACACCGTACGCTCGGCCCTGGAGCGCAGCGAAAAAAAGCTGGCCCTTCAGGAGGAAGAGGTCAGCCGGAGCGCCCGTATGGAAGAATGGCGCATCTGGGGCGAGCTTCTCACCGCCCAGGCGTATCTGATCCCCAAGGGCGCCGATTCCGTGACGGTCCGCAACTATTACGCCGAGGACGACGCCTTTGTTACCATCCCCCTGGACGTGGCCCTCAGCCCCGCCCAGAACGCCCAGAAATATTTCCGCCGCTACCGCAAGGCGCGCAGCGCCATGAGCCTTGCGAAGGAGCAGCGGGAAAAGACCCTGCGGGAGATCTCCGTCCTGGAGGAAGCCCTGGAGGACCTGGGAAAGAGCGAAACCGAGGACGAGATCCGCGAGGTACGGGCCTACCTGACCGACAACGGCATCCTGAAGCCCCAGCCGGTTCGCAAGGGAAGCCGCCGGCCCGCCGTGTCCCGCCCCCACCGCTACCTTTCCCCCGACGGGCTTGTGATTCTGGTGGGCAAAAACAGCATGCAGAACGAGCGGCTGACCCACGACGCCCGGGGCGACGATTTGTGGCTGCACGCCAAAGACATGCCCGGCAGCCATGTGATCCTCGTGAAAGGCCCGGGCGAAGCCCCGAAGGCGTCCCTGGAGGCGGCGCTGAAGCTGGCGGCCTTTTATTCCAGAGGGCGGGGACAGCGCGTCAGCGTGGACATGACCGAGCGCAGGTACGTTAAAAAGCCCGGCGGCGCCCCGGCCGGTTTTGTGACCTACACCCACCAGAGCACGGTGGTCGTCTCCTGCACGGAGGGCGAGATCCGTTCCATGAAGGAAGCGCCGTAAACAAAAAACGCCCCGGGAACAACCCGGGGAAAAGCGGGAAAACCGGCGGCGGGCGCTTCGCGCCGATCGAAAAAACGGGAACAAACGCAAAAACCGCGTGAAAAAACGCAAAAAACGCGAAAAAAAAACGGATGCCCCGGGATGCCGCTGCCGCCGGTTTTTTCACCCGCTATGTTAAGCAGGCTGGTCCCCTGCGTGATCCATCTGTCGTCCCCTGGCAAGCCGTAAGGCGAGGGGGCATGACATAAAACCAACTAACCCGGAGTCCATTTGTTGAAATGTGGGTAAAAACAAGCAGCTGGCGAACACCCCAGAAACATCCTACGTGATGATTATATGCGCATCCATTTAGGTTGTCAAGACAATTCTGCCCAATTTGAACATTCCCAGAGGTATTTATGGAGATCAACTGGTATCCCGGACACATGGCGAAAGCCAAACGCGAGCTTCAGGAGCAATTGAAGAAAGTCGACGTGGTCGTGGAGGTGCTGGACGCGCGCATCCCCCATTCCAGCCGCAACCCCGACCTGGGCAGGATGTGCGCCCGCAAAAAGCGGCTGATGGTCCTGGGAAAAAGCGACCTGGCGGACCCGGAAATGACGAAGGCCTGGGAGGAGTATTACCGCCGCACGGGCATCCCCTGCATCCACGCCGAAATGAACCGCGACGCCAAACGGATCCTGGCGGCCATCGAACGGGAGGCCAGGGAATGCGTGGACCGCGCCATGGAGCGCGGCATCCGCAAAACGGTGCGGGTGATGGTGGCCGGGGTGCCCAACGCCGGCAAATCCACCCTGATCAACCGCCTCAACGGCCAGAGCGTGGCCAAGGTGGGCGACCGTCCGGGCGTCACCCGGAGCACCCGGTGGGTAAAGGTCGGCCCGTACCTTGAAATGATGGACACGCCGGGTCTTCTGTGGCCGCGGCTGGACGATCCCGACGCGGCAAGACGCCTGTGCTATACCTCGGCCATCAGGGATGAGGTGGTGGATACCTACGCCCTGGCGACGCACCTGATGGAGGACCTGCTCAAAGCCGTGCCGAAAGCCGCGGCGGAGCGCTTCCACCTGAAGGACCCCTCCCTGCGGGGCCAGGAGATGATGGACGCCGTCTGCGTCGGGCGGGGCTTCCTGATGAAGGGCGGCGTGCCGGACCTGGAAAGGTGCTGCCGCGTGATCCTGGACGAATACCGCGGCGGCAAGCTGGGGCGCATCACCCTGGAAGCGCCGCCCCGCGCCGACACCGGAAAGGCGGATAAAGACGATGAAGAAGGATCCGATGCTCCGTCTGAGGGAACTGACGGAAACGTATGACCTGCCCCTGTGGCAGGCCGGAACGCTCTTTGCCGGCGTGGACGAGGCCGGAAGGGGCCCTTTGTGCGGCAACGTCACCGTCGGGTGCGTCATCATGCCCCGGGAGCCTCTGATCCCGTATGTGGACGACAGCAAAAAGCTGACGGAAAAGCGCCGTGAGGAACTGTTCGCGCGGATTACCGAAACCGCGCTTTACTGGGGCATAGGCGAGGCCTCGCCGGAGGAAATCGACCGCCTGAACATCCTCGAGGCCACAAAGCTTGCCATGCGCCGCGCGGCCCGGGAGATTCCCGCGGAGCTCTTCCTGGTGGACGCGGTCAAAAACGCGGGCCTTCCGGGGCGTGAAATGCCCATCGTCCACGGCGACGCCCTGAGCTATTCCATCGCTGCCGCCTCCATTCTGGCCAAGGTCACCCGGGACCGGGAAATGGCGGAACTGGACCTGAAATACCCGGGATACGGCTTTGCGGTCCACAAGGGCTACGGCACCGCGAAGCATATCGCCGCGCTGAAGGCCCTGGGGCCCTGCCCGGCTCACCGGCGCAGCTTTATCACCCATTTTACTCATCCGGGGGATGAAGGCAAGCCATGATCCCGTTTTTTAAGCGTCGGGAGTCCCGGCGGGACAGCGTCTGGAAAAAGGGCCTCCTGGGTGAAAAAACGGCCGAGCGGTTCCTTAAAAAGGAAGGCCTTCGCCTGCTTGAGCGCCGCTGGCGCTGCGCCGGGGGCGAGGCGGACCTGATCATGCGGGACGGGGACACCGTGGTGTTCGTGGAGGTCAAGTACCGTCCCGAGGGCCGTGAAGGCGACGGGGCCGCCGCCGTCACCGACGACAAAATGCGGCGCCTTTCCCGGTGCGCCGACGCCTATATGACCCGCTTCCCGGATCTTTTTGCCCGCATCGATATCCTGGAGATCACCTCCGACGGCCCAAGGCACCTGAAGGACGTCCGCTGACGTACCTTTGTCCGTCCGGCGGCAAATCAAAGCTTTGGAGAGACAGACCATGACAAAAACCGGAAAAATCATCGCGGCCTCGCTGGCCCTGCTCGTCGCCGCCGCGGCGATTGTCTGGGCCGCAATGCCCAAAAAAGGCAGCGGGACCTATGACGAGCTGATCCAGAACGGAGGCGCCGAAAACGGCATGGCCGGCTGGTCCGCCTCCGCCTACCTGGACGGCGTCCAATACACCGAGTTTTCCGTCCGCGAGGGCGAGGGCATGGACGGCAGCGCTGCCTTCCATATCCGGAACATCGTCCCCAACGACGCCCGCTTCGAGCAGACCGTGAGCGTGTCCCCGGATACCCTCTACTGCCTGTCCGCCTTTATCCGCGCCGACAGCAGTCAAACCGTCTCCTCGGACGGCAAAACGCCCCGGGGCGCCAATATATCGGTGGAGGGCGTCTATGTTTTTTCGGACAGCGTGTATTACCCGGACGAATGGCGCGAAATGCGGCTCTACGGACGCACCGGGCCGGACCAGACCAGCCTGAAGGTGTATATCCGCCTGGGCGGGTACAGCGGCGAAAGCATCGGCGAAGCCTGGTTCGACAATGTATCGGTCCGCCGCGTGGACGCGGCCGAAAGCGGGTACAGCGTTGCGAACCTGTACAGCGAGTCGGCTCCCGCCTCCGATGGCGCGGACAGCGCCCGCACCGGCAGCGCGCAGTTCATCCTGCTCCTCGCCGCGGCCGCGTTCATCGCCGCGGTATGCTTCCTTGGCAGCCGGATCCGCCGGGACACGGGCGAGAAAAAGCCGTACGCGCTCTTCGTTCTCGCCGGGATCATCCTGGCGGGGCTCGTCCTTCGTCTGGTCATCGCCGTCTCCGTCCCCGGATACGACGTGGACGTAACCGATTTCCGCCTCTGGGCCGACCGGGTCTACGCCGTCGGGCCCGCCGAATTCTACACCAGCACCTGGTGTGATTATCCCCCCGGGTATGTGCTGATTTTGTGGGTGCTGGGATGGATCGGGCATTTCGCTGGCGACACCAGCGCGCTGCTGGTAAAGCTGCCCTCCGTCTTCTGCGACCTTTTCGCCGCGCTGCTCCTTTACCATACCGCCCGGCGCAAGGGCGTTAATCAGACCGGTTCCCTGATCCTGTGCGCGCTGTACGTCTTCAATCCGGTGACGCTTTTGTGCGGCGCCGCCTGGGGCCAGGGCGACAGCGTGATGACCTTCCTTCTGATGATCGTGGTGCTCCTGGGCGTCAACGGCAACTGGCTCGCCGCTCTGCCGGTATACGGCCTGGCAGTGCTGGTCAAGCCCCAAAGCCTGATGTTCGGGCCCCTCGGTCTGGCGGCCCTGGCACTGGAGTACATTCGCCTCCGCAGGCGGAATGATCACCGGGAGGCCATGGATATGCTGGGCCGTACCGCGATCGGGCTTGGGATTATGGCCGCCGTGATGTTGTGCGTCGTGCTGCCCTTCAGCATCCGGCAGAACGGCGTCTCCTGGCTCTTCCGGCGCTACGCCGACACCATGAAAAGCTACGGTCAGGCCACGGTCAACGGCTGCAACTGGTATTACCTGTTCGGGTTCAACTGGTCCGGGGTCGGCGATCCCGTTCATCTTCCGACGGCCGCCGCCTGTCTTCTGACGGTGCTTCTGCCGCCCGTCGCCGCCTGCCTTTCCGCGGCGCGGTCGAAAAAAGAACGGCTGATCACCTGCATCGTCTGCGGCGTCGTTTTCAATGTGCTGCTCGCAGCGGCGCTTCTCCTCGGCCTTTCCTGGCGCGTCTTCGGGATCCAGATCATCGTCCTGAGCGTGACGCTTACAGCGGCCATGTACCTGAAGGGCAGACGCTCCTCCCACCTGCCGCTTTGCGGCGCCGCCTTCCTGTGCCTGATGTTCGCATCGTCCACCATGATGCACGAAAGGTACCTTTTCGCCGCCGCCATGCTGACGCTGCTTGCGTACCTGGAGGAAAGGGACAAACGCGTTTTGTGGGCCTTTGCCCTGGTCTCGGCGGCCTGTTTCCTGAACGCGGGCTGCGTGCTGGACCGCAACATCCGCATCAGCGGCTCGGCGGGCCACCTGAACGCCCCGGCCTTCGGCATTGCAAGCGACATGGTCTTTACCGAGACCCTTTCCGCGCTGTTCACCGTCCTTGCCGCCCTGGGATGCAGCCTTCTGATGTGCTTCAAATGCGTCCCGGAAAAGGAGCCCCTGCCCTGGCCCGACGCCGCTGCCCAAAGGGCTGCCCTGCCGGCGCGCTTCAGCTTTAAGGACGCCGCCGCGGCGCGCATCGGCCGGGACGAATCCGCCCGCCGGGCGGACCGGAAGGACGCCGCCCTCATCGCCGCGTGCACGGCGCTGTACTGCCTCCTTGCCTTCGTCAACCTGGGAAGCCTCGCGGCCCCGCAGACCGCGTGCGTCCTGAAGCCCGGGGAGCAGGCGGTCCTGGACCTGGGCAGCGAAAAAAGCTTCCGTCCCCTGATTTATCAGGGCATCCACTACAAAAACATCCCCTACGCCCTGGAGGTCTCCTCCGACGGCGAAAATTACGCATCCCTCTCCGAGACCTCGGCCACCGAAGGAGACTGCTTCAAATGGCGGTACGTCTTCCCGCCGGAAACCGAATATTTCACCGGGCGCTACCTGCGCATCACCTCCAAAGCCGCTCCCGGGGAGTATGACCTTCAGTCGGACTATCTTTTGACGCTGTTCGAGGTGGTGCTGCGGGATGAAAACGGCAATACGCTCCCGGCTGCCGCGTCCGCCGGAGCGGAAAACCTCGTCGACGAGCAGAGCACCCTCACCGGCGAACCGGACTGGTTCAATTCGGCCTATTTCGACGAAATTTACCACGCCAGGACGGGGTATGAACTGAATCATCGGCTGCGCATTTACGAATGGACTCATCCGCCCCTCGGCAAGGTTCTGATGAGCCTGTGCATCTCCGTTTTCGGCATGACCCCCTTCGGCTGGCGCTTTGCCGGCGCCTCCATGGGCGTTCTGATGCTGCCCGCCATGTACCTGACGGGCAAGCTGCTGTTCAAAAAACGTCTCGGCGGCATCGGCGCCATGGGGCTGATGCTGCTGGATTTCATGCACTTCACTCAGACCCGCATCGCCACCGTCGATTCCTTTGTGGTCTGCTTCATCATCTGGAGCTACTACTTTATGCTGCGCTGGTTCCTGAGAGAATACTGGAACAGGCCGTTCCTGAAGACCCTCGCGGACCTGGCGCTTTCGGGCCTTTTCATCGCCCTTGCCATTGCCTCCAAATGGACCGGCTGCTACGCTGCCGTGGGCCTGGCGGTGATCTTCTTCTGGGGCCTCGGCCGGCGCATCCTGGAGATCCGGGCGGCCAAAGCCGCCGACCGGGAGAACCGGGACGAGGACGGCCCCGGGGCCCTGGCCGCGCGGAGCGGCGTCAGGCGGCTCGCGATCACCGTGGCCTCCTGCTTCGGTTTCTTTGTCTTTGTTCCGCTCCTTGTCTATTACCTCTCCTACATCCCATTCCTGCGCGCCAACGGCAGCCTGACGGGAAGCCTTGGGGAAAACATTCACCAGATCATCATCCAGTGCGAGGGCATGCTGTCCTACCATTCCACGCCGGGCCTTGGCATGGACCACTACTTCTATTCTCCCTGGTATGAATGGCCGATCATCAGAACGCCCATGTGGTATTTTTCCACTTCCTACGCCCCCGCGGGCTGCGCGCGGACCATCGTTTCTTTCGGCAACCCCGCCGTGTGGTGGACCGGCGGCGCGGCCATGCTCGCGCTGATCGGGCTTCTCGCGTACCGGCTGCTTTACAGGGCCGGCGCAATCCCGACGCCGGCGGAGAAAAGCGCGCCGGAAACCGCGCCCGAGCCCCCGGATGAGAACGGAACCGTCCAATCGGAAAAAAATCCCGCGGTCCGGTCCGCCCCCCTCCAAAGGTTCCTGCGCCGCCTGTCCGCGCCAGCGCCGCTCCGGGATGATCCCGTCCCGCTGCTGATCCTCGTCTCCTTCCTGGCCCAGTACCTGCCATGGGTGCTGGTCAGCCGCGGCACCTACATCTATCATTACTTCCCCTCGGTGCCCTTCATCATCCTTTCGGCAGTCTTCTTCATCTGCCGCGTCGCCGAAAAACGGAAAAAGGCCGCCGTAATCGCCCTTTCGGCACTTCTTGCGCTGGCGCTGATCCTTTTTATCGCTTTCTTCCCCTACATCAGCGGCGTCACCGCGTCCCGCTCATGGCTGGAGGCCATGAGGTGGTTCCCAAACTGGCTGTTCTACTGACAGGCGCATTTTTCCGGGCGGCTGCCGCGCGCGCGGCGGCCGCCCTTCCCGCTTTCCCCGGCGCCTGTGTTTTTTCATTCCCGGGTTGACAGCCGGACGGGATATGATATCATCATATTATCTGATAAAAACTGTCTCCGCACAGAATCAAAGGAGCGCATCGCCATGCTGGCACGCACATTATGCTATGCCCTGGTGGGGGTGGACGGCATCCCCGTCACCGTGGAATCGGACGTGACCGGCGGACGCCCGATCATGACTATCGTGGGCCTTCCGGACGCCGCCGTCAAGGAAAGCAGCGAAAGGGTCTGCGGCGCCCTGAGGAACAGCGGGCTGTGGAACCACCAGGGCAGGGTAACGGTGAACCTGAGCCCCGCCGACGTGCGCAAGGAAGGGGCCGCCTTCGATCTGTCCATCGCCGTCAGCATCCTGGGAGCCTCCCGGCAAATGCGCATGCCGGATCTTGAAAACACGCTGCTCATCGGCGAGCTCAGCCTGGACGGCCGTCTGGTGGCGGTCCGGGGCGTGCTGAGCATGGTGATCGCCGCCCGGGAGCAGGGCATAAAACAGGTGATCCTGCCCCGGGACAACGCGGCGGAGGTGGCGTCCGTCGGGGGCATCGCGGTGTTCCCCGCCGACAATATCAACCAGGTGGCCGCCCACCTGGCGGGAAAAAACCCGCTCTCCCCTCAGCCCCAGGTGGATTACCGCGAGCTGATGGAGGACCGCCATCCCCTTTACGACCTGAAGGACGTCAAGGGCCAGCGCGGCGCCCGCCGCGCCCTGGAGATCGCCGCGGCCGGGGGACACAACCTGCTGCTTGTCGGCGTGCCCGGCTCCGGCAAGACCATGATGGCCCGCTGCCTTCCGGGCATCCTGCCGCTGATGACCATGGAGGAGTCCCTGGAGACCACCCGCATCCATTCGGTGGCCGGGCTGATCCGCCCCGGCCAGGGCCTGATGACCGAGCGTCCCTTCCGCACGCCCCACCACAGCGCGTCCCTTCCCGCCCTCATCGGCGGGGGCAGCGACGCCCGGCCCGGGGAGATTTCCCTGGCCCACAACGGCGTCCTGTTCCTGGACGAGCTGCCGGAATACCCAAGAGCCGTCCTGGAGGGCCTCAGGCAGCCCCTGGAGGACGGCGAGGTATCCGTCAGCCGGGTCCGGGCAAGGAGCAGGTACCTGTCCCGGACCATGCTGGTGGCCGGCATGAACCCCTGTCCCTGCGGCTACTTTGGCAGCCGCACCCATCCCTGCCGCTGCACCGCCCACGAGATCCGCAAATACCTGGACCGCATCTCCGGGCCGCTGCTGGACCGCATCGACCTGCAGATCGAGGTGGACGCGGTCCCCGTCAGCGAAATCACCGATTCCGCCGTCGCCGAGGACAGCGCCGCCGTCCGCGCCCGGGTGGAAAAGGCCCGCGTCATCCAGCGGGAGCGCATGAAGGAGACCGGCGAAAGCTGCAACGCCCATCTGCAGGGCGAAAACATCCGCAGGTACTGCACCCTGGAGGGCGGCGCCAAGCGCCTGCTGGAGCTGGCCGTCGAAAAGCAGGGCATTTCCATGCGCGGCTACAACCGCATCACCAAGGTGGCCCGCACCATTGCGGACCTGGCCGGCGAGGAAAAGATCCTGCCCGCCCACGTGGCCGAGGCCATCCAGTACCGGAGCCTGGACAGCAAGTACTGGGGAGAGTAAGTCGGAGAGTTCTGCGGAAAAACAAGGCGAAACAGGGGCATATGCGATGATGTCCTGCCGGCAGAACGGTGAGGCCTCAACAGTTTCAGTCGTGTGTGAAGGAGAACAAACGTATGGCAGCAGCGGGGAGGTATCGGAGGGATCTCCCTCCGATTATGATCCGTTTAAGCTTCATGTAACGGGTGAAGCGGAACGACACCCCGAACCGTTCCCGCAGGAGAGGTTCGGGGTTCGCACCCGGCCGGCGGTGCCGCTTGGACGCAGGAAAGGAAGCGCCGCCGGCGAGGCTCAGGACTCGGGGAAGGGGTTTCCCTTCCCCGGACTCCCCTCTTCGCCCGGGGGGTTCGCGGGGGTACGGGTACCCCCCGCGGTATCTAAACTGTCCGCAGGACTGAACAGATACTGCAAATCAGAGAAACAGACAGTGCCGGAAAGCCCGGAATACCCGCAAACAGCACGGAACTGACCGCAGACCGTCAGGAACTCTCCAATTCCCTGTGTATCGGTATCCGATGACACCTGACCCGACGCCGGCCCGGGATTCAGGGCGCGAAAGCCGGAAAAATACCGCGGAACGACTGTCCCCGGCGTATTCCGCGGGACTGACGGGAGGTGAAGCGCTTGGATATCACATACACCGTCGGGCAGGAAAAATTCAATTACAGGGCATGCGCCGTCATCGTTTCCGACGGCAGGATCCTTGCGATGCGCGATGAGCGGTCTCCCTATTACTACCTGCCCGGGGGCAGGGTGCGGATGGGCGAAACCGCGGAGCGGGCGGTGATAAGGGAAGCGGAGGAGGAGCTGCGGGTCACGCCGAGGATCGTCCGGCCCCTGTGGCTGAACCAGAGTTTTTTCACGGAAGACGTGGACCGTCTGCGGTATCATGAGATCTGCGTCTACTTCCTGACGGACGTTTCGGAAACAAAGCTTACGGAATACGGGGACAGTTTCACGCTTCACGAGCGGCATCACACCCATCGGTTTGAGTGGATCCCCTTTGAACGGCTGAAGGACGCGTATTTCTATCCCGGCTTCCTGAAGACGGAAATCTTTCATCTCCCCGAGCATTTCACCATCCGTTCCGAGTATGAATAACCGCGGAACACGTCCGCGTATCGCTGCATTACGTGAACAGCCCCGCCTTCAAGGCTGTTTTCGATCTGGCCGCCGAGGAAAAGCTGCCGGTGCTTGTCCATCACAATATCACGGCGTCCTGGCTGGTCTACGATTACTATTTCCTGGACCGCTTTCCCGACAATTACATCGACGGGGACTCCCCGGACGACTGGACCGCCTTTATCGAAAAGTATCAGGACCGGGTGCTTCTCGGAACGGACAAAGTGGGCCACCGGGCGACCTATCCCGCGGAAGTGATCAAATACTATGCCCTTCTGGGCCGCCTGACCCCGGAGGCCGCGCGGAAAATCTGCAGGGACAATGTGCTGAAGCTGACCAGACAGCGTCACTGACCCTGACAGGCATCAACGGATAAGATACGAAATCGGGTAGGAGGGGGTGACTAACCCCCGTCCTCCCACACCACCGCTCATGCGGTCCCGCAAGCGGCGGTTCAGTTACTGGCACGAGGCAGCACGTTTAGGCAGCACGTTTGGTTGGAAATCAGAGCGCTCCGCGATCCTGCCATACCTTCAGTCACTCACCTATCCTCTGGCAGACATCCTCTTTCGAGCAACTGCTTTCAACACGCCCGATTCTTGACATACTGTATTACCAGCAACCGCCGGGCCCTTTCCTCCGTCGGCTTTCACCGATTTCTCAGGTACTACGGCCCAGACTGACTTCTGTGAGCTCAGCCATGCTTTACAGCATAGGTTACAGCTTGCGCTGCGTTTCCCACAGACCTCCCCGCATAAGGTGCAATAGCCTTCATTCCATGCAGCCGCCGCATTTACGTGACAGAGTCCGGGTAGTATGGGACTTC
>CADANQ010000046.1 GCA_902789365.1 uncultured Eubacteriales bacterium
CCCTTCCCCGGACTCCGTTCTTCGCCCGGGGGGTTCGCGGGGGGTACGGGTACCCCCCGCGGTATCTGTTCTGTCCGCAGGACTGAACAGATACAAACATTAAAGTATCCGGTCGTTTGCCGGTATGTGCTGCGCTCCGTTTTTTACTCCCCGCTGGCCCCGTAGTTGCTCAGGACCCTCGCCGAGGGGTCGTCCACGTCGCAGCCGGGCCAGGCTTTGTTCGGCATCCAGTAATCCGGGATCATCCGCGCCTGGCCGGGATAGAAGCTTTCAAACAGCTCCCGGTAGAGCAGGCTTTCCTTGGTGAAGGGCGGACGGTAATCGTATTTCGATGCCTTTTCGGAAAATTCCTTGTCCGTATACGTCCTTTCCGCCAGCGCCTTCAGGTCGTTCACCATGGAATGCCCCACCGCGTCGGAAAAGGCCGCCTTCTGCCGCCACAGGATCTCGTCGGGCAGGATATGGTCGTCGGCGAAGGCCTTCCGGATCAGGTATTTGCCCATGTTGTGGGTGTTCATTTTCAGTTCGGGATCGATGCTCATGGCGTAGCGGACGAACTTCAGGTCGCCGAAGGGCACCCGGGCCTCCAGGGAGTTGACGGAAATGCAGCGGTCGGCCCGGAGCACGTCGTACACATGCAGTTCCCGGATACGCTTTTCCGCCTCCTCCTGGAAGGCCGCGGCGTCAGGCGCGAAGTCCGTGTATTTGTAACCGAAAAGCTCGTCCGAAATCTCGCCCGTCAGCAGCACCCGGACGTCCGTATGCTCGTGGATCCATTTGCACACCAGGTACATGCCGATGGACGCCCGGACGGTGGTGATGTCCCAGGTGCCCAGCAGCTCAACCACCGTCGGCAGCGCCTCCAGCACGTCCTTTTCGCTGATGATGACCTCCGTGTGGTCGCTGCCGATGTATTCCGCCGCCATCCAGGCGTACTTCAGGTCGATGGCGTCCACGTCCATGCCGATGGCGAAGGTGCGGATGGGCTTGTCCAGTATCTTTTGGGCGATGGCGCACACCAGGGAGGAATCCAGGCCGCCGGAGAGCAGGAAGCCGACGGGCGCGTCGGCGTCCAGGCGCTTCCCGACGCCGTCCGTCAAAAGCCGGCGCAGCTTTGCGCACACATCCTCCTCGGTCTTCATGGTGAAATAGCCCACATAGGCCGGATCGGCGTACTGCACGAACTCCCCGTCGATCCAGTAATGCCCGGGCGGGAAGGGCAGGATGGTTTCGCACATCCCCATCAAATTTTTGGGCTCGCTGGCAAAGGCCCATTCCCCGTCCGGAAGTCTGCCGTAATACAGGGGCCGGATGCCGATGGGATCCCGGGCGGCGATCAGCCTCCGTTTTTCCCCGTCCCAGAGGATCAGGGCGAACTCCGCGTCCAGGGTTTTGAACATTTCAACGCCGTATTCGTGGTACAGGGGCAGAAGGATCTCGCAGTCGGACAGGCTTTTGATATCGTACTTCACCGAAAGCCTTTCCCTTAAGGGGCGGAAGCCGTAAAGCTCCCCGTTGCAGACCACCGCGTCCCTGTCCAGATGAAAGGGCTGCATGCCCTTTTCGTCCAGGCCCATGATGGCCAGGCGGTGAAAGCCCAGGTACCCGCAGGGGATCTCCTCAAACCGGCTCATGTCCGGCCCCCGGCTGATTGTGCGGTCGAAGCATTCGCGCAGTTTTTCCTCAGGGACGGTCTTTGTGGTGACAGCAAAGATGGAACACATAAAAAGCACCTCCGTTCGCGGTCGGCAATCGTTCTGATATTTCAGGACGAAGGCCGCCTCTCCGTGGTGCCACCTGATTTGCTTCTCATTCAGGGCTCTGTCAAGCCCCGGCGGGGATAACGGGCCGCCATGCCCGCCGCCCCTACTCGGCCTGCGCCTTTCAGTTTGGGCTTGGAAGGGTTCTTCGCCCGGGGGCCCATGCGGGATTCACACCGCCGCCCGCTCTCTTTGATGCCGCCGCACCGGGGTACTTTGCTTCCGCAACGCTTTGATCTGTTCGGTTGGACGGATTGTAGCACGGCGCGGGGGTCCTGTCAAGGGCAAATTCTGCATTTTTGAATCATACAAAATGCAGTTTAATGTAGAAAATCACAATAAAAGTGAAAAAACAGCAGGAATACAATTTGTCGTCTTCAAAATGCTTGACAGCTTTTCCCCATCCGTGCTATCATCCCGCCAGACAAGGCAAGGGAGTCATGTCAGATGACTTTTCCTGCCTTTTCGTTTTTTTAGGAGGTATCGCCATGAGCAAGTACACGAAGGAAGACATCATCCGCATGGTCCGCGAAGGCGACGTGGAGTTCATCCGCATGCAGTTCACCGACATCTTCGGCCAGCTGAAAAACGTGGCCATCACCGCAAGCCAGGTGGAAAAGGCCGTAAACAACCAGATCATGATCGACGGCAGCTCCATCGAGGGCTTTGTGCGCATCAACGAAAGCGACCAGTACCTGTGGCCGGACCTGGACACCTTCGCCATCCTGCCCTGGCGGCCCCAGCACGGCAAGGTGGCCCGGCTGATCTGCGACGTCCACAACCCGGACGGCTCTCCCTTCGCCGGGGATCCCCGCGGCGTTCTGAAGCGGGTGCTGAAGAAAGCCGCGGACATGGGCTACTCCTTCAACGTGGGCCCGGAGATGGAATTCTTCCTCTTCCAGACCGACGAGCAGGGCCATCCCACCACCGCCACCTCCGACGAGGCCGGGTACTTTGACTTAGGCCCCCTGGACCACGGCGAGAGCACCCGAAGGGAAATCTGCATGGCCCTTGAGCAGATGGGCTTCGAAATCGAGGCCAGCCACCACGAGGTGGCCGCCGGCCAGCACGAGATTGATTTCAAGTACGCCGACGCCCTGGTGTCCGCCGACAACATCATGACCTTCAAGCTGGCGGTCAAGACACTGGCCCAGAAGAACGGCCTTCACGCCACCTTCATGCCCAAACCGGTCTTCGGCATCAACGGCAGCGGCATGCACACCAACATGAGCCTGTTCAGGGACGGGAAGAACGTGTTCGCCGATCCCGATGACAAGCGGGGACTCAGCAAAGAAGCCTACAGCTTCATCGCCGGCATCCTGGCCCACGTCCGGGGCATGGCGGCCGTCACCAACCCCCTGGTGAACAGCTACAAGCGCCTGGTGCCCGGCTACGAGGCCCCCTGCTACCTGGCCTGGAGCGCCAGCAACCGCAGCGCGCTGATCCGCATTCCCGCGGCCCGGGGCATGGGCACCCGGGTGGAGCTGCGCTGCCCGGATCCCTCCTGCAACCCCTACCTGAACATGGCGGTCTGTCTGGCCGCGGGCCTTGACGGCATCGAAAAGGGAATGACCCCACCGGAGGAGATCACCGAAAACATCTTCGCCATGGACGCCGAAACCAGGGAAGCCCGGGGCATCAAATCCCTTCCCGGCACATTGCTCGAGGCGGTGGAATGCCTGGAGGAGGACGAGGTCATCCGCGGCGCTCTGGGTGAGCACGTCCTCGGGCAGTACGCCGAGGGCAAGCGCAAGGAATGGGACGCCTACCGCACCCATGTGAGCCGCTGGGAGATCGAACGCTATATCGTGATGTACTGATTTTCGGGTTAATGAATAAAGGAGGTGACGGCATGGCGAGGATCGTAATCGCGGGCAGCTCGGAGCAGAGCAGGACGCAGCTTTCCGCCCTGCTGTCCTCCTCCGGCTACCCGGTATACCGCCTGTGCGGCGGGGCGGGAGAACTGCGCCGCACGCTGAACGACTGCGACGACGGCCTCCTGATCCTGGCGGGGCAGCTGCCGGACTGCGGCGCGGACGAGCTTTTCAGGGATTTCGGGGAGCAGGTGCATATTCTTCTGATCGCAAAGCCCCCGGACCTAGAAGAGTGCGAATCCCCCGGCGTTTTCCGCCTGTCCCTGCCCACGTCCCGGCAGGCGGTCATCGGCGCGGTGGAAATGCTGACCCAGCTGCACCGGATGAGGCTTCCGAAGCACACCATGGACGAGCGGGCCTTGATCGGGAAGGCCAAGGAAATCCTGATGCGCCGGGACGGCCTCACGGAGCCCCAGGCTCACCGGGCCCTGCAGCAGTACGCCATGAACCGCGGCCTGCGGATGGCCGACTGCGCTCAGCAAATCGTCAAAGGAGACGGAAACAAACATGACGCGTGATAAACAGTATCCGCTGTACCGGGAGGACGAGGAGCACGAAAGCTGCGGCGTGGGGGCCATCGCCGACCTGAGCGGCAAGGCCACCCACCGCACGGTGGACCAGGCGCTTTCCATTGTGGAGCGCCTGGCCCACCGGGCGGGCAGCGACGCCCCGGGCACCACCGGCGACGGCGTGGGCATCATGACCCAGATCCCCCACGTCCTCTTTTCCGCCTGGGCCCGGGAGGAAGGCATTCCCCTGGGCCAGATGGGAGATTACGGCGTGGGCATGTTTTTTCTGCCGGAGGACGAGATCGCGTCGGACGGCGCCTCCCACATTTTCGACCGGCTGGCTGCCTCCGAGGGGATCCGCGTTCTGGGCTGGCGGGACGTTCCCTGCCACCCGGCGCAGCTTGGCGTCGGCGCGAGGCGCACCATGCCCCGCATCCGGCAGTGCTTCCTGCGCCGTCCGGAAGACGCCGCGGCCGGGGCCGATTTCGACCGCCGGCTTTACGTATTGCGCCGGGTCTTCGAAAAGCAGTCCACCGGTGCCTACGTCTGTTCCCTGTCGTCCCGCACCGTGGTATACAAGGGCATGATGTTGGTAAACCAGCTCCGCTCCTTCTATGACGATCTGCAGGACGTGCGCTTCACGTCCCGGATGGCCATGGTGCACTCCCGCTTTTCCACCAACACCTTTCCCTCCTGGAGCAAGGCCCATCCCCAGAGGATGCTTTTGCACAACGGGGAGATCAACACCATCCGCGGCAACCACGACCGGATGAAGGCCCGGGAGGAGACCATGCGCTCCCCCGTCATGGGAGAGGAAATGCGGCGGGTGCTGCCCGTGGTGGCCGAGGGCGGCAGCGACAGCCAGATGCTGGACAACGCCCTGGAGTTCCTTAACATGAACGGCTTCCCCCTGTCCCTGGCGGGGATGGTGCTGCTGCCGGAGCCCTGGCAGAAGTCGAAGGCCCTTACGCCCTGGCGGGAGCTTTACAGATACTACGCCGCCATGATGGAGCCCTGGGACGGGCCGGCGGCGATCCTCTATTCCGACGGGCAGAAGGTCTGCGCCTCCCTGGACCGCAACGGTCTGCGCCCCCTGCGCTGCGCCCTGACCGATGACCACAGGCTGATCCTCTCCTCCGAGGCCGGGGCGCTGTTCGAGGAAAGCGCCCACATCGTCAGGCGGTGGAAGCTCGGGGGCGGGGACGTGCTGGAGGCGGACCTTGATACCGGCGCGCTCCTTGAAGGGGCGGAACTGAAAGCGCGATTCGCCGCGGCAAAGCCCTACGGCGAATGGACGCGGAACATCATCCGCCCGGAGGACCTGCCCCGGGGACGGGAGCAGGCGCAGGCGCCGGACGACGATACGCGAAAGGCCCTGTGCGCGGCCTTCGGCTATACCTGGGAGGACCTGAACGACATCCTTTTGCCCATGGCGGAAAAAGGCGCGGAGCCCGTCGTTTCCATGGGGGCCGACGAGCCCCTGGCCTGCCTTTCGGGGACGCATCCCCCTCTTTTCGATTACTTCCGCCAGCGCTTCGCCCAGGTGACCAATCCGCCCATCGACGCCCTGCGGGAGGAGATCAAGACCGACTGCTCCGTCCTGATCGGGGACGACGGCAACCTTCTGTCGGACGGGCCGGACAACTGCGCCGTGCTGGAGCTTCCCTCCCCGGTGATCACGGAGGAGACGCTTTCGCGCATCCGTGATCTGCGCCACGCCGCCTTTAACGTGCGCACGGTTTCCCTTCTCCATGACATCGCGGCGCCCCTGAGGGACGCGCTGTCGTCTTTCTTTGCCGCGTGCGACCGGGCCTGCGCCGACGGCGTCAACATCCTGATCCTTTCGGACCGGGGCGTGGACGCGGCGCATCCGGCCATCCCCTCCCTGCTGGCGGTGTCCGCCCTGGAGCAGCACCTGATCCGCATCCGGAAGCGCACCGCCGTATCCGTGATCCTTGAAAGCGGCGAGCCCCGGGACACGCACCAGACGGCCCTGCTGGTCGCCTTCGGCGCCCGGGCCGTGAACCCGTACCTGGCCCACGACTGCGTCCGGGACATGTGCGCAAAGGGCCTTATCGCCAAAGACGCGGAACAGGCCGTTCGGGATTACGACGCCGCCCTGACCGCCGGCGTGCTCAAAATCGCCTCCAGGATGGGCGTTTCCACCCTGCAGGCCTACCAGAGCGCCCAGCTGTTTGAGGCCGTGGGCCTTGAAAAGCACCTGGTCGCGAAATATTTCACCAACACCCCCGCGGTCCTCGGGGGCACGGACCTGGACCGCATCGAGGCGGACGCGCTCTTTCATCACGCGGCGGCTTTCGCGCCGGGGCCGAAGGGCCTTGTCAGCGTGGGCAGGCACCGGCTGCGCGCCGGAAAGCAGGCCGAGGAGCACCTATGGGACCCCATGACCATCCACCTTCTGCAGCAGGCGGTATGGACGAACGACAAAGCGCTGTACGAACGCTATTCCGCCCGGGCGGAAACCGAGGGCCCGAAGACCATCCGTTCCATGCTGACCTTCAGGTTCGACGCCTGCCGTCCGGTCCCCCTCGAAGAGGTGGAGCCGGCCTCGGAAATCGTGAAGCGCTTCCGCACCGGGGCCATGAGCTACGGCTCCATCTCCCGGGAGGCCCACGAATGCCTGGCGGCGGCCATGAACCGTCTGGGCGGCATGTCCAACAGCGGCGAGGGCGGCGAACTGCCGGAGCGATTCGGCACCGGGCTGAACTCCGCCATCAAGCAGGTGGCCTCCGGGCGCTTCGGCGTGACCAGGGAATACCTGCTGTCGGCAAAGGAAATCCAGATCAAGATGGCCCAGGGCGCCAAGCCCGGCGAGGGCGGCCACCTGCCCGGGGCCAAGGTAACCGAGGAAGTGGCCCGGACCCGCTGCTCAACCCCCGGCATCTCCCTGATTTCACCCCCGCCCCATCACGACATCTATTCCATCGAGGACCTGGCGGAATTGATCTATGACCTGCAGTGCGCCAACGAGCAGGCCAAGATCACCGTGAAGCTGGTCTCCTCCACCGGCGTCGGCACCGTCGCCAGCGGCGTGGCCAAGGCCGGGGCCGGCGGCATCCTGATTTCCGGCGGCGAGGGCGGCACCGGCGCCGCGCCGCTGAGCAGCATCCACCACGCGGGCCTTCCCTGGGAAATCGGTCTGGCGGAGACCCACCAGGTGCTTTGCCGAAACCGGCTCAGGGAAAAGGTCACCCTGGAGACCGACGGCAAGCTGATGACCGGCCGCGATGTGGCGGTGGCGCTGCTCCTGGGGGCCGAACAGTTCGGCTTCGCCACGGCACCGCTGGTGACCATGGGCTGCCGGATGATGCGGGTATGCCACCTGGGCACCTGCCCCTTTGGCATCGCCACACAGAACCCGGAGCTGCGCAGGCGCTTTAAAGGCAGACCCGAATACGTGGAGCGCTTTATGCTTTTCATCGCGGAAGAGCTCCGGGAGATCATGGCCCGGCTCGGGGCCCGCACGGTTAACGAACTGGTGGGCCGCAGCGATCTTCTGACCGCGAAACCGGACGCGCCGATGGACCTTTCCGACCTTACCGGCTTTGCGCGCAACGTGTTTTTCCGGCCGGAATGCAGGCACGACTTCCGCCTTTCGGAGCGCATGGACGCCCGGCTTTACCAGGACCACGTGCATTTGACCACCGCGGACCGGGCCTTCGGCGCCCTTTTGAAGGGAGAGAGGGACATCCAGGCCCGGGGCTGCGGCGGCCAGTCCTTCGGCGCCTTCCTGCCGGCCGGGCAGCGCATCACCCTTTACGGGGTGGCCAACGATTACCTGGGCAAGGGGCTCTCCGGCGGCACCGTCGCCGTGTGTCCCCCCGTGGACAGCCTGTGGAGGGACGAGGATACCCTGATCGGCAACGTGGCCCTCTACGGCGCCACCGGCGGCTATGCCTTTGTGGCGGGCCGCGCGGGCGAGCGCTTCGCCGTGCGCAATTCCGGGGCCTGGGCCGCGGTGGAGGGCGTCGGCGACCACGGCTGCGAATACATGACCGGCGGCCGGGTGGCGGTGCTCGGGAGCGTGGGCGACAATTTCGCCGCGGGCATGTCCGGCGGCGTCGCCTGGGTGCTGGACATTGACGGCGCCCTCCAAAGCCGCCTGAACCCCGGCCACGTAAAGATGTATCCCGTCCCGCCGGAACAGGCGGACGAACTGAACCGCCTGCTTATGATGCATTTCAAGGCCACGGGATCAAGGAAGGCCGGGGAGATCCTGCGGGATTTCGCCGCGTGGCTTCCGAAATTCCGGGCCGTGATCTCCGACGAGTACCTGGCCTTCCTGAAAGGGGTGTGAACGCATGGGCAAAACGACCGGCTTTCTTGAATACGCCCGGGCGGAAAATCCCTTCCGCGGCGAGGATAAGCGCCTGAAGGATTTCGGCGGCCTGCACGTCCCCCTGCCGGAGGACGAGCGGCGCCGCCAGGCCGCCCGGTGCATGAACTGCGGCGTGCCCTTCTGCCAGTCGGATTTCGGCTGCCCGCTCCATAACCTGATCCCGGAATGGAACGACCTGCTATTCCGGGGCCGGGAAAGGGAAGCGCTTGAAAGGCTTTTGATGACCGCGCCCTTCCCGGAGTTCACCGGACGGGTCTGCCCCGCCCTGTGCGAAAAGGCCTGCAATCTGGCGGACGAGGGCGTGACCAACAGGGACAACGAACTGTATCTCATCGAAACCGGCTTTTCCAGGGGCTGGATCCGTCCGCGGATCCCCTCCGTCCGCACCGGGAAAACCGTGGCGGTCGTCGGCAGCGGCCCCGCCGGCCTGGCCTGCGCGGATCTTTTGAATCAGATGGGCTACAGCGTCACGGTGTTTGAAAAGGCAGACCGTCCCGGCGGCCTTCTGATGTACGGGATCCCCAATATGAAGCTGCCCAAGGAAATCCTGCAGCGCCGCGTCATGCTGATGGAGGAAGAGGGCGTCCGGTTCCGGACGGACACCGCGGCCGGAGAAGAAACGGCGGAAGCCTTCGACGCCGCGGTGCTCTGCGGCGGGGCCAGGGAACCCCGCGACCCGGGGTTTGCCCGGCAGGGGACGAAGGGCGTCTGCTTCGCCGTGGATTACCTGACGGCGGCCACCCGGGCGCTCCTGTCCGGAACGGAAAGCGCCCTCGGCGCCCGGGGCATGCGCGTGATCGTGCTGGGCGGCGGGGACACCGGCAACGACTGCGTGGCCACCGCCCTGCGGCAGGGCTGCGCCTCCGTATCCCAGTTGGAAATGCTGCCCGCCCCGCCGCAAAAGCGTGCCGCCGGCAATCCCTGGCCCCAGTGGCCCCGGACCCTGCGCACCGATTACGGCCAGACGGAAGCGGCCTTTACGCAGGGAAAGGATCCCCGGGTATATGAAACCACGATCCGTTCCCTGATAACGGACGGCCGGGGAAACCTGACCGCCGCGGAGACGGTGCGCCTTGACGAAAACCGGAAGCCCGTTCCCGGCACGGAGGAGACCCATCCCTGCGAATTGATCCTGATCGCCGCGGGGTTTGTCGGCTGCGACAGGGAAACGAAAAACGCCTTCGGCCTGGAAGCGGACAGCCGCGGACGGCTGATGCCTTCCGACGCTTCCCATCATCTTTGCGGGAACCTTTTCTCGGCCGGGGACATGCGCACCGGCCAGTCCCTGGTGGTGCGGGCCCTGGCGGACGGCCGGGACGCCGCCCGGGAGGCGGACGCCTTCCTGCGCGGGAAGCGCTGAAGGCCGTCGTTTAAAGTAAAAACCGAATTCACATAAAGAAAGGCGGCAAGGGAGCCATGTGCGGAATCGTCGGATATACGGGAAGGGAACAGGCGGCCCCGATCCTCCTGGACGGGCTGAGCAGACTGGAATACCGGGGCTATGACTCCGCGGGCCTGGCGGTGCGGGACGGCGGCGCCCCGGCGGAGGTGGTGAAGGCCGTCGGCAAGCTGCACCACCTGGCGGACAAGACCGACCAGGGCCGGGCCCTGCGGGGGCAGTGCGGCATCGGCCACACCCGCTGGGCCACCCACGGCGATCCCACCGTGATCAACGCCCATCCCCACGTCAGCGGCAATATCGCCGCCCCGGGCGGCGGCGCGGCGGAATCGGACGTGGTGGGGGTGCACAACGGCATCATCGAAAACTACGCCGAGCTGAAGGAAAAGCTGCTCAGGCACGGCTATGTTTTTTACAGCGACACCGACACCGAGGCGGTGGTCAAGCTTGTGGACTATTATTACAAAAAATACGGGATCGGCCCGGTGGACGCCATCACCCGCACCATGGTCCGGGTGCGCGGAAGCTACGCGCTGGCGCTGATGTTCAGGGATTATCCCGGCGAGATCTTCGCCGCCCGGAAGGATTCCCCCCTGATCATCGGCACGGCGGAGGACGCCTCCTACCTGGCGTCGGACGTGCCCGCCATCCTGAAGTACACCCGCAGCGTCTATTACATCGACAACCTCCAGGTGGCCCGGGTCTCCCCCGGGCATGCCGTGTTTTATGACCTGAACGGCGACGAAACGGCGGTGCCGCTCACGGAGATCACCTGGGACGCGGCCGCGGCCGAAAAGGACGGCTTTGAGCACTTCATGCTCAAGGAAATCCACGAGCAGCCCGCCGCCGTCCGGGACACCCTGAACAGCCTGGTGAAGGACGGGCGGGCCGATCTCGGCGCGGCGGGACTGACGGAGGATATCATCCGCTCCCTTAACGGGATCGTCATCGCGGCCTGCGGCTCCGCCTGGCACGTGGGCATGGCGGCCCAATACGTCATCGAGGACCTGGCCGGGATTCCCGTACGGGTGGAGCTGGCCTCGGAGTTCCGCTACCGCTCCATGCCCATGAATGAAAACACCCTGGTGATCGTGATATCCCAGTCCGGCGAAACCGCCGACAGCCTGGCAGCCCTGCGGGTGGCGAAGGAACGGGGCGCCCTGACCCTGGCGGTGGTGAACGTGGTCGGCTCCACCATCGCCAGGGAAGCGGACCACGTTCTCTACACCCTGGCGGGGCCGGAGATCGCCGTGGCCACCACCAAGGCCTACAGCGCGCAGCTCGCCGCCATGGACGTCCTGGCGGCGGAAATGGCGCGGGCGCGGGGCATGATCACCGGGGAACATTACGCCCGCCTCCTGGAGGAGCTTGCCGCCCTGCCGGACAAGATCCGCCGCGTCCTGGAGGACAAGGAACGGCTGCAGTGGTTTTCCTCCAAGATTTCAAACGCCCACGACATCTTTTTCATCGGCCGGGGCCTGGATTACGCCGTCAGCCTGGAGGGCAGCCTCAAGATGAAGGAGATCAGCTACATCCATTCCGAGGCCTACGCCGCCGGGGAACTGAAGCACGGCACCATCAGCCTGATCGAGCAGGGCACCCTGGTGATCGGCGTGCTGACCCAAAGCAGACTGTTTGAAAAAACCGTTTCCAACATGATGGAATGCAAATCCCGCGGCGCCAGCCTGATGGGAATCACCGTCAACGGCAATTTTGCCGTGGAGGATTCGGTGAACTTCACCGTCTACGTGCCGAAGACCGACGAGCATTTCACTCCCTCCCTGGCGGTGGTGCCGCTGCAGCTGCTCGGCTACTACACCAGCGTCAGCCGCGGCCTGGACGTGGACAAGCCCCGGAACCTGGCCAAGTCCGTGACCGTCGAATAGAAAGGAAAAACGTATGGCAAAATTCATTTTCGTCACCGGCGGCGTGGTCAGCGGCCTGGGCAAGGGCATCACCGCGGCCTCCCTGGGAAGGCTTCTGAAGGCCCGTGGCCTGAAGGTGGCCGCCCAGAAGCTGGACCCCTATATCAACGTGGACCCCGGCACCATGAGCCCCTATCAGCACGGGGAGGTCTACGTCACCGAGGACGGGGCGGAGACCGACCTGGACCTGGGCCATTACGAGCGCTTCATCGACGAGGACCTGAACCGTTATTCCAACCTGACCACGGGCAAGGTTTATTCCCGGGTGATCGGGCGGGAACGCCAGGGCGGGTATCTCGGGAGCACGGTGCAGACCATCCCCCACATCACCGACGAAATCAGGCACTTCATCCGCCGGGTGGCGGAAAAGACCGACGCCGACGTGGTGATCACCGAAATCGGCGGCACCATCGGCGACATCGAAAGCCAGCCCTTCATCGAGGCCATCCGGCAAGTGGGCCTGGAGGAGGGAAGGGAAAACACGCTGTATATCCACGTGACCCTGGTGCCCTACCTGAAGGCCGGCGGGGAACACAAATCCAAGCCCACCCAGCACTCGGTCAAGGAGCTGCAGGGCATGGGCATCAGCCCCAACATCATCGTGCTCAGGGCGGACGAGCCCATCACGGACAGGGGCATATTTTCAAAGATCGCCCATTTCTGCAACGTAAAGGAAGACTGCGTCATCCAGAACCTGACCCTCCCCATCCTCTACGAAGCCCCGCTGATGCTGGAGGAGGCTCATTTTTCCGGCGTCGTCTGCCGGGAGCTGGGCCTGAAAACCCCCGAGGCGGATCTTGACGAATGGCGGCAGATGGTGGAGCGCATGCGCAGCCAGAGCCGCAGGGTCAGAATCGCCCTGGTGGGCAAATACGTACAATTGCACGACGCCTATCTTTCCGTGGCGGAGGCCCTTCGCCACGCGGGCTACGCCCTGGACGCGAAAACGGAAATCGACTGGATCGACTCGGAGACCCTGATGGAGGAGACCGCGGACGAGCTTCTCTCCGGCGCGGACGGGATCATTGTTCCCGGGGGCTTCGGCGGCCGGGGCATCGAGGGTATGATCCTCGCCGCCCGGTACGCCCGGAGGGAGCACGTCCCGTATTTCGGCATCTGCCTCGGTATGCAGATTGCCGTAATCGAATTCGCCCGGGACGCGGCGGGGCTGGAGGGCGCTAATTCACATGAGTTTGACGAAAACGCGCCCCACCGGGTCATCGCCTTCATGCCGGGCCAGAACGACGAGGTGGACAAGGGCGGCACCCTGCGCCTGGGCAAATACCCCTGCGTCCTGCGCGAGGGCACCCGGATCGCCTCCTGCTACGGGAAGACGGAGATCAGCGAACGCCACCGCCACCGCTATGAGTTCGCGAACGCCTATCGGGAGACGCTGGAAAAAGCGGGGCTGTGCCTATCCGGCCTGTCCCCGGACGGGCGCCTGGTGGAGACCGTGGAGATCCCGGGCGAAAGGTTCTTTGTGGGCGTCCAGTTCCACCCGGAATTCAAGAGCCGCCCCAACAAGCCGCATCCCCTGTTCGTGGGCTTTATCAAAGCGGCGCTGGAGGTAAACAGACATGGCGTACCTGGTGCTCGGCAACGGTAAAATTTTCGAGGGGCTCCGCATCGGGGCCCCCGTCGACCGGCTGGGGGAACTGGTCTTCACCACCGGCATGACCGGATATACGGAAACCCTGACCGATCCCAGCTTTTACGGCCAGATCGTCACCCATTCCTTCCCGATGATCGGGAACGCCGGGCTGCTCCCGGAGGATTTTGAGGGGACGGGCGCGCTCTTCGGTTATATCGTCCGGGAGCTTTGCCCCCATCCCTCCAACTTCAGGAGCCGCGGCCCCCTGGACGGGTGGCTGAAGGCCCGGGGTATTCCCGGCCTGTGCGGGGTGGACACCCGGGAGATCGTGCGCGTCACCCGGGAGGAGGGCGTGATGAATGCCCTGATCTGCGACCAGCTCCCGGAGGACCCGGGCGTCATCCGGGCCTTCAAGGTGAAAAATGCCGTGGAAAGCGTCACACGAAAGGAAAAAACCTTCTTTCCCGCGGAAGGGACGGAAAAACGGCGGGTGGCGCTGATGGATTACGGCGCCAAGAAAAACATCATCCGCTCGCTGCAAAGGCGCGGATGCGCCGTGACCGCCTGGCCCTCCCGTGCGCCGGCGGAGGAGGTGCTCCGGGAGGATCCCGACGGCATCGTTCTGTCCAACGGCCCGGGGGACCCCAGGGACAACCCCGGATGCGTCGCGGAGATCCGCGCCATGCTGGGCAAAAAGCCGGTCCTGGGCATCTGCCTCGGACACCAGCTGACCGCCCTGGCCCTGGGCGGGGACACCGTCAGGCTGAAATACGGCCACCGGGGCGCCAACCAGCCCGTCCGGGACCTGAAAAACGGTCGGACCCGGATCACCAGCCAGAACCACGGCTACGCCGTCGTATCCGAAAGCCTGAAGGGGATCGGACGGGAGACCTTCGTCAACGCCAACGACCAAAGCTGCGAGGGCATGGAATACCCGGACCTGAACTGCCTGACCGTGCAGTTCCACCCGGAGGCCTGTCCCGGACCGCAGGACACGGCGTTTATTTTTGACGATTTCATCGCCATGATGGAGGAGAAAAAGCATGCCTAAGGACGCGTCGATCCGGAAAGCGCTGGTCATCGGCTCCGGCCCCATCGTCATCGGCCAGGCGGCGGAATTCGATTACGCCGGGGCCCAGGCCTGCCGCGTACTCAAGGCGGAGGGCGTGAACGTGGCGCTGGTGAATTCCAACCCCGCCACCATCATGACCGACCGGCACATGGCGGACGAAATCTACCTGGAGCCCCTGAATATGGAAACCCTGCGCCGCATCATCGCGAAGGAACGCCCGGACGGGCTGCTGGCCGGCCTCGGGGGGCAGACCGCCCTGACCCTCGCCATGCAATTGAGCCGCGCCGGGGTCCTTTCCGAATACGGGGTCCGGCTGCTGGGCTCCCCCATCGAGGCCATCGAGCGGGCCGAGGACCGGGAAAAATTCCGGGACACCATGCGCGCCATCGGGCAGCCCTGCGTTCCCTCCGAGATCGCGGAAAGCCCGGAGGAGGCCCTCCGCGCCGCCGATGCCATCGGCTATCCGGTAATCGTCCGGCCGGCCTACACCCTGGGCGGCAGCGGCGGGGGCATCGCCGAAAACAGCGACGAACTTGAAAGGATCGCCCGGGGCGGCCTGGACGCCTCCCCGATCCGCCAGATCCTGGTGGAAAAATGCGTTTCCGGCTGGAAGGAGATCGAGTTCGAGGTCATGCGGGACGCGGCCGGCAACGCGGTGGCCGTCTGTTCCATGGAAAACGTGGACCCCGTGGGCATCCACACCGGGGACAGCATCGTGGCGGCCCCGGCGCTGACGCTGGCGGACCGGGAATACCAGATGCTCCGCTCGGCTTCCCTCCGCATGATCGAGGCCCTGGGCATCGTGGGCGGCTGCAACTGCCAGTTCGCCCTGAACCCGGATTCCTTTGAATACGCGGTGATCGAGGTCAATCCGCGGGTCTCCCGCTCCTCCGCCCTGGCCAGCAAGGCCACCGGCTATCCCATCGCCAAGATATCCACCCGCATCGCCCTGGGCTATACCCTGGACGAAATGGTGAACGACATCACCGGTATGACCTGCGCCTGCTTCGAGCCCGCCCTGGACTATGTGGCGGTCAAATTTCCCAAATGGCCCTTCGACAAGTTCCCGGGCTGCTCCCGCACGCTCGGTACCCGGATGAAGGCCACCGGCGAGGTCATGGCCATCGGCCAAAGCTTTGAGGAGGCCCTGATGAAGGCCGTGCGGGGCGCGGAAATCGGCCTGGACAGCCTGAACGCGCCGCCCCTTTCCGCGCTTCCCCTCCGGGAGCGGCTCTCCGCCCGGGACGACCGGCGGATTTTTACCGTGTTCGAGGCGCTGAAGGCTGGCATGACGCCGGAGGAGATCCGCGCGATCACGGGGATCGACCTCTTTTTCCTGTACAAGCTGAAGGGCATGGCGGATATCGAAAACCGCATCGCGCAAAGCGGGCTTCGGGAGGGCGACTACGCGTGCCTCAAGCGCCTGGGCTACCCGGACGCCGCCATATCCCGCCTGAGCGGGGCGAAGGACCTGCCCGGCCGGACCTTCAGCTATAAGATGGTGGACACCTGCGGGGCCGAGTTCGCCGCGCAGACCCCCTATTTCTATTCCTGCGCGGAGGGCGTCTGCGAATCCCGGGCGCTCCGGCGCGGCGGAAAGCCGGTGGTCCTGGTCCTGGGCAGCGGGCCCATCCGCATCGGGCAGGGCATCGAATTCGACTACAGCTCCGTCCACTGCGTCCGGACCCTCAGGGAAATGGGCTATGACACCGTCATCGTCAACAACAACCCGGAAACGGTCTCCACCGATTACGACACCGCCGACCGGCTGTATTTTGAACCCCTTACCCCCGAGGACGTGATGAACATCATCCGGGTGGAACAGCCCGTGGGCGTGGTGGTGGCCTTCGGCGGGCAGACCGCCATCCGGCTGACCCGGTACCTGGATAAGCAGGGGATCCGCATCCTGGGCACCAGCGCGGAATCCATCGACATCGCGGAGGACAGGGAGCGCTTCGACGCGCTTCTTGAAAGGTTCGGCATCCGCCGCCCGAAGGGTATGGCCGTCCGCACCATGGAGGAAGCGGCCCAGGCCGCGGAAACGCTGGGATATCCGGTGCTGCTCAGGCCCTCCTACGTGATCGGCGGGCAGAACATGACCATCGCCCGGGACGCGAAGCAGGTGCGGGACTACATGGAAAAGATCCTTTCCGGGGGGATCGAAAACCCGGTGCTGATCGACCAGTACCTGCCGGGAATCGAGCTGGAGACGGACGTCATTTCCGACGGGGAGGACGTGCTGATCCCCGGCATCATGGAGCACATCGAACGGGCGGGGGTCCACTCCGGGGATTCCATCGCCGTTTATCCCCCCTACAACCTGAACGACCGGTTCACGAAGGTCATCTGCGAAAGCAGCGAAAAGCTGGCCCTGGCGCTGGGCACCCGGGGCCTTGTGAACATCCAGTACCTGATCTGGCACGGCGAGCTTTTTGTGATCGAGGTGAACCCCAGGGCCAGCCGCACCGTGCCCTACATCAGCAAGGTGACGAAGGTGCCCATGGCGGAGCTGGCCTCGAAGGTCATGCTGGGCGCGAAGCTCAGGGACCTGGGCTACGGGACCGGGCTTTATCGGACGCCGCCCTACGCGGCCGTGAAGGTGCCGGTGTTTTCCTTCGAAAAGCTGAACGACGCCGACAGCATTCTGGGGCCGGAGATGAAGTCCACCGGCGAGGTGCTCGGGATCGGCCGGACGCTGCCGGAGGCGCTCTTCAAAGGCCTGACGGCGGCGGGCCTCGGCGCGCCGGCGGCCGGGAAGGGCGGCGGCATCCTGATCAGCGCGGAGGAAAACGGGGACTGGGAAATCCTTTCCCTGGCCAGGCGGTTTTTTGACCTGGGGCTCCGGCTTTACGCCACCGAGGGGACCGCCCGGGCCGTCGCGAACCTCGGCATCCCCGTCACGTCCGTCTCCGGCGCCGCGGAAAGCGGCGATATCGCCCGGCTGCTGGAAAACGGCAGCCTTCGCTGCATCGTTTACACCGGTGCGGTAAGGGACGGCACCGTCGGGGATTATATCGCCCTGCACCGCCGGGCCATGCAATTGGGGATTCCCTGCCTGACGTCCCCGGACACCGCGGGGGCGCTGGCGGATATGATGGCCGGCGGCTTCCGCTTATCCAATACCGAGCTCGTGGACCTTAACCATATGCGCGCCTGGCGGCAGCGGGTGCCCTTTGTAAAAATGCATTCCTGCGGGAACGACTATATCTTTATCGAGAATTTCGACGGCGGCGTCTCCTGCCCCGAATCCCTGTGCGTCCAGCTGTGCGACCGCCACTATGGCATCGGCGGCGACGGGATCGTGCTGATCGAGCGCTCCTCACAGGCGGACGTCAGCATCCGCTCCTTCAACAGGGACGGAAGCGAGGGCCGCATGGCGGGCAACAATCTGCGCTGCGCCGCCAAATACCTCTACGACAGGGGCTATGTGCGCAGCGAGGTGATGACCGTGGAGATGGCCGGGCAGGTTCATCGCCTGCGGGTCTTCCTGAGGGACGGGCAGGTCTCCTCGGTCTGCGCGGAAATGGGCCGCGCCTCCTTCGACGTTTCTCAGGTCCCGGTCTCCCTGGGAGTGAAGGAGGCGGTGGACTTTCCCCTCGCCGTCGGAGGAAAGACGGAACGGATCACCTGCGTATCCGTGGGCAATCCCCACTGCGTCATTTTTACCGACGCCCCGGACGCCCTCGACCTGGCCGAGATCGGCCCGCGGTACGAACACGCGGAATGCTTCCCGGAGGGGACCAACACCGAATTCGTCCGCGTCATCAACCGCACCACCCTGAGGCTGCGGGTATGGGAGCGCGGCATCGGGGAGACCCTGGCCTGCGGCACCGGCGCCTGCGCCGCGGCAGCCGCGGCCATCCGTACGGGCCGCTGCGACGCGGGAAAGGACATCCTCGTCAAACTCCCCGGCGGGGACCTGACCGTCCATGAGTCGGACGGGCAGATGACCCTCACCGGGGAGACGGTTATGGTTTTTGAGGGGGCGTTCAGCTACTGACATCCGGAAATCGTATTCTTCCGCGGCGCGCCGGAATCCGCTTATGTCCGGCGCGTCGCTTTTTCCGCTGTCCCCGCGCAAAGCGCGGTCGATCATGTTTTTTGCGCGGAATTTTCCGCCGCCGAAGATTTTGGCGAACATTCGTGATACAATAAAGGGGATTGATACCCGGCGCGGAAATCCGGATCATCGGCCCGCGTCGGGTGCGCCGTCATTTCAGGGACAGGTATTCCGTCAGGGCGGTGTATTCCCTGAGGTACGCGCCCCGCTTTTCCTCGCTGACGGCGGCATAGGACTGATGGCGCGAAAAGATTTCCGCGGCCTCCTTCAGGGGGAGCCATTCCGGCCGGGCTCCCCGGCGCCTTTCGGCGTCGGTTAAAAGCATCCGTCCCTCCCCCGTTATTTCGCAGACGAAATAATGGCTGATATAACGGTATTCCTCATAGTATTCATACAGCGTCAGGAATTGCTCAAGGGGCTTTACGATCAGGCCGGTTTCCTCTTCCGTTTCCCTCGCGCAGCATTCCTCCGGCGTTTCGCCCTCCTCCATGCCGCCGCCGGGCACCAGCCACCAGCCGGAGACGGTCTCATGGCTCAAAAGGATCATCCCGTCCCGCACGATTACCGCCCGGCTGCCCGCCCGGGTCTTCGTAAAGGCTTCGAAGCGGTTCGCGCCGAGGATTTCAAGCGTCTTCATCTTTTTTGCCCTCCCCGCGAAGCACGGTTTTCCCCGCGCCGTTCCCGTTATTTACGAAACGCTGTCCGCCAGCGCCAGGGCGATGCCGAAATGCCCCGGATCGTGCTGGCCCCCGCACGCGTAATCCCTGCCGCGCTCGTCCCACTCCGGCGCGTCCAGAAGATCGCCGCTCGTGAAAAAAGCGTACAGCTCCAGCCGTCTGAAATCGCACATGGCCTGGACGGCCGCGCATTCCATCTCCACCGAGATGCATCCTTCCGCTTTGCGCTTTTCAAAATTGTTCCCGGTCTCGCGGTAAAAGGAATCCGTCGTCCAGGTCTTCCCCCGCACGTACGGGATGCCGTTTTTCCTCATGCATTTTTCGACGGCGTCCGCGTTTCTGACGGCGATATAGTCCGCGGCCGGGGCGTAATGGTACGACGTGCCCTCGTCCCTGTAAGCGGCGTCGGGGACCATCACCCTTCCGTGGGCGATCTCCCTGTCAAGGCACCCCGCCCCGCCGAACAGGATAAATTTGCGGCAGTCCAGTTCCGCGGCGGCGTCCTCCATCAGCCCCACGGTGATAGGCGCGCCGACGTACGTCCTGTAAAACGCGAACCGTTTTTCGCCCCTTTGAATCAGATACACCGGGGTCCTCCCGGAGGCGCACCACAGGGAGGCCAATTCCCCCCGGGCATGGTTTTCCGCCGCGTACTTTTCGATCTCATGGGAAAACGTGACGATGCAGACGTCCGCCTTCGGCGCGCCTTCCCTCCTGACGGGGTTGATAATCGCGGGAGAATCAATGTCAAACGAATCCGTGATCATACATGGGCTCCTTTCCTTCGCCCGGCGTTATTCCGCCGCCGAAACGTTTTATCCTTAAGGTGAATTATGGCTTACAGCGAACTGATCAAATCCTTCGGACGCATCCGCGTCTACCTCCGGTCCTTTTATGTATACGGGTTCAGGCACCGGGACGAGTTTACCGAAAAGAGCGCCCGAAGCTACGACAACGAGCGGCGCCGCATCGAAAGCTGGCTCGGCGACCACATGGCGTTCCGGCAGGACGCGGACGGGCGGCGCGTATTCCTGTCGGTGGACAGCCGCGCCATCCCGGAAAACCCCCTGTACCGCGCGTTCCGCGCCAAATCCTTTACCGACCGGGACATCATGCTGCATTTCCACATCCTGGACCTGCTGAAGGTCACGGGCGGCCTTTCCGTCACCGGGATGATGGACGAGCTTTCGGACAGGCTGTCGGAATTCGATACGGACGAGATGCCGGACGAATCCACCGTCAGGAAAAAGCTCCGCGAGTATGCCGCCCTGGGAATCCTGAAAACGGAAAAGAGGGACCGGGAAACCTTCTATACCCTCGGCGACGACCGTACCGACATCTCCTCCTGGGACGCCGCGGCGGCGTTTTTCTCGGAGGCCGCGCCGCTGGGCGTGATCGGTTCCTATATTCAGGACCGCCTGCCGGAAAAATTCGGCCAGTTCCGTTTCAAGCACCATTATATCCTGAACGCGCTGGACAGTGAAGTCCTATGCGGTCTTTTTTCGGCGATCGGAGAGGGCCGCCAGCTCATCCTCTCCTTCCATGGGCAGCGCAGGACCGCCCTTCCCCTGAAGGTGTTTATCGGCACACAGAGCGGACGGCAGTACCTTTTGACCTGGTCCCCGGTCCGCGACCGGTTCTCCTTCCTGAGGACCGACCGGATCGACGGTATGGAAGACGGAGGCGAGCCCGAATGCCCCGCGGACCTTGCGGCCCGGACGGAGGATTTCCTCTCCCACGTCTGGGGCGTGACGGGCAATAACAGCCGGCGCCTGGACCATATCGCGATGACGGTTTTCGCGGGAGAAGGCGAAGAGCATGTCGTCAGGAGGCTCAACAGGGAAAAGCGATGCGGCGCGGTGGTCAGGATCGACGATACCCACTGGCGTTTTTCCGCGGACGTATACGACGCGTGTGAGATGCTGCCCTGGCTGAGGACCTTTACGGGCCGCATATCCTGTCTGGAATGCACGGACAAGCGCGTCATCGCCCGTTTCCGCGGCGATTTTGACGCGCTGGCGCGGATGTACGGAGGAAAAAGCGATGCTGTTCCATGAAATCTACGGCAGCTATTACCGTGCCGCCGCCGCCATTCTCGGGGAAGCGGTGCGCGGGAATCTGACGGGCAGGGAGCTGCAGTCCCTGGTGCGGGAGCACGCCTTCGGGGAAAGCCTGATGACCATCCCGGACGGTCTGAAGGGCGAAAGATGGCGTCTTATGCACAGGGATCTTTCCACCCCGCTGGAAAACGAGCCTTCCATGCCCCTGACGGAGCTTGAAAAGCGATGGATGAAGGCGCTGCTCCTGGATCCGCGGATCCGCCTGTTCGACCCGGACATGACCGGCCTTGAGGACGTCGAGCCGCTGTTCACCCCCGATATGATCGTATATTACGACCGCTATTCGGACGGGGACGACTGCCGCGATCCGGAATACGTCGCCCGTTTCCGCACCATCCTGCAGGCGCTGAGGGAAAACCGCGACCTGTACGTTCACTTTGAATCAGGCAGGAATACGCAGCCGAAGCTGGTCGTGACCCCCTATTACCTGGAATACTCCGAAAAGGACGACCGCTTCAGGCTGGTCGCGGCAGGGTGGAAGCGCCGCTGGACCATCAATCTTTCAAGGATCATCGAATGCGCTTTTGCATATGAAAGCAGGACTTCCCGCCTGCCGTCGGCGGAAACGACTGCCGTGACGTTTGACCTGGAGGACCGCCGCAACGCCCTGGAGAGGGTGCTGCTTCATTTCTCCCACCTGGAAAAAGAGACCATGCGGCTGGATGAAAGCAGGTACCGGGTGACCCTGAAGTACGACCGCAGGGACGAACCTGAGATGGTGATCCGTATCCTGTCCTTCGGCTCCGCGATCCGGGTGACGGAGCCGGAGCGCTTTATCGGTCTGATCAGGGAGCGGATCGAAAAACAGATGCGGCTCGCGGCGTTTTCACCGGATAAAGCGGACTGAATCTCTCATAAGCGGGGAACGCCGAAAGGCGCTCTCCCTTTTTTGCTTTGACGGCGGAGCGGGCGCGCCTTTTTTTCGTTTGAATTCGCGTTCGCAACTTTTTTACCGGGAAAAGCATCCCGGAAGTATGATATCTTAACATTGCCGGAAGGCAAAAAGCGCTGACAGCAGTGACCTCCATCCACGGCACAGACGCGGGTTCGAATCCCGCCGGCGTCGGAAGACGCCGTGGTTCAGAGGCAGAACGGTGAAAAAAATGCGCTTTGTTTCCGGTTTGGGTCCTCAGCCGGCACACGCGTCTTTAGTTCAGACGGCAGAACACCGCACTTTTAATGCGGACGTCCGGAGTTCGATTCTCCGAAGACGCACCATACGCGTTCTTAGCTCAGTCGGCAGAGCGGCGGACTGTTAATCCGTACGTCGCAGGTTCGATCCCTGCAGAGCGCGCCATTTGCGCCTTTAGCTCAGTCGGCAGAGCGGCGGACCCTTAATCCGAAGGCCGTGGGTTCAAACCCCTCAGGGCGCACCATTAAGGCACGGACAGCAACAACCATGCAAATACCTTTCACGTATTTAGGAGCAGGTCCGACTCCTGCATAAGCGCGGTCGCTTCCGGCAAAAAAAACGTGCCTTGTCAAAAAAACGATCCTCAGCGCTCCCGGGGCGCGGAGGACCGCTTTTTTTGTTTTCACACATCCGGCATTCGGCCTTATCCCGAAAGACCGGAGATCATTTTTCCGTGTTTCCGTTCAGTTCCGTCCTTTGCCCTATCTCCCTCAGGTCCCGGACGATCAGGTCCTCCCGGCCCGTGGGGGATACGCAGGAATCCTTTGGCAGGTACAATATCGCCTTCACCCCGGCGTCCTTCGCGCACATCACGTCCAGCGTCCGGTCCCCCACATACCAGGTCCGCTCCGGGTCCAGGCCGTACTTTTCCGTCAGATATCTTACGCCGTCCCCCGAGGGCTTGGGCCTGAAAGGGCGGCCCGACGTCACGATTTCCCGGAAACAGTCCCGGATCCCGAGCCTTTCCAGGATCGGGCCGGAGGAATCGCCCCGGTGGGTGTATACAAAATGGACCGCGCCCCCGCGCCGCAGCTCCTCCAGGGCCTCCCTCGCGCCGGGGATCAGCGTGATGCTTCCGTCCAGGCGGTGGGTAAAATGCCGGTACCTTTCGATCAGTCCCTCAAGGGGCTGTCCGCTCCGGACGCTGACGTCCGTCAGGTATTCCCTGACCAACCCCCGCTTGACCGCCTTCAGCACCTCCCCGGCGCTGTCGCGCAGGCCCGCCTCCGCCGCCGTTTCCGCCGCCGCTTCCACGATGGCCCCGTAGGAATCCAGAAGCGTTCCGTCCAGATCCCATATGAACGCGGGTCCAGTGCACAGGGGACGGGAATACAGGGGACGGTTCTCTGTTTCTTTAAAAACAGAGAACCGTCCGAAACCACTGAAAAAGTCAAAAAACCAAAAGATACCAAAAGGAGATAAGAGAAAAAAGTCGAATATATATAGTATCCTAAAAAGAGGGGAAACGAGAATCGCATGTTAAGCAAGACAGGGAAACAGATCAGCGCACTGAGCTTTTTATATGACAGCATACCGGAGAATCATGTGCTGAAACTGGTAGAAAAGGCATTGGATTTCAGC
>CADANQ010000047.1 GCA_902789365.1 uncultured Eubacteriales bacterium
TGTTTTTGCGAGATAAGCGCGAGCCATGCCGGAATGGCGGCCATGGGATTGCGCGTCCAATCGTTCAGGTCTTTTGTTTCCTCTTCCGTTGTATCTGTTCAGTCCTGCGGACAGTTTAGATACCGCGGGGGATACCCGTACCCCCCGCGAACCCCCCGGGTGAGAGTCCGGGGAAGGGAAACCCCTTCCCCGAGTCCTGAGCTTCGCCGGCGGCGCTTACTTTCCTGCGTCCAAGCAGCACCGCCGGCCGGGTGCGAACCCCGAACCTTACCTGCGGGAACGGTTCGGGGTGTCGTTCCGCTTCACTCCTCGCCGGAGCGGCATCCGGACCGTGTACCCGATAGGCCGTTACATGAAGCTTAAACGGATCATAATCGGAGGGAGATCCCTCCGATACCTCCCCGCTGCTGCCATACGTTTGTTCTCGATACCTCCCCGCTGCTGCCATACGTTTGTTCTCCTTCACACACGACTGAACAGTTACAGATTCAGATGATTATTCTATATGTTTTATAGAGATGTATGAAAAGGCAGAATCCAACATGCCTCTGTGGGGGAAGAGTTTTTTCTTTTTTATCTTAATTTTCCAAAGAAAACGTGGTATGATTATTTGGCGGCTATTCAAAAAAACAGGGAAGTAAAAAACATGATTGGTTCTGCTGGCCAATATAAAAACCTTGATAATATCCTCTGAATATCAAAAAGGGAAGGTTAGTTCGATGCTTAAACCCGGGCTTTATGAACAGATTATCAGCCAGGAGCTATCCAAAGAATTGGATTCTGTTTCGGATGCCTGCAAGCATGTGGAAAAGTTGGACGCGGCTGAAGCGCCGCAGGCATTAGCCGGGTATGTGGCTGAGGCAGTGCGAGCAACATTAGAAGCTATGCCTGCGGGTACGGAGGAGCAGACAGCACAGCGGATTGCGCTGGTTAATCGGGTGCTGAATGTGTTGGCGTTACAACGTGAAGATATTACGGAAAAATCCGTGGATGACCGTGCGGAAAAATTATTGCAAATCCTCCGCGAGAATGATCCCAAACGTATTACCGGTAGGACAGCGGCGAAAATGCCCCGACCGGAAACGCCCATGGCGGTGAGCAGCCTGTTTACCGGCGCGGCTCACGAACCGAAGATGTTTACTGAACTTCAAAAGGAAATCGCCAGTGCTGACCGGATCGACATGCTGGTATCCTTCGTCAAATGGAGCGGTCTCCGACTGATTATCGATGCACTGCGGGAATTTACCGCCCGGGGCGGGCTGCTGCGGGTGATTACTACTTCCTATATGGGGGCGACCGAAGTAAAGGCTATCGACGAACTGGCTGCGCTGTGTAATACGGAAATCAAGGTCAGTTACGATACCGCACGTACCCGTCTGCATGCGAAAACCTATGTGTTTTATCGGGATACCGGTTTCACCACAGCCTACGTGGGCTCTTCCAATCTGTCCAACGCTGCCATGAGCAACGGCCTGGAATGGAACCTGAAGCTGACGGCCATGGATCAGCCGGACACCTTGCGAAAGATCAATACCACCTTCGACAGCTATTGGAATTCAGATGAGTTTGAAATCTACACTGTTGATGCGCATCCACGGCTGGCCGAAGCTTTGAAAGGTGAAAAATGGAAGGGCGAAAAGCAGGCATTTCTGTTTGACATTCGTCCCTATCCATATCAGCAGGCAATCCTGGATCAGCTTCGGGCGGAACGTGAAGTGCGTGGATATTACCGCAACCTGGTGGTGGCAGCTACCGGAACGGGCAAAACAGTGATCGCTGCCCTGGATTACCGTGGGTGGTGTAAGGCGCATCCAAGAGCACTCAACCGTCTGTTGTTCATCGCCCATCGGGAAGAAATTCTGAAACAAAGCTTGTTGACCTTCCAGGGTGTGCTTAAGGACGCTAATTTCGGTGAACTGTGGGTGGGCAGCCATCAGGCTGAGAACCTGGATCATCTGTTCGTTTCTGTGCAGACGCTGAATTCCCAGGCGCTTTGGAAACGACTGCCTGCGGATTATTATGATTACATTGTCATTGACGAAACCCATCACGCTGCCGCTGAATCTTACGCGGATGCGCTGGAAGCATTCCATCCGCGGGTGTTGCTGGGCTTGACGGCTACCCCTGAACGCATGGACGGAAAATCCATCCTGCGTTTCTTTGATTACCGCATTGCCGCCGAGATTCGTTTGCCGGAAGCTATTGATCGAAAGCTGCTCTGTCCATTCCAGTATTTCGGCGTATCGGATACTGTGGACCTGAATGAACTGAAATGGGTGCGAGGGGGCTATGACCGAACAGAACTCAGCAACATCTATACGATTTCCGGCGCAATTGCACGGCGCCGCGCTGACCATGTGATTCAGAGTTTGGCGCGTTATGCCGCCGATATGGACGAAGTAAAGGCCTTGGGCTTCTGCGTTTCTGTAGCACATGCTCATTTTATGGCCGATCATTTCAATGCCGCCGGCATTCCTGCTATGGCGCTGGACAGTCATTCCGGCGATGAGGAACGCCGTACTGCCCGGGAAAGGCTTATCCGGGGTGATGTTCGAGTGGTTTTCGCTGTCGATTTGTATAATGAAGGTGTGGATATCCCAGAGATCAATACGGTATTGTTTTTGCGCCCTACGGAATCTTTGACTGTTTTTTTGCAACAGCTGGGCCGTGGCTTGCGCTTGAGTGAAGGCAAAGACTGCCTGACGGTATTGGACTTTATCGGCGCGGCCAACCGGCGGTACAATTTTGAGGAGAAGTTTAACGCACTGCTGGGAAACGACCATCACAGCGTCAGGGAAGAAATTGACCGTGGTTTTACCGGCGCACCAAAAGGTTGTTATATTCAGTTGGAGAAAAAAGCCGCCAATGTTGTGCTGGAGAACATCAACCGCTATTTCCGGGGCCATGGCGAATTGGTCAGCCGCCTTCGTTCCTTTGTTGAGGACAGCGGAAAGGAACTGACCTTAGCCGGCTTCCTGGATTTTTATCATCTGACGCCCGGGGACGTGTACAGCAAAAACATCACCTTTGCCCGCCTATGCGTAGAAGCCAATGTAAAGCCGGATTTCAATGAGGAAATCGAGACGAAGCTAAGCAAAGTGTTGTACAGGTTTGCTGCTTTTGATTCCCGTCGTTGGATTCAATTCCTGCTGGATATTCTTCCACGCTTGGATAATGTTGACTTTTCCGCACTGCAACCCCTGGAGCAGAGGATGCTGCAGATGTTCTATATGACAATTTGGGACTGCTATGCGGAAGACTGGAACGATAACGAGGTGCTGGAGCGGTTATACGGCCTTGCTGACAGTCCCGTGATGCTGGAGGAATTGCAGGAACTATTGCGATATCAGTATAATCGCATTGACTTTATTGATTCAACCACCGATCTGGGCTTTGATTGTCCTTTGGATGTACACTGTACGTACACACAGCGGCAACTGCTGGCCGCACTGAATTACAAGAATTTCAGTGCCATGCGCCAGGGTGTATTATATCTGCCGGACAAGAAGATTGACGTTTTCCTGATTACGCTGAACAAAAGCGACAAAGATTATTCTCCTACCACCATGTATGAGGATTATGCTATCAGCCCGTCCCTGTTCCACTGGCAGAGCCAGTCTACCACAGCTGCCGATTCTCCCACCGGACGCCGGTATATCAACCATGCCGCCCAGGGCGGACGTATACTGCTGTTCGTCCGTGAATTCAAGCAGGATGCCTTGGGCACATCCCCCTATACGTTCCTCGGTCAGGCCACTTATGTCAGCCATACCGGCAGTAAACCTATGAATATCGTCTGGCAGTTGGAAAAACCCATCCCGGCAAAGTATCTGAGACGGGTGCAGCAAGTGATGGGATGATTACATTTTCAAAAGAATGCGTTTAAGAAAGACCATCATGTTCTGCAGATGAAAGCTCAGGAACATTGTCAGGTCAGCTTTGAGGCTTACAACAATATGGTTTGTATTAGCCCCAGCTGTCTGTCGTGGTAAGATTCATTACGGCCTTTTTAAAGACAAAGATGGGATGCACAATTGCTACGGAGGCCTCCATGCTCATCGCGGTTATGACCTTCCGGCTGCATGCCCCGTGGGTGCACAGCCTGAAGGAAAAGAGAATGATCGTCAAAAGCCTGACCGCAAAGCTGCGGAACAGGTTTCATGTGTCCGCGGCGGAAGTGGACGAGCAGGATATGCATCAGATCATCGTGATCGGCGTCGCGGCCATCGTGCCGCACAACGCGATGGGGGACAGCGTGATGGACGAAATATCCGCCTTCATGGAGGAAAACACGGAAGCCGAGATTCTGGACGAACGGCGGGAGATAAGATAGGAAATTCCGAGGAAAAGCCGTGACCGTTTATGCGTGATTTTTTCGGAACGATGCACCGGGGAGAACGGAATGATGCGGGGCGTTATCCGTGATCCGCTGTTTCATGGATATAGTTCCGGGCCATCGTCGGAGCGGTACCGCAAGATCACCGCAGGATGTACAGGGAAGATACGCCATCCCATAAAAAAGGAGCGGGGAGCATGATCATTGAACATGTGGCGATGTATGTGAATGATCTGATTGCGGCAAGGGATTTCTTTGTCCGGTTTCTCGGCGGCCGGTCCGACGCCGGGTATCATAACCCGCGGACCGGATTTTCCTCCTTTTTCATCTCTTTCGACGGCGGCGCAAGGCTGGAGCTGATGAACAAACCGGAGATGGACGATCGGGAAAAATCCCCCGGCCGAACCGGATACGCCCACATTGCTTTCAGCGTCGGCGGCAGGGAACGGGTGGACGCGCTGACAAGCGAACTGAAAGCCGCCGGGTATAAGGTCATCAGCGGCCCGAGAACGACAGGCGACGGTTATTATGAAAGCTGTATTGCGGTGATCGAGGGAAACCAGATCGAGATTACCGAATAAACGGGAGCCGCAGGAAAATGACAAGCAGGAAGAAAAGCTCGACCTGAAATTGCGGCCGTCGCCCCGGGGGACAGGGTGACGGACGAAAACTCCGCTTTCGCGAAGGAAAATGCGGAGGCCGAGATCCCGGACGAACGGCGGGAGAGCGAGGTCAACGCCGGGCAGAACCGAAGGAGAGCATGACTCGTTAAGCGGGTCATGCTCTCCGATCCCGAACGCGCCTTCGGTGCTTTTTTTGTCTGGGGGCAGTCCGCCGGATCACTTCGCCCGGGTTATATGCCTGAACTTCCCGCTGGCGGGGTCAGCCTGCGGGGGCTGATCGGACAGGGTAATCGCGATATCCCTGATTCCTTTGCCGTGGAAGAAGCAGAGCAGCGCCTGCCGGGCTTCTTCAAAGGCGGCTTCCTTTTGATCGCTGACCAAGCGCAGCTCAAGGTTCGCCGGGCCTGTCTGGATCAGCTGGAATCGTTTGACGGGCTTGATTTCCTCCAGGATTTTGTACAGCGACATCGGCGCGATTTTCACGCCGTTTTCAAACGAAAGCGTGTCGTCCGTGCGGCCTTCGATCTCGAGCCAGGGGGAGTTTTTGCCGCAGGGGCATTTTTCGTTGTGCAGGACAATCCGGTCCGTCAGTTCGTAGCGGATGAAGGGCTGGATGAAGTTTGCCAGGTTGGTGATAAGCACCTTGTCGGACAGAACGCCGGGCCCCACGGGTCGGCCTGCCGCGTCCGCCGGTTCCGCAATCACCCAGTCCTCGTTGATATGCAGATGCCCCTCCCGGCATTCGCAGGCGATCTCCCCGGCCTCCGTGCAGGAATAATGGGTCTGCACATGGCAGCCGAAGCGGTCCGACAGCTTTTTGCGGACGGCGTCCGTCAAAAGCTCCCCGCCGGAGATCACTACGTCCGGGCGGATGGCCAGCTCGCCGCAGTCGGCAAGCAGGGCAAGGTTGGAGGGGTATCCGCTGAGCATGGCGGGCTGAAAGGCGTTCAGCTGCCGGACAATCTCCTCCTCCGGCGCGTTGACGTCCACGGTGATCTTCGTCCGCTTCCAGGGCATTTTCAGTTGGAGATAGCGGGACATCCCGCAGGCCAGATAAAAGCCATGGTCGGCAAAAACGCCGGCCGTTTTTTTGCCGTGACGCATAAAAGCCCTGTAATCCTCCCGGCGGGCAAACGTTCTGAAGGCCGCGACGGCGGAGGAAACGTCGACGCAATGCTTATCGTAAAGCACCACGGCGGGATGCCCCGTGGAACCGGAGGTCCTGAAAACCAGGTATTTGCCCCGCAGCATCCTGCCCACGTTGTCCGGGTCCGCGCAGAAAGCTTCAACCGCTTTCATCGTGATATTCCGGTCGGTGACGGCAAGGTCGAAGTTTTCCATCAATTGGGGCTTGGTGACGGGCGGCAGATCCTCAAGACGAAAATCATCGCCGATATGGGCGTACAGGTCCCGATAAAACGGGCTGTTTTTGCGCGCGTAATCGACCAGCTTTTTCAGCCTGCGCCGCTTGAGGCGCGCAAGCTTATCCCCGGAGAGGAACGTTCCCCCGCGGGTTTGGATCATGGCATGGATCAGGCCCATATGGTATCCTTTCTGCGGTGTTCCGTTTGAACGCGGTACATTCACGCCTCGCCATAGAAGGAGATAACGCCGTTTTCGTAGGCCCGCCGCAGGACGCAGGCAGATATCCGGCAGAAGGCGACGGCCGCGCCGGGTACGGGCAGGCCGTCCCGGAGAATGGGCAAAGCGCCTGCGGGGAGCTTCGCCGTTCCCGTGATCCGCAGCCCGGATAAAGCAATTCAATTGATCGGGATCCGCTGTATCCCTTCCCGGAAAATATACATGTCCGGGCAGCGTTTTGTCAAGTGACGCAAAAGGGCCCGGCCGGAAAAAAGGCTTGCCGTCCCCATGAGGAGAGGCAAGCCCCGCGCCGCTGTTTTTACAGACCGATCATTCTTCCACTTTCACAAAGATGAAGGCGAAAGCCACGTCCACGTCTTTCTTGACCAGGTTCTCTTCGCTGTAGCAGATGATCAGCTGGCCGGCTTTGTTGAGGCCCATATACTTCACGTTTTCGTCGTCGATGTCGTCGCTCTTGACGCCGGTGATCTTTGTGAAGTACAGGCTCTTATCCTGGGCGCCGACCTTGCTCAGCTTGCCGACGCCCATATTGAAATCGCCGTCCTGCTCGCCGCGCACGGTGTACAGCCAGCCGTCCCAGGGCAGCTTCAGGGAAACCACGTCGTCGGTGATGTCGGCGGAGAAGGTCAGGGTGGCTTCCATATCGTATACATGGGCGTGGATGTACTGGGCCATGTCCACCATCACGCCGTCGGGGGAGCCGGTGGCGCTGGCGTCCAGAACGGCGTCGACGACAATGGTGGCGGCGTTCTCGGGCACGGCGATCAGGCCGCTCACGTCGATGTCGCAGTCATCGGCGTATTCTTCGCCGATATAGGCGGCGGCCAGCACCCAGGTGCCGACCCAGTCGGTAACGGGGGCTTCGCGGTCAAAATCCAGCACGTCGGCGGGATCGGCATCCAGAATGGATTCGGCGGAGACCATAACGGGGATCATCAGGGCGAGAATCAGGAGGAGAGACAGGAACTTTTTCATGAATGACACATCCTTTCGTTTTCTGAACCGTTCGCGGGGAACGGTTGGATTTGGGGAACCATATCATACCGCGCGATCAGGCGCGTGTGATATCAGGGAAGAAAACGCTGCTGTCAGACTCCGGAATAGGCGGCGAATCCGCAGTCGATGGGCAGCACCACACCGGTGACGGCGGAGGCGGCCTTGTCGTCGGTCAGGAAGAATACGCCGCCCAGCAATTCCCGGCTGTCCACGAAGCGGCCCATGGGCGTGCCCTTCAGGATCTTTTCGGAGCGGGCCGTGGGCGTGCCGTCGGGGTTGAACAGCAGCGCACGGTTTTGATTGGAAACCAGAAAACCGGGAGCGATGGCGTTGGCCCGGATGCCGCTGCCGGCGAAATGGGTGGCCAGCCACTGGGTGAAATTGGAGATGGCCGCCTTCGCGCCGGAATAGGCGGGGATTTTGGTCAGCGGGATATAGGCGTTCATGGAGGAAATGTTCAGGATGCAGCCGCGCCTGCGTTCCACCATGTCCTTCGCGAATACCTGGGTGGGAAGCAAAGTGCCCTGGAAGTTCAGCTTGAACACAAAATCCACGCCGGCGGCGTCAAGATCAAAGAAGGTTTTCTGGCCTTCTTTGGCCTCATGCTGGTATTCGTTGTCCGTGGTCGCCCGGGGGTTGTTGCCGCCCGCGCCGTTCACCAGGATATCGCAGGGACCGAGATCGGAAAGCACCTGTCGATGCACCTGCTCCAGCGATTCGATTTCAAGCACGTTGGCCTTGTAGCCCTCGCAGCACAGTCCTGCGGCCTTCAGTTCGTCCGCCAGCTTTTTGACCGCTTCCTCGTTCAGGTCCAGCGCGGCCACTTTGGCGCCGGCCTGGGCGTAAGCCCGGGCCATATCTCCGCACAGCACGCCGCCGGCGCCGGTGATGACCGCTACTTTGCCGGTAAAGTCCACATTCAGGGGAAGATCCATGATTTTATTCTCCTTTCTCGCTTATCGCTTGGGGATCTGAACAGCGTTGGAGGATGGCGCCGCGCTGCCGATCTTTTCGTACTTTGTAAACACCTTTTGATAAATGCGGTCCAGAAAGGTTTCCGGCTTTCCGGCGCTGTCCGCTTTTTCCTGTACGAATTCGGCGGGCACCTGGTCGATGGTCTGCCAAGTCTTCATGGCTTCCTCCATGCTCATACCCTGCTGCACGGCGGCTTTGCGCACGGCGTTTACGGCCTGCACCTCCCGCATCTTATCGCCGGAAAGGGAATAACGGGTCATGCAGAAGGTGGTCACCAGCCAGGAGGCCATGGGCAGCAGACAGAAGCAGATGATGGCGGAAAGCTTCATCCCATCCATGTAGGGTGTTCCTTCGGCGGGCAGGGCGTTGAGCCCCGGTACAAGAAACACGATGAAGATCTGCAAAAGCAGCGTCTGCAGCGAGGAGATCAGCTTATCCACCAGAGAAAACACGGTGCCCATGATGCCGGGAACATAGTTGCCGCTGCGGTATGTTTCGTAATCCGTGCAGTCCGCAACCATGGGGATTGTCAGGTTATCGCAGCAGTTGAAGGCACCGTAGCCGCAGCCGTAGAATACGATGAACAGGATGGTGTAAAGATTGATGGTGATATGGAAGCCGCCTTCCGTGGAAAAAATGCTCAGCCACGTGGCGGGATTGTTGTGGTCGTAGGCGATCAGCAGGGCAAGCACGCCGATATAGAACAGGAAAGCGAACACGGTGAACTGGGCCACGCCGCGCTTTTGCCCTTTCTGACCGGCGGTTTTGCTGCCCCACAGGAAGAAGATGCCCATGAACACGAAACACAGCACATAGAAGGGGATAAACAATCCGTTGTAGTCGCCCATCAGGCAGCCGTACACCAGGAAGGCCACGGTGCCGGAGGTGGCCACGGTGGAAGCCAGTTTGTTCAGACCCGCGCTGGTCACCAGCCAGCGGATCTCCTTGTTATGCCTGAGAATGCCGGCATAGTCCCTGAGGGTGGCGGGCTTTTCGGAAACGCCCCAGAATTCCGGCCTGTCCTTTTCCGCGATCGCGGCTACCGCCATGATGGTGTAAACGGCGGAAAGGACGATCACGAAGGGCACCATGATATTATAGAACTGGGGGCCGTACGCCGCGCCGCGCAGCACGGTTTCCACCCCGTCCACGGTGTAGGTGATGGTGCCTTTGGGGCAGATGGCTTCGTTGGTCAGCACGCCGCCCGCCATCACGTTCACCAGCACGATGGAGCCGATCATGCCGATCATGTTCCAGATTACGAACTGGCTGCGCTGTTTGGGATCGTTGGTCAGACACGTTTGCCCTGCCTTGGTGCAGGCGCACTGGGCGGTGTAGCCGATGACGTACACAACGTAGCTGACGATGTAAACGACCCAGCGCCAGAAGCTTGCTGAATCGGGCAGACCGCGGAAAAACACCATCATCAGCAGCAGGGAGAGAGCCAGCAGGATATTGCCGCCGACCATGAAGGGCCGGAATTTCCCGAACCTGGTTTTCGTGCGATCCATCAGACCGCCGCAGACGGGATCGGTGATGCCGTCAAAAATGCGCATGAGCGGCGCAAAAAGACTGTTGAAGGTAGAAACCGCCAATACCAGCGCGCCGGATGCCACCGCCGTGCCCAGGGCCGCGCCGGTGGAACCGGTCAGGTACATGATAGCGTAGTAAGTGAAATAGGTATAGAAGGCAAAATATACGTTGGTAGCCGCGTTGTTGAAGGGAAACAGCGCCACCTGCCACTGTTTAGCCCGATTGACCGCGGCAGTGCTGCCGCCTGTGTTTTGATTTGCCACGGAACAAAACCCCCTTTTCGTCGTTTTGAGTTACTTTGTCCAGTTGGCGCCCTTGTCGCCCGCCTTGACCAGCTTATAAGCGGGATTCGGCGTGTTCACATATCTGAAAACCGCTTCGTCGCTGCGGCTGCCGCTGACAGCCCGCACCTTCGCCTCGCCGTCCAGAGGGACGGTAAAGGTGAAGACACGGCCGCCGGTTTGCGTTTCCAGCTTGTTTCCGTTCAGGTACAGCGTTACTTCACGCTGGTTGGAATATACCTTCACGGTTATTTTTTTCTCCGTCCGGTCCCGGAAGCGTTTGGAACAGATGTGTACAAAGGGTTCCTGACTCCAGTAAGCTTTGTACAGGTAGAAACTGTCTTTTTTGATCCGGCGGTCAAAGGTGATCAGGCCCTTGTGGTTCATACCCGGTTCGCCGCCCTGATCCCTGGCGTCGGCGGCGAAATCGAACATATTCCACACGTGGGTGGCCCACAGATAGGGATTGCGGTCGAAGCATCTGAGCATATACTCATGATACTTTGCCTGATATTCTTCCGTGTGATCGCCCCTGCGGGGATGGGCGGAATGCAGGTTCGGCATGCCCTCGCAGCCGTATTCGGAATAGCCCAGGCAACGGTTCGGATAAACCGTGTGGAAAAAGCGCATCCACACATCGTTCAGCCACATCCCCGGCACATACCAGCCCAGGTACAGATTCCAGCTGACCACATCGGTAATATGGGCCACCTTGTTGAAGGGACCGCAAACTGCGTAGCAGGCCAGGGTGGTAAAACGGGTCTTGTCCATTTCGTGCGCCAGGTCATTCAGGACATGATGGTTGTCCAGCATATCCTTTTTGTCTTTGGTGGAAATGGTGATTTCGTTCGAAACGCCCCAGCACACGATGGACGGATGATTGTAATTCTGTATGATCAGTTCCTTCATCTGGGATATGGTGTTTTCCCGTCCGTTCGGCATGTGTTCGGAAATGTAGGGGATCTCCGCCCACACCACCATGCCCCTTTCGTCGCACAGATCGTAAAAATACTGATCGTGCTGGTAGTGCGCCAGGCGGATGGTGTTGGCCCCGATCTCGCAGATCAGGTCCATGTCCTCCCTGTGCATTTCACGGGTCAGGGCGTTGCCGACACCCTTGCGGTCCTGATGACGGGAAACGCCGCGCAGGGGATAGGAAGCGCCGTTCAGGAAGAAACCGTTCTTCGGATCATAGCGGAAATCACGCACGCCGAAGCGGGCGCGCACCTCGTCCGCGGCTTTGCCGTTCACGTACAGCGTGGCCACGGCGGTATAGAGATAGGGGCTTGCCAGACCGTTCCACAAATGCACGTCGGGAATGGTGAAACGGCCGCTTTTTCCTTCGCCCGACGCCACCTCGCGGCCTTCCTGATCCAGCAGGCGAAGGGCGACGGTCCCTTCATCCCCGTTCGTCCATGTGTCAACCTGCACATCGCCGGCAGCGTATCCGTCGCAGGGCCTGGCGGTGACTCGGATGCCCGGGCCGCCGAAATAATCCAGCGCGAAGTGATGCCGATCGACGATGATCAGGTTCACGTCACGGTAGATGCCGCCGTAGAACGTGAAATCGGCTTTCTGCGGATACACCCGGTCGCTGACGCTGTTGTCCGCGTCCACAATCAGCAGGTTGTCTTCTTCAAGAAGATCCGTGATTTCCACGCGGAAGGTGGAATAGCCGCCGTCATGGGTGCAAACGGTGTGACCGTTGACCGCCGCCGCCGCGGAGGCGTTCACGCCGTTGAATTCCAGCCAGACCTCCTGTGTTTCCGCGTCGAAGGCGGGCTTTTTGAAATTATGCCGGTAGCGGCACAGGCAGCGCCTGTAATCGTTGCCGCCGTCCTGGCCGTCCACGCTGTTCCAGGTATGGGGCAGATCGATGCTGCTTACCTGTTTGTCCGGCCCGGTGAATTGCCAGTCCCGGTTCATACAGATGATTTGGCGCATGGACAGAATCACTCCTTCTCAGGAAATTGATCGAATGCGTCAGGCCCTGCCGGGCTTGCGGGCGTAGACGGCAATTTCACCGATGATGAACGCCAGCGCGGTCAAACCGATGAATATGATGAACTTTGGATCAAAGCCGTGCTTTTCATCAATGCCCACGAACACATCGGTGATGTACCAGTAGCATTTATAGATGAACAGGCAGATGGCGGCGCCGGGAGCGGCTGCCGTTACGGCGGATGCCAGGCCGAAGCGTTTGACGGCGATCAGCACGCCGGCCAGCGCCGCTCCGCCGATGAGCAGCGCGACGATTGCAGGATGGTATGTGTTGCCGTTGTGGGTATTATCCAGGCCAAACGTGCCGTTTACGACCTGAAAATAAATCCCGGCCGCCAGAGCCAGCACGATGGCGGCAATGATCATATAGAACCCGAAACCTTTCTTCATGGCGGATGAACTCCTTTCGTAATGAAAAGGGTATATGGCTGAAGCATCCTTCCTGTTCTGAAGACCGCACTCCGCAGAAAGAAAAGAACGAGGGTTTCCATTCCCCGGTTAATGATATTATGGCATACAGACGCGCAACTTGCAAAAAATTCTGCGATCGGCATTACCGCCGTGTTTTGGTTTCACGACATAAAAACGCCGCGAATGGAAATCCGGGCGTATTCGCGACAGATAACGCCCGCATAAAGAATGGAATGAAACTCACGATGACACAGGAACAATGCACGACAAAACGCTTTCCAATCCCTGTTTTTCATTGTAATATACAACCCGTGAAATCGCCTTTGCAAACAGAGACGCGGCGCTGAAGCATCGCCGTGTGATTCCGACGCAGGGCATGTCAGGCTGTCACCGCACTGACGGCAGGGACGAACCTTTATTTCGACGGACTGCAAGGTTTCTTCATACGCTGATTGAAAGGGGAATTTCGGTCATGAAACCATCAACGAAAAGAACGCTGAAAAAAGTGTTTCTTAATGTGACGGTGGGCCTGTTCGCTGTCATCTTCACGGGAAACATCATTGCCGGGGAAAACGCCGGTCAGATCAACCAGGTGCTGGGCACTGTGACCAGCAAAACCATCTCCACCGCCCCGGCCGGTACGGAAGAAGGATATACCCGGTACTTCGAGAGCAAGTATTCTTCCGTGGCGGAGCTCAAGGCTGCCGGTGAAGCAAAGGTGCGCGAAGTGGAAGGAGAGGGCATTGTTCTTTTGAAAAATGAAGGAAATGTCCTGCCTCTCGCTTCCGGGAGCAAGGTGTCCCTGGTCGGCGTCACGGTGATGGATCCGGTCTACGGAGGCACCGGCTCAGGCGCTGTGGACGCGGATGGCGCCCCCAATTATTATGACGTGTTCACCGGCGAGGGCTACCAGGTGGTGAATAAGCCGCTGCTGGATTATTATGTGGAAAACGAGCTCAAGCGCAACGCGCATGAAATCGGTGAAGTGCGTTGGAAAAAGGTGGTTAAACAGCACGACGACACCATCGGACAGGGCGAGGACGTGTTTTTCGTGGTCGGCCGCGTGGGCGGCGAAGGCGATGACGTGACCGCCGAAAAGGAAGACGCCCTGGACGGCGACTACCTGACCCTCAACGAGGATGAGCTTTCCATCCTGGAGGGCCTCAAGGATATGAAGGACAACGGCGAGATCCGCTCCATCATCGTGATCATCAACAGCGCCAATCCCATTTCCACCGCCTTCCTGTATAATGCTGATTACGGCGTGGACGCGGCCCTGTGGGTGGGATCTGTGGGCCAGACCGGTCTGTATGCCGTGGGCGACGTGATCAGCGGCAAAGTGAATCCGTCCGGTTCTTTGCCGGATACCTGGTGGATGGATAACCGCACGAATCCCGTGATGAACAACTTCGGCGCTTATACCTATGGAGGCGCGGATCAGTTCAGCTTCAGCGCCGCCGCGCCTTTTGCCAGGTATGTGGTGTATCAGGAAGGAATCTACCTCGGGTATAAATACGCTGAAACCCGTTACGAGGACATGGTAATGGGCACCCCGAACGCCGGCAGCTTCGTCTACGGCAGCGTAATTTCCTACCCCTTCGGCTACGGCCTGAACTACAGCGAATTCAGCTTCTCGGATATGACCGTGGAAAAGACCGGTTCCGGTCAGGACACTGTCTATACCCTGACTGTCAGCGTGACAAACACGGGTGACACCGCCGGCAAAAAGACGGTGCAGGTATACGCCCAAAAGCCTTATACCGATTATGACCGTGAATATCAGATCGAAAAAGCGTCCGTGGAATTGGTGGGCTATGGCAAAACCCGGCTCCTCCAGCCCGGCGAAAGCGAAACCATTGCCGTGAAGGTGCCGGAATACTTCCTTACTTCTTACGACGCCCTCAATACCGGCGTTTATATTCTGGACGAAGGCACCTATTACCTGACCGCGGCTCAAAATGCTCATGAAGCTGTCAACAACATTCTGGCAGCCAAAGGCTATACCGTGGAAAACGGTATGACCGCCGAGGGCGACGCATCTCTGGTGTACTCAATGGACCGGACGTTTGACAGTGATACGTATGCCAGGGCTTACGGAACGGGCGAGCAGGTGAAGCCGCTGTTTGCCGACGCGGATATGAACCGCTATGAAGGCCGCGGCGACAACAGCATCGTTTATTACTCCCGCAATAACTGGGAAGGCACGGTGACCCCCGGAAACGTGAAGATGACCATGACCGCCCAAATGGCTGCGGACGTGGTGCTGGACGACGCCGATCTGCCTGACGCCGCCGGCGTCGAATTCCCCACTATGGGCAAGAACGCCAACCTGCAGCTGATCAATATGATGGAATATGACTTTGATGATCCTATGTGGGACACCTTCATGGATCAGTTGACCTTTGAGGAAATGGCCGCCATCACCCTGACCGGTCTGCGTGAAACGGCGGGCGTCAGTTCCATCGGCAAGCCGGGTACCGTGGACCACAACGGCCCCTCCGGCGTGACCCAGAAATATTCCATCGGCACCAACGGCTACGCCAGCGTGAATAACGACCCGCAGAAAGATCTGAAGGGTACCTGCTATCCCTGCAACGGCATCATCGCCGCCACCTTTAACGACGGGCTTGTCGGGGAAGTGGGCGAGCTGATCGGCGAGGACGCCATGTGGGCAGGCTATGCCGGTCTGTACGGCACGGGCCTGAACATTCATCGCTCTCCCTATTCCGGGCGCGTCTTTGAATATTATTCCGAGGACGGAATGCTCACCGGCCTCATCGACACGGCGGAAACAAAGGGCATTCAGTCCAAGGGCGTGTATGTGTACAACAAACACTTTGTCCTGAACGACCAGGAAAACAACCGCGCGGGCATCGGCACCTGGGTGAACGAGCAGGCGCTGCGTGAAAATTATCTGAGGGCCTTCGAACTGCCCATCGTAAACGCCGATGCGAAGTGCGTTATGACGGCGTATAACCGTCTGGGCGTGAACTGGGCGGGCGCTTATCCGGAACTGCTGATCGACTGGCTGCGCGGAGAAGCGGGCATGAAGGGTTTTGCCGTAACCGATATGTATGACGCTTCCTTTATGGTGCCCGTGCATGAGATTGTGGCCGGCAATGACATCCCTGACGGCGAACTGGATGTCTCCAGCCTGGCCGCCTATGGCCCGAAAGGCGCCACGGCCAACGCCGCGGTTGTTCAGGCCATGCGCACTTCCTCCAAGCTGGTGCTCTTCACCGTGCTGCACTCCCGCGGTATGGACGGTATCAGCCAGTATACCAAGGTGGTGTCCGTCACACCCTGGTGGCAGACCGCGCTGAACGTGGCTCAGTGGTCCCTGCTGGGGCTTAGCTGTCTTGCCCTGGCGCTGCTGGTGCTGGATTACGCAGGCGCTGCGGGAAAGAAAAAGAGCAAGGGAAAAGCCTCCTGAATCTGATCCCGGTTTTAAAACGACGGCTGTGCGAGGAATGTATTCCGCGCACAGCCCTTTTTTGTGCGGCCGTTCTTGCTAAAAACATCTTCACATGATAAAATAATACGGTTTGATGCCAACGGATTATATTGACCGGAGGTGATATGATGCTGTTGGTCGCCATTGTGGACGACGATCCCAAGGATTCCGGACTGCTGCGCAGCCAGGTGGAAGCTTATTTCAAAAAGAATAATATCCCTGCGGTGATCCATGTATTTCGGGACGGTCTGGATTTCATCCGCGGAACGGACCATCACGATATCGTTTTTATGGATATTCGAATGGAAAAACTGGATGGACTGGAAGCGGCGCGCCTGATGCGCAAAATCAACAAGGACGCCTGTTTGATTTTTGTGACCAACATGGCCCAGTTCGCCATCAAGGGGTATATGGTGGACGCCCTGGATTTTATCGTAAAGCCTGCTTCCATGACTTCCATTACCTATGTGCTGGATAAGGCCATGAAGCGCCTTGGAGACAGCAACAACGCGGCCTTCTCACTCAAGACCTCGGAGGGAACGGTAACGATCAATTCCAATGATATACAGTATGTGGAAGTGTTTGATCACTATCTGATATACCACACGACGAAGGGCGAATATAATGTGCGGGGCAAGATTTCCAATGTGATCGAAAAGCTGGATCAGCAGCGTTTCGTACTGTGCAACCGATCCTTTGTCGTGAATCTGCGATATGTTTCCAATATCACCGTTGATACCCTGACCATCGGGGATACGCAGATCTCCATTTCCAAATCCCGCCGCCGGGAATTGATGCAGCGGTTTTCCAGTTTTTTGGGAGATGGCCTATGATATCGGACAATCAATGGATACAGTTGGTGGATCACCGCATTTCTTCGGCCGTTATCTTTTTCTATCTGCTGGTGCTGCTTGGCGTTCCGAAAAAAAAGAAGTTGTTTCTTCTGCGCCTGGCAGGCAGCCTGCTTGTAATGTGCGCGACCAGCTTTCTCATTCGGTACGGAACGGAAAGGCTGTTTTCCGATGTGCGGGTCCAGGGTATCGGCTACATGGCGCAAATACTGTCGCTGTACCTGTTGTATCTGATTTCTTATCAGGCTTGCTATCGGGTGCAGGCGGTGGATTCCACATTTACCAGCATTCTGGCTTTGTCCATATTCAAAATGGCCTGGAATGGCTTTAAAATGGGCAGCAGCGTTATGCTGCTGAATCACCGGAACGCCGCATGGTCCCGATACAGTATTTTAGGCTCTCTGATTTCGTATGTGATATATTTCGCCATCTGCTTTGTCTGCACGTACGTTTATAAGCGGGTCGTGAAAAACGCCAAGCTGCATTCTCCTCTGCGCCTGGTGTGGGCATTGGGGGCCATTTTTGTGCTCAGTCATATGCTGCTGGAATACTGCGGTCACGTTTTTACCGGCAGCAGCGAAGCGTTGTTCATTTATTATCTCTGCGCCCTTTTGTATACCATCATTAACTATGCCGCGCTGGTGATGATCGCCGTGCTGGACAGCTTCCGGCATGAAAACCGAAATATGCATGATTTCATCAGCAACAAAATGCGGTATTATGAAATGAGCCGCGAGGGCATTGTATCACTGCAAACCAAGTGCCACGATCTGAAACACCAGATCGCCGCCATTCGGGATCAGGCCGGAAAAGCCAGCTTTGAAAAATATCTGGATGAGCTGGAGGACTCCATCGATGAATACAACACGGTGGTGGAATGCGGTCATCCTACGATCGACGTGGTTCTGACAGAAAAAAATATTCTGTGCTCCTCCATGAAAATCAAGTTTTCGTACATGATCGACGGATCAAAGTTCAGTTTCCTGACGGACAGGGAAATTTACTCCCTTTTCGGCAACGCGCTTGACAACGCGATGGAAGGCACCTCCAAGGTGCAGGATCCCGCAAACCGGATGATTTCACTAAAAAGCAACGCCCGCGGCGATCTGGTGGTATTGCAGATCGAAAACACCTGTGAAGGCTACCTGAACATTGTGGATGGCCTGCCGCAGACGACCAAAGAAAACAAAGCGCATCACGGCTTCGGTTTGCGGTCCATTCAGCGGCTGACTGAAAAGCATGACGGCAGCATGAGCGTTCGGGTTGAAAACGGCATTTTCAAGCTGAGCGTTATAATGCGTCCCGATGCGGATACGTGACGTGAATGAAAAAACAGCATGATCGTGAATGACATTTCCGCTCATTCACGATCATTTTTTGTCGTGAATGGAAACTGATGCCCTTTACGGTTGAGAAGGGGGCATTCATGCCAAAAAAACGATTGTCAGCTGTTTTTTATGATAGAATATGAGCACAAGGCATGGCTGCTGGCGCGCGGCAGCCTGCCAAGCACCCTGAATGACGAAATGCAAGGAGGATGCATATGAAACGTATTATCAGTATCCTGATGGCAGCTGCGCTGATGCTCAGTCTGGTGCCCGCGGTGTTCGCGGAGGAGACCGCTCCCGAAGCAACTTATATCGCGTCCAACGGCTTTGCCCTTCAGTATGTCGAACCCGTGTATTATGAAAACGGCGAAGGCGAACCCACCATCGGTGTCACCCTCCTGGGCGTCATCGAAATCGACGGTAAATATTTCCGCGACAGCAACAACAACAAGGAACTGGATCCCTTCGAAGACTGGCGTCTGCCCGTGGAAGAACGCGCGGCGGATCTGGTCTCCAAATTGAGCATCGAACAGCGCATCGGCCTGCTGGGCAACCAGATGATGGCCAGCCCCGGAACCACCAAGGCCTCCGATTCCTACAATGAAGACGGCACCGTGAAAGTCGGCGCCCTCATCAGCATGGACGGCGCCCGCAACAGCGTTTGGATGATGCTGGCGAATGAAAACCGCAGCGGCGTTACCCGCAACACCTCCGACATCGAAAGCGGCGCGCTGTGGAACAACACCACCAACATGATCGCCGAAATGGATGCCGTTATGACCGGCACCCCCTTCGTACCGTATTACAGCATTTCCAATCCCCAGAAGGTAATCAATATCCCCGGCTCCCAGGGCGTGGCCGCTGCCGTGATGGGCGACGTTGCCAACGGAGGCGATTACAGCCTGGTGGAACGCTACGCCGAACTGGACCGCAAAATCTGGTACGCCCGCGGCCTGGACGGCATGTACGGCCCCCAGATCGACCTGATCACCGATCCCCGCTGGCCCCGTGACAACGGCACCTATACCGAAGTTCCCGAAGTGAACGCCGGCATCGCCGCCGCTCTGGTAAGGGGCTATAAGGACGGCCAGGGCCAGGGCAGCGTTTCCCTGACCATCAAGCACTTCCCCGGCGACGGCGCCGCCCTGAACGGCTTTGAATCCCACAACAAGTACGGCGAATGGCGTGTTTATGCCACCGAAGGATCCCTGGAAAAATACCAGCTGGTTGGCTTCCAGGCTGCCATCGACGCCGGCCTGACCGGCATCATGCCCAGCTACAGCCGTCCCAATGCCGCGCTGAGCGCGCCTCAGAGCTATCGCGGCGTGGAACTGGAAGTGGAAGAAATCGCGAACGCCTACAACGTGCCCGTTATCGGCACCCTGCTGTATGATCTGATGGGCTTCAAAGGCTACATCAACGACGACTCCGGCGTGATCAACGGCGGCAAGAATTTCGGCGCGGAAGACATGACCATTCCCGAGCGCTATGCGGCTGTTATTAACGCCGGCTCCGATACCGGCGCCGACGGCGGCGCTCCCACCGGTACCAACGGCATCGACTATCCCGCCCTCTGGGAAGCTTACAACAACGGCCTGATTAACGAGGATGCCCTGTACCGCGCTACTTTGAACCGTGTTTCCACCTTCATTGCCCAGGGCGAGTATGAGAATCCCTATCGTGACGCCAAGGCCGGCGCCGCTCTGGAAGCTGAACTGCAGGATGAAATCGCTGCCATGAGCTACGAGCTCCATCATAAGTCCGTGGTGCTTATGAAGAACCATGGCAACGTGCTGCCGCTGACCAATACTTCCCTGAAGGTCTATGTGGAATCCTACACCGCGAACGGCTCCAATGACACCACCGTTGAAAACCTGGAAGCGCTCTTTGAAAAAGCCGGCTTCACCATCGTGAAGAAGGCCAGCGAAGCGGACATCGCCTTCCTGGATGTGGCTCCCGGCGGCATCCGCCAGGGTATGCCTTACATGGCGGTGCTGGATCTGGTGGAAGACCTGGAAGTTCCCGAGTACAACACCAACCTTCCCATCACTGAAGCCAAGACCGGCGAAATGACCACCGTGACAACCCTGGCAGACGTGGACAGGATCGCCAAGACCGCTGAGACCGTGCACGCCAACGGCGGCATTGTGGTGGCCTCCATCGCCATCGGCAATCCCTGGATCCTGTCCAACCTGGAACCCTACTGCGACGCTCTTATCGGCAGCTTCTCCTCCTCTCAGGAAGCGCAGATGGACGTGCTGACCGGCGCGTATAACCCCACCGGCAAGCTGCCCATCACCATGGTTTCCTGCGCCGCGGTGATCGCCACCGTCGAAACCGATATCGACGGCGTTGTCTATGACATCTGCGTGTCCCCGAACGATGTTCCCGGCTACGACAAGGATCAGTATATCTCCGAGGAAGTTCTGGCGCAGTCTCCTTCCGGCAGCTATGCCTATCAGGATGCTGACGGCAACTTCTATCGCGCCTGGTTCGGTCTGAGCTACTGAGATACCCTTTGGTCCGGGGCTGCGGGAGCAATCCCAAAGCCCCGGACCTTTTTATTATCGGGAAATGCAAAAGTGAAAACCGCTTTGACCGCTGGCGCCGCTGATATCATCCTGAGGGGGTAGACGTATGAAGCTGCTGTCCGTTGCCGTACCCTGTTATAACTCCCGGGAGTATATGGCCAATGCCATCGAATCTTTGCTGTCCGGCGGAGATGAGGTCGAAATCCTGATCGTGGACGACGGCTCCGCGGATGCCACAGCGGAGATCGCCGACGAATACGAACGCCGTTATCCCAACGTCGTTCGGGCGATCCATAAGGAAAACGGGGGACATGGCGACGCGGTGATGGCAGGACTGAGAAACGCGAAGGGCCTGTATTTCAAGGTGGTGGATTCGGACGACCGGGTGGACCCGGCGGCGTACCCCAAAGTGCTGGAAACTCTGCGCGGTTTTACAGATACCCCCATTGATATGCTGATATGCAATTATGTATATGATAAGGTTAACGCAAAGCACAAGCACGTCATGCGCTATCGCCATGCGCTGCCTCAAAAACGGGTGTTCGGCTGGGATGAAACAAAACATTTCCGCAAGGGGCAATATATACTGATGCATTCCGTGATCTACCGGACACAGCTTCTGCTGGACTGTGGGCTGGAATTGCCCAGGCATACTTTTTATGTGGACGAATTATATGTATATGTTCCCCTGAAAGCGGTCAGACGGATGTATTACCTGGATGTGGATTTCTATCATTATTTTATCGGGAGAGAAGATCAGTCGGTTAGGGAACAGGTGATGATCCGGCGCATAGACCAGGCGCTGCTGGTCAATCGTCTGCTGATTACTTCTGTGGACCCATATGAAATTAAAAACCGAAAAATGCAAAAATACATGCTCAATTATCTGGAGATCGTGACTACCGTTTCCTCCGTTCTGTTGACGAAAAACGGCACACCGGAAAACCTTGAAAAGAAAAAAGAACTGTGGGCTTTTATCCGGAAGGAAAATCCGAAGGTCTATCGTCGTCTGCGCTATCGTCTGCTCGGCTGTCTTGTGCATCTTCCCGGAAGAGGAGGCCGGGCGGTAATGATCGACGGATATAAGATTATCCGGAAGATCGTCGGCTTTAACTGAAGAATAATCGGGTATTTTGCAGTGAAGGTTTTCTGCCTTCACCGGCACTCAGACATCATGAGAGCAGGCCTTTTCTAAAACCCGACTCTCTTATCAGAAAAATAATGCGAGGTGAACAGTATGAAAATGACTTTCCGCTGGTATGGCAGCGCCATCGATCCTATTCCCCTGAAGTATGTAAAGCAGATCCCCGGAATGACCGGCCTGATGGGTCTGCTGGACAAGCCCGCCGGCGTTGACTGGCCCGAGGATGAATTTGTCGCCCTGAAAAAGGAAGTCAACGATGCGGGGCTGGAGATCGAGGTGATCGAAAGCGTCAACGTCCACGAAGATATCAAAATGGGCCTTCCGAGCCGCGAAGAGTACATCGCCAATTACATCAGTACCGTCCGTATGCTGGCAAGGCACGGCGTGAAGGTGATCGTATACAACTTTATGCCGGTGTTCGACTGGCTGCGCACGGATCTGGCCCGGATCATTCCGGAGGACGGCAGCAACAGCCTGTACTTCGATGAAAAGGACCTGGGAGAAATGGGTCCGCTTGAGATTGTGCGAAAGACGGCCGAGGACAGCCACGGTTTTACTCTGCCCGGATGGGAGCCCGAACGGCTGGCGCTGCTGGAAACCACGTTAAAGCAGTATGAAAAAATCGGCCCCGAAGATCTGCGCAGGAACTTCAAGTATTTCCTGGACGCGGTCATTCCCGTATGCGAAGAGGTCGGTGTGCGGATGGCCTGCCATCCCGACGACCCTGCCTGGCCTATTTTCAATCTTCCCCGCATCACGCACAGCCAGGATGATTTTGACAGGATGGTCGGGCTGCACGACAGCCCCGCCAACACCCTCTGCCTGTGCACCGGTTCACTCGGCAGCAATCCGGACAACGATATTCCCGCCATCATCCGCCATTTCGGTGAGATGAACCGCATCGGAGCCATGCATGTGCGGAACGTTAAATACCTGGGCCATCATCATTTCCGGGAGGCGGCTCACCTTTCCTGTACCGGCGATCTGGACCTGTATGAAATCGTGAAGGCCATCTACGATACCTGTCCGGACACGTATATCCGTCCCGATCATGGCCGCATGATATGGGATGAAAAAGGCCGCCCCGGCTACGGTTTGTACGACCGGGCCTTGGGCGCTGCTTACATCAACGGACTTTGGGAAGCCATAGACAAGGGAAACAGGAAATAAAAAACAGAGTTCGCTCCGCTGCGCCCCAAATAAAAAAAGAACCGGCGGCGCTGAGAGCAATGCGGACCGGACGGCCACCGGCCCCTTGAAGCTGAAAGGCTGCGGAGTGGACAGTGACCGCATAAAGGAGATCGGGGAACTTCGCTTCATCCCCGGTCTCCTTCATTGTTTTTGCGAGATAAGCGCGAGCCATGCCGGAATGGCGGCCATGGGATTGCGCGTCCAATCGTTCAGGTCTTTTGTTTCCTCTTCCGTATTTGTTTTCATTTCGTCATAGCTTAGAAAATATTCAAAACGGTTTTTGTTGAAGCCTAATTGTTTGCTGATACCCTGTAGGTGTTGCTTGTTAGCTATGGAACCCCCCAGTACTGCAATCTTTCCACGGTTATGTGGAGTATATTCTTCGTGTGCAAGTATCTCGTAGTCTAGCTGTCTTAGGAATTCTTTGAGTTTATCGGGTTCGATCAGAGTTGTTATGATCTCCTTAAGCTTTTCGTAGGTCAATTCATCTTGTAGGGTCTGAACCAGATCTATTGGCTGACTCGACATTTGTTTCACCTTCCTTCCTATTTATATGTATCATATCACATTTTT
>CADANQ010000048.1 GCA_902789365.1 uncultured Eubacteriales bacterium
TTCACCGTACACGCCGCTGAAACGGATCATAATCGGAGGGAGATCCCTCCGATACCTCCCCGCTGCTGCCATACGTTTGTTCTCCTTCACACACGACTGTACAGTTACTCCGGAAATAAGTCCCGCGCGGCTCATGGCCGTTGATCAACAGCGGGGCCGCCCTCCAGCCTGGCGTACACCGTCGCCATCATCGTGACAAAGCAGGCCAGGCCGCCGATTACGTTGCTGACGGGCTCGGCCCAGAACACGCCGAAGACCGGCGGCGTGATGACATACGGCAGCAGGAAGGTGAGGGGCGCCACGATGAACGCCTTGCGCAGGAGGGAAAAGAACACCGCCTGCCTTGACCTGCCGAGGGCCGTGAAGGCGCTCTGCCCCGTCATCTGGAACGCCATGAACACAAAGGCGAAAAAGTAGACCTTCAGCGCGGCCGGCGCCTCCTTAAGGATGGCGGCGTTGTCGGTAAACAGGCGCACATACGCCCCGGAAAACAGTTCCACCGACAGCCAGGCCGCCAGGGTGCTGGCGCCTCCGGCGAAAAACGTGAAACGGATCCCTTTTTTGACCCTTTCCATGGCCTTCGCGCCGTAGTTGAAGCCGATAAAGGGCTGGGCGCCGGCGGAAATGCAGTTGACCGGCAGGCTCAGCACCTCCCGGATGGAATGGAGCACCGTCATCACGCCCACCCAGGTTTCGCCTCCACGGGCCTGCAAAACCGCGTTGCAGGCTGCCTGGGTAAGGCAGTTGGTGGCCGACATGATAAAGCCGGATACGCCCAGGCGGCAGATCTCCCCCGCCATTTGGGGTCTGAGGCGCAGGTCTGCCCGTTTTAGGGGGATCAGCGCCTTTTTCCCGCACAGGAAAAGCAGCACCCATAAGCAGGACGCCCCCTGGCTGATGACCGTCGCCAGCGCCGCCCCTTCGATTGACATTTTGAAAACAAAGATAAACAGCGGATCCAAAGCCAGGTTCAGCGCCGCGCCGAGCGCCACCGTCATCATGCCCACCCTGGGACGCCCCTGGGCGTTGATAAAGCCGTTCATGCCGGTGGCGATCATCGTAAAGGCCGTGCCCCACAGGTAGATTTTTAGATAGCGGTCGGCATAGGCGTAGCTGCTCTCACCCGCGCCGAACAAAAACAGTATGGGCCGCCTAAAGGCCATGCAGAAAACAAACACAAACACGCTCAGCAGCCCCAGCCACGCGACCGAGGTACCCTGGAGCCTGGCCGCCCGGTCCGTATCCCCCGCCCCGCGGGCGATGGAAAACAGCGGCGCGCCGCCCGTGCCGATCAGCCGGGTAAACGCGCCTACCAGGGCCACCAGAGGAAACGTGACGCCAAGGCCCGTCAGCGCCATGGCATCCGCGCCCGGCAGGTGGCCGATATAGATCCGGTCCACGATATTGTACATCAGGTGCACGACTTCCGCCGTCAAAAGCGGCACCGCCTGCTGCATGATGTTGCTCCCTACGCTCCCCCGGCTGAAATCACCCGCGGGGACCACACGCTGTTTACTCAATTTCTTTCTGCCTCCCGATTTTTATCATACTCCCATTCGGCCCGTCTGTCCATGCGCGGGCCTTTTTTTCTTTTTTTGCACACGGTTCTGCGCCGGGTCATGTTGCGTTTTTATTGCGTTTATTGTTCTTTTAAAATTCCGTTTTTATTAGATTGTACCATGTTTTTAACCGTTTTTGTCATTGCTGGATTTTTGCGTAATTTGCGCGTATAATTGCGTTAAAAACACCCGAAGGGAGATTTTGCCTTGCCAAAGAGCCGCGCGGCCCCCGCTCCCGGGGAAAGGGACCTGAAAAAACTGAGAAAGCTTTTGAGCCTTGCCATCACGGACCTGGGCGAAGCCCATCGGGAGGATTCCCTTCTGAAGTCCGGCCCCGGACGCGCCGGGAAGCCTCCGCCGGGCGGGGAGAAGAACGCCGAACGCTACGACCTGAAAAAAATCGACTCCTTTGTGGACATTCTGTCCAGATGCGACCGTCTGCGCAGGGAACTGTACAACCTGCCCACGCCCAGGGACATTCAGGACATGGAAAGGCAGCGCCGCATGGCGGAAGCGCAGGACAGCGCGGCCGGCGTGATCCTGCTGTCCCCCGTTGACATCCAGGATACGGAATGCCCGGAGGTGGACAGCTGATCGCATCCCCTGTTTTCCCATCCTCCGGGCGTCTGAAAAAGACGCCCCGGACATATAAGTTAACTATCGAAAAAAGGAAGTGAAACAAATGACCTGCAGCCAGATTAAAAACCGCCCGGCGGGCGGCGCGGAAAGCGTCTACTGCCCCTTTTACATCCGGGATACCGGTACCGTCATCGTATGCGAAGGGCTCACCTTCGGGCGGGATTCGGTGCAGCGCTTCAGATGCGCCGCCGAGCGTGACCGGTGGCTTGGCGACGTCTGCGCCAGTCCCTCCTGCTTAAGGCTCTGCCCCCAGGCCTGCGTGCTGAACATCCTGTACGACGCCGACGCGCCGGCCCCGGAGGATGTGCTGCGCGTGTTTGAAGGCGAGGAAAAAAGGCGCAGGAAATGCGCCCGCACCCGCCGCAGGCGGCGGGCCGCCCGCAGGCGTCCCCGGCTGAAGGACGCGCCGGCGCGGGACGCGTGACGCGGAAAATCGGCGCGGAAAAATGGCACAGAGAAACGTGGTGTGGTCGCCTCAGCCGAGGCAGGCGGCGTTCATGGCGCGGCCGGAGTGGGAAGCGTTTTACGGCGGGGCCGCCGGCGGCGGGAAGAGCGACGTGCTGGTGGTGGAGGCGCTGAGGCAGATCAGCATCCCATGGTACAAGGGGATCATCTTCAGGAAGACGTACAGACAGCTGGGTGAACTGCTGGACAAGGCGGACCGGTATTATCCGAGGGCCGTGCCGGGGGCGAGGTACAACAGCGTGCAGAGCTGCTGGAAGTTTCCGAGCGGGGCGAAGATATACTTTGCGGGGATGCAGTACACGAAGGACCGGGAGAAGTGGCAGGGCTGGCAGTTCGATTACATCGCGTTCGACGAGCTGACGCATTTCCTGTATGACGAATACAGCTATCTGTTTTCGAGGAACAGGCCCAGCGGGCCGGGGACGAGGGCGTACATCAGGGCGACGGGGAACCCGGGCGGGATCGGGCACGGATGGGTGAAGCAGAGGTTCATCACGGTGGCGCCGCCGATGCATCCGGTGAAGCGGCGGGTGGAATGGGTGGACAAGGAAGGGACGAAGCACACGGACTGGCGTTACCGGGTGTTCGTGCCGGCGCGGCTGGAGGACAACAAGGCGCTGGAGGAGAACGCGCCGGAGTACCGGCTGAACCTGAGCATGCTGCCGGAGAAGGAGCGGACGGCGCTGCTGGAGGGGAACTGGGACTCGTTCTCGGGGCAGGTGTTCACGGAGTGGAGGAACGACAGCGAGCACTACCGGGACCACAAGTGGACGCACGTGGTGGAGCCGTTCCTGATACCGAAGCACTGGCGGATCCTGATGGGGTATGACTGGGGGTACTCAAAGCCGTTTGCCTGCGGGTGGTACGCGATCGACGAGCAGGGGAAGATGTACATGATAAGGGAGCTGTACGGATGCACGGGGGACCCGGACGTGGGCGTACAGTGGAGCGTGGACAAGACGGCGGAGAAGATACGGGAGATAGAGAAGGAGGACCCGAACCTTCAGGACAAGCGGATAGAGCGCATAGCGGACCCGGCGATCTTCCAGAAGAACAGCGAGGGAAGCATCGCGGAACTGTTCGAAAGGAACCATGTGTACTTCACGCGTGGGGACCATGAGCGGATCGCGGGGAAGATGCAGCTGCACTACCGGCTTCAGTTCGACGAGATCGGGGAGCCGATGTTCCAGGTGTTCGCGACGTGCACGAACTTCATCAGGACGTTTCCGGCGCTGGTGTACAGCGACACGGACGTGGAGGACGTGGACACGAGGCAGGAGGACCATCTGTATGACCAGTGCCGGTATGTGTGCATGAAGAGGAGGATCACGCCGAAGGCGGCGGTTCACGAAAACCCGCCGAAGGCCGACCCCTTGAACATCTGGGCGGACAAGCAGGCCGAGAAGTTCACACCGAAGTATTATGGGTTTTCGTGAAAGAGTGAAGAGCCGACGGCAAGAGTTAAGAGTGAAGAGTGGAGAGTGGAGTTTTGGAATGGTCTGATAATGGACCGGAACGGAAGCGGAGCATGAAGAGGGAGCGTAACGGAAGGAATTCAGACAAATATTTATCTTCACTCTTCACTCTCCACTCTTCACTCTGGAATATTGCGTAACGATTGAAAGGAGCAGAGCGAATGAAGACACCGGAAAAACGGATGCGGGACGTGATGGGAGCGGCGCGGGACAGGGCGCAGAGGGAAGGAATGCTGAGGCAGGCGGGCTTCAGGGCCGGGAGCGAGAGGGACCTGGAAGGCCTGCTGGAGGGGCAGCGGGTGGCCGCGGGGCAGGCGCTTCCGGGAGACGAGGGAAGCATGCCGAACCGTGAAGCGGCGATGGTGAAGGAGATCCGCCAGGGATTCGGCGGGGAGATTCCTGCCGAAGCGCAGGCCAGGGAACGGGCCGGGTATGTGCCGGAGGAGGACGAGGAAGAAGGACCGATCGGGAAGAAGGCGCTGGACAAGGCCAAGGAGACGCTGAACCGTTACCGGGCCGGGAAGGCGAACATGGACAAGCGCATCGTGGCCAACGAGAAGTGGTGGCGGATGCAGCACATGCCGATGATACGGAAGAACATCATCCGGGAGACGGACACGCCGAGCGGGTGGCTTTTCAATTCCCTGGCGAACAAGCACGCGGACGCGATGGACAACTATCCGAGTCCCAGCGTACTGCCGCGGGAGGCGGGGGACCGGATGGACGCGGAGATCCTGACGCAGGTGCTGCCGGTGATCCTGGAGCAGAACGACTTTGAGCAGGTGTACGACGAGACATGGCAGTACAAGCTGAAGAGCGGGACCGGGTGCTACGGGGTGTTCTGGAACAGCCGGAAGCTGAACGGGCTGGGGGATATCGACATCAAACGTGTAGACGTTTTGAACCTGTACTGGGAGCCGCGGTGCGAGGACATCCAGGAGAGCCGGAACCTGTTCTATGTGTACATGGAGGACAACGACACGCTGGTGGCGATGTATCCGCAATTGGAAGGGAAGCTGGGGGACCGGGACTTCCAGACGGCGGAGTACGCCTACGAGGACAGCGACAGCGAGGCGGCTGAGAAGAGCAGCGTGATCGACTGGTACTACAAGAAGTGGCAGGGCGGCCGGAAGGTGCTGCACTTCTGTAAGTTCTGCGGGAACGTGGTGCTGTACGCCACCGAGAACGACCCGGCGCTGAAGGACAGCGGGATCTATGACCATGGGAAGTATCCGTTTGTGCCGGACGTGATGTACAAGGTGGAGGGCAGCCCGGCGGGATTCGGGTATGTGGACATCATGATGGGCGTACAGACCCGGATAGACCGTCTTCAGAACGCGATCACGGAGAACGCGCTGGAGACGGTGAACAACCGGTGGTGGATCAGGGACGCAGCGACCATCAACGAGGACGAGTTCAAGGACCATTCGAACAAGCTGGTGCACGTGGCCGGAGAGGTCAGCGAGGAGAACGTGAGGCAGATCACGGTGCAGGGGCTGAACGGGAATTACATCGACGTGCTGACCAGCTACATCAACGAGCTGAAGGAGATCAGCGGGAACCGGGACGTGAACGCGGGCGGGAGCCAGAGCGGCGTGACGGCGGCCAGCGCCATCGCGGCATTGCAGGAGGCCGGGAGCAAGCTGAGCCGGGACATGATCAAGGCCAGCTACCGGGCGTTCGCAAAGGTATGCTACCTGGTGCTGGAGAACATCCGGCAGTTCTACACGGAGCAGAGGACCTTCCGTATCACGGGAGCGGACGGGACGAACCAGTTTGTGGAGTTCTCCAACATCCGCATCAAGGGGAGCACGAGGCCGGGGATGTTCGGGATGGAGGAGAGCCGGCTGCCGATATTCGACGTGGAGGTGAAGGCCCAGCAGGCCAGCCCGTACAGCCGGATCAGCCAGAACGAACTGGCCAAGGAGTTCTTTCAGATGGGGTTCTTCAACCCGCAGAACACGGACGTGAGCCTTGCGTGCCTGAGGATGATGGACTTTGAGGGCAAGCAGGAAGTGATCGGGAACATCGAAAAGAACGGGACGATGTACGACAGGCTGATGACGCTTCAGCAGGAGGCGGCGAAGCTGGCGGCGATCGTGGACCGGGAGCACGGGACGACGATCCTGCAGGGACTGACGCAGGCGGGACTGATCGACCCGGCGGCGGCGCAGGCGGTGATGATGCCGGCGGCGGCGCCCATGGGCGGGAACGCGCAGCCGGTGGGGGCTGAAGGGACGAGAGTCAGGAACGACACGCCGGACATGAACAGCCTGGGGAAGATACTGAGCAACACGAGCCTGATGGAGAGGGCGAAGAACACGGCGCGCGATGCGACAGCACCGAGGTGAGAGTGAAGAGTGGAGAGTGAAGAGGACGGAACAGAGTGAAGAGTGAAGAGTGGAGAGTGAAGTTTTGGAGATGGTCTGATGATAGAGATCAGGATTGACGAGGACCTGGGGATGATACGGGCCGAGGGGCACGCGGGATACGGGAGGAAGGGCGAGGACATCGTATGCGCGGCGGTATCGGCGGTGATGGACCTGATGGCCAGGGCGGCGATGCATAAGAAGGACGCGCGTGTGGAGACGGAGGAGGACGGGACGATGGCGGTCTGGGGATTCGGGTTCCGGTATTCCTGCGCCTTGAGCGCGGCAAAGGAAGAGCTGGAGGCCATCGCGGAGAAGTATCCGGAGAACGTGAGGGTGATAGAGTTGAGAGTGAAGAGTGAAGAGTGAAGTTTTGGAATGGTCTGAAAGGAACGGAACGGACGAGAGGCATGGAAGGGGACAGAAACGGTGACAGCGGAAACCATAATATATCTCCACTCTCCACTCTTCACTCTTCACTCTTTAGCGAAATGACCGAAGGGAGTGAGCGAACCTGGCTCAGATGAACATTGACCTGGACCGGCTGGGGAAGATCGGGCAGGACGATTTGAAGGACGAGAAGACGCAGAAGCGGATCTTTCAGTATCTTTACCAGCTGTGCGAGCAGCTGAAGTACTGGCAGTACCACATGGAAGAAGAGAACATGACGGAGGAGCTGCGAGAGAAGATAGAGAAGGGCGCGGAGCGGGACGTGAAGACGATGAGCACCAGCGTGACGGACGAGGGGATCGAGGTAAGGGACAAGGACGGGAACGTGGTGCTGACCATCGGGGAGACGGGGGACATCACGGCGGGGAGCGTGACGACCGGGGACCTGACGGTGGGCGGCCAGGGGCTGGGATCGGTGCTGGAGGCGTTCCTGGGGCAGAAGATCATCGTAAGCGAGACACAGCCGGACGCGCACGGGGTGATCTGGGTGCAGCCGCAGACCGCGGGGAGCGGGACGGCGCAGGAGGTGCGGTATAAGGTGACCGGGACCTACGCCCAGATCACGGGAGCCAGCCCGCCGGCGATCCCGTTCACCTTCACAAGGGAAGGAAGCGACGCGGCAAGGGGGCTGACGTGCAAATACGGGATCAGGTTCCGGGTGAGGAACGAAGGCATGGGCCGGGCCGGAGGCTATCTGAACCATGTGAAGGTGCAGGTGACCGGGGAGGACGCGAACGGGAACGAGCAGACGGTGACCATCCTGGACGAGGACCGGACGGATTATGCCGGGTCGCGTGGGTATTTCACGGTGGACACGCTGGAGACGGGGAGCGGGTGGCTGGACAACGTGACCTACGGCGGGACGGCGACAGTGAATATCACGATGGCCTTCAGCGACAGCGGGACGAGGACGATACCGGCGGAGGAGTACATCCTGGCGGCCGAAGGGGACGGCGGAGGACAGCAGGCCGAGGTGAGGGACTGCGCGGTGAAGTATATTTCGTAGAGTTGAGAGTTGAGAGTTGAGATGGTTTGAGACGGGGAACATCATCCGGCCCTTCGTACCACCGTCCGGGGTTGCCGCCCGCCATTCTCTGAAAACAGTCCACCGTACTGTTTTCCGGGCGTTCCGGCCCCAAAACGGGGAAGACTTACGGGGAGAACGCGTAACGAAACGGAGACAGCGGTAACCATAATATATCTCAACTCTAAACTCTAAACTCTCAACTCTTGAGCGAAGCGACCGAAGGGAGTGAGCGAAGTGCTGAACGAAAAGGCCGAAGCCTGCGTGAAGCTGGCAGAGGAGAAGATCGGGGATCCGTACGTTTACGGGGCATGGGGGGATCCGTGCACGGTGAAGATACGGAAGCAGTACGCGGGGTACAATCCGGCGTACAAGGCGAAGATCTACGGGGCGTGCCCGGTGCTGGACGGCGAGGAGCCGAACTGCAGCTACTGCAAATGGGACGGGCATTTGTGCTATGACTGCCGGGGCTTCACCTACTATATCCTGAAGACGGCGGCGGGGATCAGTCTGGAAGGAGCCGGGGCGACGAGCCAGTACGACAGGGCGGCGAACTGGGAAGAGAAGGGGAACATCTCAAAGATGCCCAATGCGGTGTGCTGCGTGTTCAAGTACAGGGACGGGAAGATGAGCCACACGGGGCTTCACATCGGGGACGGGATGATCATTCACTGTTCGACGGTGGTGAAGCGGGGGGCGGTGAGCGACACGACCTGGACGCACTACGCCGTGCCGAAGGGGCTGTACACGGCGGAGGAACTGAAGGAAGCGGGGGCGGTGAAGATGAAGCCGACGCTGAAGCGCGGGAGCGGCGGGGACGCGGTGCGGGAGCTTCAGGAGGACCTGAAGGCGCTGGGATTCGATCCGGGGACAATCGACGGGAAGTTCGGGCAGAAGACCAGGGAGGCCGTGATGACGTTCCAGCTGGCGTTCGGGCTGACGGCGGACGGAATCGTGGGCGGAGTTACGTGGCAGGAGATCGAGAAGCAGAGCCGGAGGAAGGAGAGGCCCGCGGAGGAACAGGACAAGGAGAAGAGTGAAGAGTGGAGAGTGAAGAGTGAAGTTTTGGAAGAGCCTGAGGAGGGGGAGAAGATGATCATGGTGAAGGAGAAGACGATCAGGGAACTGATGGAGAAGCTGAAAGAACTGATGGAGGAAGGTGACTGACATGCCGGAGTGGATCGCGAAGTATTGGGTGGAATGGGCGTTCGGAATCGTGGCGGGAGTGCTGCTCTGGCTGTACAGGCGGATGGCGTCGAGGCTGAAGCAAAACCGGGAAGAGAACGAGGCGCTGAGGAACGGGATGCGGGCGCTGCTGATGCGGCAGATCGCGGAGGACTGCGAGGACGCACGGCGCAAGGGGTTTTGCACGGTGGAGAAGAAGAAGATCATCAACGACATGTACACGAGTTATCACGCCCTGGGTGGGAACGACGTGATCACGGCGATGAAGAATGACATGATGAGACTGCCGACGGAGCCGCAGGACGCTGCGTAAGCGCAGCAGGCGCTGCGAAAACGCAGCAGGAGGACGGATGGATATCAGGGTGATACTGGGGATGATGATGGGGTGCGCTCTGGGCGGGACGTTTGTTTACTGGTGCTTCCGGCGGGGGCTGGACGAGGTGGAATGGGTGTACCTGATGTCGTTCAGGCAGGCACTGCTGAACAAGAACTACGAGGAACACGGGAAGGACGAAGAAGGAGGAGACGAAGATGGAGAACAGGATTGACTGGAAGAGCAAGCTGACGAGCAGGAAGCTGTGGATGGCGATCATCGGGTTCACGACGGGACTGCTGACCTATCTGGGTGTGGGCGTGGAGAAGGCCGAACAGATCGGATCCCTGATCCTGATGGCGGCGTCCATTGCGGCGTACATCATCGGCGAGGGCCTCATCGACGCGGCAGGCGCGAAGACGGCCGACGAGGAGAAAAAGCCGGAAACGCACCCGCCCGAAGACGAACGTCCGTAACGGGGCCGCGTCCCGGCTCATCACAGGCGTAACGGCTGAATAAATATTTGTCCGAAATGGTAACGAAAATGCAACTCTTCCTCTTGAAATGCCGGGCAAGAGCGGTTATACTATTTGTTGATACAAGTTAATCCCTTTCGATCATATAAAAAGGGCGCAGGCCCTTTGTCAGGAGGCCCCGTGTTTTTCGCAGGCATCGATATCGGCGGCACCACCGTCAAATCCACCATCATGAACGAATTCGGCCGGATCGTATACCAGTCCACCATCGGGTCGGTCAAGGGCGATCCCTACCGGCTGGCCGAGAACATCGCCGCCGGGCTGTCCGGGTTCCGCTCCCCCATCACCGCGATCGGACTGTCCTGCGCGGGCACCGTCAACCGGATCACCCACACCATCACGGCCGCCAACCTGAAATGGATGGAGGTCCCCTTTGAATCCATCATGGAGGAAACGCTCCGCTGCCCGGTGGCCGCGGACAACGACGTGGCCGGCGCGCTCTGCGCCGAAAGCCGCGTGGGCTGCTGCGTGGGCGAAAAATATGTGGTCTACATTTCCCTGGGCACCGGCATCGGCGGCGCGTTTCTGGTGGACGGCAAGCCCTTCCGCGGCTTTGACAACACCGGCGGGGAAATCGGGCACTTCATCACCCACGCCGACGGCCTCCCCTGCCCCTGCGGCGGCCGCGGCTGCTTTGAGCAGTACGCATCCTCCGGTTCCATGACCAGGCGTGCCGGCGTCCCCATCCGGGAGATCTTCCGGCAGGTGCGGGCGGGCAATCCCCAGATGATCGCCATTCTGGACGATTACGTCCACGAATTGTGCATCGGCCTTGCCGGCATCGTGCACATCTTCCGGCCGCAAATGGTGGTCCTGGGCGGCGGAATCGGCGCCGCCGGAGACGAGCTTCTGGGACGGGTCCGGAACGAAATGGAGAACCACTGCCCCTCCATCCCAAACACCCCGATGCCCGTCTTCGTATCCGCCATGCTGGGCAACCTGGCCGGATCGGTGGGCGGATGCTTCCTGGCCGGGGACATGATGGGCGTGCCGATCCAGGTGGAAGACATAAACGCCCTGCTCCGGGCAAAATAACCCGTATATTCACGGCGGGGACCGCTTCACGGCGGCCCCCGCTTGTTTTTTTCGCCGGCCGTTGACATCAGGTTCTCAGAAAGGTACGATGAACCTGTCTCCCCTACCCTGTTGAAACGAAAGGCGGATAATAAATATGAAACGGTATATACTGATGCTTTTGGCCTGCATGATGCTCTTTCCCGCGGCCGCCGGCGCCGGCGGCCCCTTTGCGACGAACGCGGACAGGGCGCTGGACGCCCTGGAAAACGCCCTCACGGTTCCCTGCCGCAGCGTCTACGTCTACCGCGATTTCGGCGACACCCTGAACCATTTTACCCAGCGCGCGATCATGGGCGAGGATCTGTCGCTGGTGGGCGCTCCGGACGAAAACTGGCGCGAAAACCCCGCCGGCGGAAGCACCTGCATGCGTCTTACGCAGATTGCCCGGGAGAGAAACTGGGGCGGCTGGCTTTTCCTGAACGGCCGGATGGCAAAGGGCGAAGCGCCTCAGCTCAACAAAGGCGACGCGCCCGGGCAGGGAATGGACCTGACCGGGGCAAGGGAACTGGTGTTCATGGCCCGCGGAGAAAAGGGCGGTGAAACAGTTATATTTTTCACCCTGGGCTACGGGGTGGTCGGTGAAGAGCCGGTGGTGCCCTACCCGGACAGCGCGCCGCAAAGGTCCCTCGGAAACGTGGAGCTCAGCACTGAATGGACCGAATACCGCATCGGTCTTGAGGACGCGGACCTTTCCCGCATCGCCTGCGGCTTCGGCTTTGTCGTGTCCGGGGATGACAACCGGGAAGGAGAAACGGTGTTCTATCTGGACGAGATCCGCTTCGAAGGCGATTTTTCGGCCCGGATCCATCCGATGATCCGGTCCTATGTCACGGACGACCCGGCCCTTCACAACACCGCCTACACCTATGACAACGCCCTGGCCGCCATGGCCTTCCTCTCCGCAGGGCGAAGGGCCGAGGCGGAAATGATCCTGGACAGCTTTGTCTACGCCGCGGAAAACGACCGGGACCGGCCGGGACAGATCCGCAACGCCTACGCCGCGGGGGATATCACGGCGTTCCCCGGCTGGCAGAGCGGCGCGCGGCTGCCCGGATGGGCCGAGGCGGGGACCGGCGCCTGGTGCGAGGACCCGGTGCAGACCGGCCTGGGCACCGGGAACACCTGCTACGCGGTCCTGGCCCTTCTGCAGTACGACGCGGTCTATGACAGCGAAAAATACTTAAACGCCGCCGCCCGGCTGATGGACTGGGTGCTGGAAAACTGCCGGGACGCCCATCCCGGGTTCACCGCGGGCTTTGACGCCTGGGGGAACAGCGGCGAAAGCCCCTCCCGGCTCGCCTACAAATCCACCGAGCACAACATCGACGCCTTTGCCGCATTCCGCCGGCTTTACGACCGCACCGGAAATAAAAAATACCTTGAGGCGGCGGAAAGCGCCATGGCCTTCATCCGCTCCATGTATTCCCCGGAGCGCGGGCTGTTTTATACCGGCACCCTGTCCGACGGGGTGACCCCCAACACCGACAACGTGGTGCTGGACGCCCAGGTGTGGGCCTTCATGGCCCTCGGGAAAGAGTTCGGCCCCTATGAAGCCGCTCTGGATACCGCGGCCGCCCTGCGTACGCCGCAGGGCGCCTATTCCTTCAGCATGACGGACAAAAGCGGATCCTGGTGGCCGGAGGGCACCGCCTTCACCGCCCTGGCGCACCGCCTGAGGGGCGAGGACGCCCAAGCGGACGAAGCCCTTCAGGCCCTCGCGGCCGTTCAAACGGAGGACGGACTCTTCCCGGCCGCCGTCGGCGGGCAGGTATCCACCGGCTTCGGATTGTTCGACGGCTCCGCATGGGAATACGGCGACTTCCCCCACGTCGCCCCAACCGCCTGGTTTGTGATGGCGGTGAACGGCTTCAATCCCTACGCATTCCCCGGCGGCGCAAGGTGAGCGGAAGGAGAAGTATACGCCGAAATGCCGCGGGCGGCGGCAGGAGGAGAATGAAGAGTGAAGAGTGAAGAGTGGAGAGTGAAGTTTTGGAATGGTCTGAGACGGGAAACGGAGAACAGGGAACCTCATCCGTCTGCTCCCCACGGTCGCATCCGCGTCATGGGACACCCCGTCGGCTGACGCCGACACCCCAGACAAACCCCAATCGGGGAAGGCTTATGGGGTCTACCCTGCCGGTTGAATGATATTGAAGCACAGGCGATCAATGGATACAAGGATATAGCTTCATTGCGTAAGGCAGACGGCAGCCCGTGCTGCCTTCTCCTCAGGTTTTTGTCACGGGGTGCCCGACGGCAGGAGGGCGGGGTGTCCCGTGACCTGCCCCGTGACCTGTCCTGCGGCCTTTGTACCGTGACCCCGGCCGCGGCAGGCGCGGCGAGGGAATGTTTACGGCCCCGGAAAGCTTCCGGGGCCGTTTTGATCAGGCGTTTTTTGATTGCGACAAATGCTTTTCCACGATCTCCTCATACAGGTCCAGGCCGAAGCTGGTCATCTCCGGCGGATGGGGGATCATACGGAAGGTGCGTATCCCCTCCGCCGTGCGCTCCGCCGACAGGAACACCGCGTCCTTTCTTTCATCGTACATACGCTTTGCGAAGGACAAAAGGTGCGTGACCATCAGGATCTTCACCCCGGCCTCCCCCAGTGCCCTGACGATGTCCCAGGCGATGAGGGAGCCTTCTTTTTCGGTGGTGGTGGCGAAGGATTCGTTCAGCAGCACCAGCGATCCGTCCCCGATCAGGTCCACGATCCGGTCCATGCGGCCCAGCTCCTCGTCCAGGCGTCCGCTGTTCATGGAGCTGTCCTCCCGCCGGGTAAAATGCACGAAGATCCGGGGAAACAGGCCGCTGCGGAACGAGGCGGCCGTCACTGGCAGCCCGCACTGGGCCATCACCTGGGCGATGCCGATGCTGCGCAGGAAGGTGGATTTGCCGCCCTGGTTGGCCCCCGTCACGATCAGAAGGTCCTTGTTTTCCATGTCGCAGGTGTTCCCGATCACATGCACCCGCTGGCAGAGGCCCATCACGCATTCCTTCAGGTCCCGGAAGGAGAGGGTCCGCCGGTCCGTGATCTCGGGGTAACACACGTCCATGTCAAAGCGTTTCAGCTGGGCCTTCATCTGAAGGGCGCCGACGTAAAACGCGGCCTGCGTTTTCATCTGGTCGAAGAACGTCCTGAACTCCGGCATCAAAAAATCCTTCACCCGTCCCGCGACGCAGGATACCACCCCGAATTCCAGCTGCTTCGCCTGTTCGGAAAGCCTGGGGTCCTTATCCACCGGAAAGGAATCGGGGATCCATGAGTATTTGAAGTCCTGCAGCTTTTTCATCGCGGTACCGGGGCGGAAAAACCGAAGGCTTTCCGAGGAAACCTCCGTTAGCTTCAGGGAGCTGAACTTGAGCCCGTCCTCCAGGCCGCACTCCATGACGATCCTCGCCTTCGACGTCCGGTTTCCTCCCCCGTCCGCGTCGTCCGTATAGAACGAAATGTCCTCCAGCGCCTGCCGGGCCTCCCGCTCACGCTCTTCGGGGAAAACGGCGCGCAGACGGCGGAAAAACGAGCGGAAGCCCTCGGAATCGAGCACCTCGTAAAGAGGCTTTCCGCTTTCCGCATCCTCCGCCTCAAAAAGCTCCCGAATCTCCCTGAGGGAATCGCACAGGAGGCGCAGCGCGCGGATGCTCTCGCCCAGTTTGGCGGCGGGACTGGCCTGCTGCGCCTTTTCATGGGTTCCGCGTCCCAGCTTGTTCCACTCCTCCAGCGTCACGCGGCTGACGCGGTACAGGGCGCGGATCAGGTCCTCGTGCCGGACGCAGTCCTTCAGGACCGCCTGGCGGTATTCCGCCTCCTCCCGGGACGAAAGCGGAATCATCATCACCCTGCGCATCGTTTCCGCGATAAAGGGGTCCTCCTCCTCCACGCCGAGGATCTTATGGCCGTCCGTTTTAAGGCGCTTGGACGATTCCCGGATGAGCGCCTTCAGCCCCAGGTCCCGGATGATGTTTTCCGCGTCCTCATACGGCCTGTTTCCCGGAACGTCGGAATCCCTGTACAAAAGGCACACATTCATGACAAACGCTCCTTCAGCTGTTCATAGGTCAGGCGGTGCTTCGCCACCCTGTTTTCGGCGCAGGGAACATCCTCCGCTTCTCCCCGGCGGATGACGTACGTGGGGATGCGGTTTTCGTCAAGCAGCGCCCGCAGGCTGACGGCGTTTTCGTGGGCACCGGCCAGCTCCTTCAGGTGCGTGACGTAGATCCCCGCGCACCCGAGCCGGATAAAATGCTCCAGCACCCTCCGGCCCATGACCAGGGCGTCGCAGCTGGCCGCGGTGGTGAACAGCTCGTTGATGACCACAAAGGTCCCATGCCGTTTTTCCTCCATCATCGGGGCCAGCCGCTCAAGCTCCTCCTTCAGCTTTCCCCTGCCGGTCTCCACGCTTTCCTCCACGGAAAAATGGCTCTGGATATCCTTAAAGAAGGGCACGTTGGCCTCCGCCGCCGGCACGTCCAGGCCGATCCGCGCAAAATAGACAAGCTGGCCCAGGCTTCGGGCGAAGGTGGTTTTGCCGCCCTGGTTGGGGCCGGTAAGCACAAAAAAGCGCTCCCCCTCCCGGTAAGCGAAATCGTTCGCCACCACTTTTTTCCCTTCCCGGCGGAAAACGCAGGCAAGGGCCAGGTCGTACAGGCCCCGGGCCTGAAGCGGGCGGCTGTCCGAAACCGACGGGACCGCGAAGGAAAAGCCCAGCCCCTCCATCTCCCTCCGGAAGGCGGCAAAGGACAGATAGAACACGATCTCCTTCCTGAACCGGTCGGCCAGGGGATTACGGCGGTCCCCGATCTGTTCCGATACCTTCCGGAGCTCCCGGAAGAATTCCGGATCCTTTTTGGTGAGGATCTCAAGGCACGCGGCCTCCAGCTCCGTCAGCATGGGGTTTGCGACAAAGGGATTTTTGAGCAGGCCGGAGCCCTCCTTCCGCAGCGGGGCGTATTCCCCCGGCGCCGTCCCGGGCGCCACCCGAATCCGGTCCTTTTCATAGGTGATCACCATACGGAGGGCGCGGATCTTTTTCATGATCCCGCTGACCTTTTCCCGCGCCTCGGTCTCCTCCGGGGAGCAAAGCCTTTCCCGCAGGAGGTCCCGGAAGGCGAGCATCCCCTCCGAGGACAATTCCTCCCCCTCCAGCGCCTCCATAAGCTCAACGGCGGCGGCGCAGCGGACCTCGGCCTCCCGCACCTGCCAGACCGAACGCTGCAGTTTTCCGGGCACCTTTTCCTTTTCCCGCCGCAGCCCTTCCGCCTCGTCCATCCTTCGGACAAAGGCCTCCAGCGCGCGGAAAACCCCGTCCTTTTTGACGTCCCCGAACACCGCCCGGCGGTAGCTTTCATCCTCCGCCGTTTCCGGAAGATAATGATACAGTTCCCGGACCGCCGAACCCCAGTTCAGCGCCAGTTCGTCCAGCACCGTCTCCAGGTTCAGGTCCCGGAAATATGCCGGAAGATCCTTTTTTTCCCTGCCCCTGCCGTGCGGGTCCAGAATGCTGAACTCCGCGTCCTCTCTTTGGTTTTTCACCATCGCGTCCATATTCCTCTCCGTCGCTCACCCGAAACCCGTCTCCCCGATATGATACCAGAAACGCGCGGATTTGAAAACCGTCCAAGTCCGCCTTCGGCGCGTTTCTTCTTTTGTGCGGGAAAAAAGCCCCATCCGCGGACCGGTCCGGCCGTTTTGAATCTCGGCACATCGGAAAGAGCCGGCTCCCGTCCGGAACCGGCTCCTCTTTAATTTGTCTTATGCCCCGGGCGGTGCCCGCCGCCCCATAGGTTTGCTTTTCAGCGCCTGCTCTCCTCCGCGGCGGCGTCAAGCGCGTCTTCGATGCTGTGATCGAAGCCGTACATATCGGTCATGACGCCCCTGAAAAGCAGCTTGCCGTCCCGCAGGTCCGCAATGTCGGAAACCTTCGTCATCCTGAGGGTCATTCCCCGGTCTGCGGAGGGCGTTTCCGGCAGGGTAAACGGCGTGCTGATGGCGTCCATCACATAGAACTTGTAGCCGAAGAAATCCCACACCATGCACTGGCAGGTCTCCACCGTCGCGCCGCTGAACCTGTCGTTGGTCAGGGACATCAGGCGGCCGTCCATGTCTCTGTCCGGAGAAACGTCGATGGCGCCGGTGAAGCGCCCGCCCTGGTAGACCAGGAACGCGAACAGGCGGATGGGATCGCCGCTCTCATCCTTTTCCTTCAGGTGCATGACGACCGGGATCTTCAGGGACGTGTCGTTCAGCGAGCCGATCTCGCCGACGCTGACGATATGCCCGACGCCCTCGCTGTCGACCAGCTCGTACCAGCTGTCAACGCTGGTGGGCAGGTCGTACGCGGCGTTCCCGGAAGTAAAGAAGGAAAGGACGCCTTCCTCAGGGGAGCCGGCCTGCAGGATATAGTCCAGCAGATTGTCAAGGCACAGGGAACCGTGGATATGGCCCAGGCTGACGGTATCGCCGAGCAGGGCGACGGTCATTTCGTCCCGCTCCGCCCTGACGCTGGCGCGGATATCCATGGAGACGTTCCGGATCAAACGTATGGGGGCGTTCACCGTGACCCGATAGGTATCCGCGACGCCGTCGCCGCTCTTGTCCATAACAACAGCCGTTGTGGTCCCCGGCGCGATGGCTTCGGCTTCCTGCTGGCGGATAATCGGATCCAGCCAGGCCTCCAGTTCCGCTTCGCCTTCCAGCATGTAGTAGGCGTTTTCATCCCATTCCTCTTCTTCCGCGTCTTCGGCCTCCGCAATTTCGGGCTCTTCCGGTTCGCCGGCGCTTTCCTCCGGGGCGTCGGACTCCGCGTTGTCCTCCTCTTCCGGTTCGCCGGCGCTTTCCTCCGCGGCCGCCTCCTCGGCGCGCAGTTCGGTGAGCCAGTTGTCGTCGTCCGGCTCATATTCCGGGATCTCGTCCAGCAGCATCGTGGCAAGATCCCACAGGCAGGCGTACCAGAGCGATGATTCGACGCCGGTGATCTTTACGTCCGTTCCGAGCTGCATCGCAAGCAGGCTGCCTTCCGCCTCCCCCATGCTGACGGTCTTTTTCCACGCCCGGCCCACGTCGCGGTAGGTCAGGCCCGTTTTGCCCTCCGCCAGCAGTTCGGATACGGTCCTGCCGGACTGTGTGACAATCGCGTACCGGATGACGGTATCCGTCGACGTCTCAAGCATGGTCTTCATATCGCCGTCCTCCATGACCTGGATCAGGCGGTACATCGCGTAGGCGTAGTTCGTGCTGGAATAGAGGTCGCTGGTGACAAAAAAGACGGACAGGCCGGACGGGGCGATCTCCGCCTGCTTCACGATCTTGCCGTCGGGACCGCGGGTGATGCCGGCGCGGTTGCCGATGGGCCTGGTCATTTCCGGCGTCGCTCCGCCGTAGATTACGTCGTCCCCGGAGCCGTCGCAGTCCGAAAGGATGTTCCTGATTTCCGTCGACAGGTCCGAATACCCGTTCGTCAGGCCGTTAAAGAAGGACCCGCCGTCGATCTCATACATGCAGATGCCCAGGCTGTCGGCGAAATTGCCCAGGTCCAGCAGCGTTTCGTCATAATACGCGTAGGCCATCGCGGCGGAGGCGTATTCGTCATAGAAGCTGAAAAGGCCGCTGGTCCCGTTCGGGGTGGTCAATTCGTCGCTCATCATCCGGAACAGACGGGTCACGGGACCGGCCAGGCGCTTCCTGAAATTGGCTGTGTCGATCACGCACAGGGTGCCGCTCTGCGTCGCTTCCCACGGGTTGCCGCCCTCGTAGAACGCGATGAAGGCGTCCACGATAATCCTGCCGAGCTCAAAGCCGTTTATGCGGCTGTCCTTCGCCAGCGCGTTCATCCAGGCGCTGTAATCCTGACCGAAGCCGGGCTCTGTTTCCGGGGACAGGATCAGGTAGTCCGCGCAGTCGGCCAGGGCGGCCACGACCTCCACGCTGCCCATCAGGCAGGCGTCGAAATCGATGATGTCAAAATGCTTTACCGGGCTGTCCTTGATGGCGGTGACGATCTGCGCCAGGCTCATGGTGTCGTTGACGTTTTTGGCGTGCAGCTCGTCCAGGGCAAAGCCGCCCACGGGGCCGCCGCCGTGATCCCAGAGGACCAGGTCGTACATCTCCGCCGGGAAACGGTACGCGGCGTACTCGATGAAGCCCTGCAGAGCGATCGGGTCCGCCATGGACATCCGCCGCATGATGCCCGGGGCGTCGGTCAGCAGGGTCATCCTGCCATGGCCGTTGACTGCGTCAGGCGCGTTTCGGCCGGAACAGATCCAGAACTGGTTCATCCCGCCTTCGCCGATCATCTCGGCGCCGGAAAGGTACTCCGGTTCCACGAACCATTTCCTCGATCCGCCGGTCATGACGATTACGTTCACATCCTCCGGAATCTCGGCCTCGAGGATCTGGTACAGGTTCCAGGTCATCATCGCGCCCTGAGACTCAAGGTTGGATCCGCATCCGTACAGCAGAATTGTGCGCGTCGCCGTGCCCGGGGAATCAGCCCGGGCAATGTCGGAAAACAGATTGCCGGTCACGCACAGGACCAGCGCCGCCGCGGTCAGGAGAGAAAAAAACCTTTTCATGGCCAGATCCTCCTTGTATTCGCGGTCATTCACGTTTGAAGAATGACCGATGTAAATATGTATTATATTAAACCAAAATCGCTTATTTGACCACCTTTTTTTTTGCACCGGGCCTGTTGTGGACCGGAACGGTCTTTGATATAATCAAGAAAAACACGGTCCGTCGCACGCAAAGGAGCGGTTTTAAATGAGCGTCTCGGTCATAACAGGCGTTTTTTCCGCCGCCTGCTGGGTTTTGTTCTGGCTGCTTTTCAGGAAGGACCGGAGCAGATACCGCAACTGCTATGCCCTGTCCCTGGCTCTTCTCTCTCTTTTTCCTCTGATCATCAGCTTTTCCGGGGACCACAGGGAAACTGTCCTGCTTTCCATCGTCTTCGCCTTCCTGATCGGCATCCTGATCGTGCCGTTCTTCCTGATCTTCAACGGCATCATGACCGTCCGCAGGGAAGGAAGGCACCTTTCCCAGATGCTCTCGCTGTTCTTCGGCCTTGCCATCCTGGCGGGCGAGGCGATCGTATGGATGGGGCTGGACCGGTATATCCGCACGGATGGTCTGGATCCCCTGATCCCCCGGGCTTTCCTTCCCGTTTTATGCGCGGTCTTCTGCGCGTCGGTCATCTACATTTCCTTCTCCTTCCTTCTTTTCATGATCTATGTGGTGTTCCTCCAGATCATCCCCCGGAAAAAGGATTTCGATTACGTGATCATCCACGGGGCCGGCCTGCTTCAGGGGGACCGGGTGTCAAAGCTTCTGCGGGACCGGCTGGACAAGGCCGTCGAGGTCTACCGCTCGGACCCGTCGCCCACCGTGCTGATCCCCTCCGGCGGGCAGGGGCCGGACGAAACAATATCGGAAGCGGAGGCAATGGAACGCTATCTGCTTTCAAAAGGCATTCCGGAAAAGGATATCATCAGGGAGGACCGCTCCACCTCCACCATGGAGAACCTGCGGTTTTCCAAAGAGATCATTGACAGTCGGGAGGGCAGGAAATACACCGCCCTCGTCACCAGCAACTACCACGTCTACCGGGCGCTGAGGTACTGCCGCAAAATCGGCCTGAAATGCACCGGCATCGGCAGCCACGTCGCCTTTTATTACTGGCCCAGCGCCCTGATCCGCGAATACATCGCCATACATACGGAGCCGAAGCACGCGGTGCTGCTTATCCTGGGATGGCTCTTGTCCGTCGCCCCGGTGCTGGATATCATTTTCTGAACGTTTCGCGTCACGCGGAAAGGCTGTGTAAAAAATGATCCGCAAAGCATCCCCGGCGGACCTGGACGCCGTGGAAAAAATCTATAACGAGGTCCATCAGGCGGAGGAAGAGGGAGAATGCTCCACGGGCTGGAAACGCGGGATCTATCCCACCCGGGCGACGGCCGAAGCCGCCCTTAAACGGGACGACCTGTTCGTCCTGGAAGAAAACAGCGCCGTTCTCGGTGCCGGGATCATCAACCATATCCAGGTGGACACGTATGATTCCGCGCCCTGGAAATACGAGGCGCCGGACGACCGGGTCCTGGTGCTGCATACCCTGGTCATCTCGCCGAAAGCCGCCCGCCGGGGGCTGGGCAGGCGGTTCGTCGCCTTTTATGAAGCATACGCCCTGGCGCGGGGGTGCCGGGAGCTGCGCCTTGATACCAACGCGCGGAACCTGCCTGCCCGCGGCATGTACCGCGCCCTGGGATATCGGGAAATCGCCGTCGTTCCCACCGTATTCAACGGCATCAGCGGCGTGGAACTGGTGCTGCTCGAAAAACATCTTTAACCGTCTTTTCCTCGGACCTTTTCCGCCCATACAATGGCAGCCGCTCGCCTGACAGGCGACCCGGCTCGAAATCCGCGTTATTGAACGGCGCGGAAACGGGACCTATAATAAACCCGGAAACAAAACATGGCGATCGGAGGGTTTGTTATGGAACTCGGAAAAAAGATCAGAACGCTCCGCTTCAAGGCGGGACTGACCCAGGAACAGCTGGCCGAAAAACTGGGGATCGGGGCGCAGTCGGTATCCAAATGGGAAAACGCGGCCACCATGCCCGACATCACCCTGCTTCCCCTTTTGGCGGAAACCTTCGGCGTCAGCATCGACGACCTGTTCGACCTGACAACGGAGCAGCGCTTCAGCCGGATCGAGCATCGCATGGACATCGAGGACGACCTGCCCCAGGACGTGTTCCTGGAGTACGAGGAATTCCTGAAAGCGCAGCTTACGAACGAGGCGCATAAAAAACGCGCGACGGAGCTGATCGCTTATCTTTACTGGCACCGGATGGAAATGTTCGCAAAGAAAGCCCGCCTCCGCGCCCGGGAAGCGGTGCGTCTGTCCCCCGGGGAAAAGGGCTGCCAGTGGATCCTGCAGAAAGCGGAGGGGCACGCCGCCTGGGACTGGAACATGTCCAACCATACGGGGGCCATCGAATTCTACAAGGACCTGGTCCGGAAAAACCCCGGTGAGAAGCTGCCTTACGAATTCCTGCTGGACAACCTGATCGCGGACCGCCGCGCGGACGAGGCGGACCGCTTTCTCGACCGCCTCGGCGCCTTGAAGGACGCGGATCCCGTCATCGTCGGGTTCTACCGCGCCCACATCGCGCTGGCCCGGTATGACGAAAAAACGGCGGACGGCATCGTGGAGAGGCTGCTGGCCGAACACCCGGACGACTTCGCCTGCCTGTTCGAGGCGGCGCAGTACCGCGCAAAAAAATGCGACTGGATGAAAGCCATCGAGCTGTATGAGCTTTCCTTTGAAAAGGAGACCCGCCGCCCGCGCTTCCAGGACGAGCTGATGGCGATCAGGGACATCTATGAGATCCTTGGGGATTATCCGAACGCCGCCCGGACCTGCGGACGCATCATCGAGCTTCTGCGAAACGAATGGGGAATCACCGAGGGGGACGAGCTGAAAGCCCTGCAGGAGAAAAAAGCCCGCCTGGAGGTCATGGGCTGATCCCCCGGAGCCGTAAAAAGTCAGCGCAAAGTAACTGTTCAGTCGTGTGTGAAGGAGAACAAACGTATGGCAGCAGCGGGGAGGTATCGGAGGGATCTTCCTCCGATTATGATCCGTTTAAGCTTCATGTAACGGC
>CADANQ010000049.1 GCA_902789365.1 uncultured Eubacteriales bacterium
CGGAGTGTGTTGGCCTTGGATAACGCAAAAGCTTCCCCCCGCCGGCATCTTCGGCCGGGCACCCGGCGTCTGGTGCAGCTTTATTCCGCGCTGCTTCACAACGCCTATGTGAAGGGGTTCATCAAAGGGGAAATTTATAAAGGGAAGGGAAAATTCCTCTGCGCGCCGGGCCTCAACTGCTATTCCTGCCCCGGCGCGGCGGCGTCCTGCCCCCTGGGCGCGCTGCAGAACGCCCTGGCCTCCGCCGGGCACCGGGCCGGGTGGTATGTGCTTGGAATCATCCTGCTGTACGGCGCAATGCTGGGCCGGACCGTCTGCGGCTGGCTGTGCCCGCTGGGGCTTATCCAGGAGCTGCTCCATAAGATTCCCACCCACAAGATCAGGAAAAGCTGGGTCACCCGGGCCCTGTCGTGGCTTAAGTATGTCATTCTGGCGGTGTTCGTGATCGCCCTTCCGCTGATGTACGGCCTGAAGTACGACCTGCCCCTGCCGGCGTTCTGCAAATACATCTGTCCTGCGGGCACCTTCGAGGGGGCCATGGGCCTGCTGTCCAATCCCGCCAACGCGTCCATGTACGGTATGCTGGGCGTCCTGTTCACCCGCAAGTTCGTAATCCTGACGGTGATCGGCCTGGCCTGCGTGTTCTGCTACCGTTCCTTCTGCCGTTTTCTGTGTCCGCTGGGGGCGATCTGGGGCCTGTTCAACCGCTTCAGCGCGGTCGGCGTGCGGGTGGACGGGGACCAGTGCAATCACTGCGGCGCGTGCGTCGCGTCCTGCGGGATGGACGTAAGGCGGGTCGGCGATCACGAATGCATCCACTGCGCCAAATGCATGGATGTCTGCGCCCGGGGCGCGATTTCGGTGAAGGCGGGAAGGATCACCCTGAAGGCCCCGGACATGGGATGCGCCGGGGACGGGGAAAACGCGATGGCCCGGCGCAAAAAAACAGGCCGCGTCCTGTGGGGCGCGGCCCTGGCGGCGCTGTGCTTCGCGCTTTTGTGGTTCAATGTGCTTGACCCGGCCGCGGGGGGGAATGGGACCGCGCCGCCGGCTGCCGAAAACCTGGAAAGCGACGCGCCCGTCGGCAGGGACGCGGGCTGTTTGCTGGAGGATTTCAGCCTTGTTTGCTACGACGGAACCGAATTCCGCCTGGCGGATACGCGGGGCAAGGTGGTTTTCATCAACCTGTGGGCCACCTACTGCACTCCCTGCAAAAACGAACTGCCGTATTTCCAGGCGCTGTATGAGGCGCACCCGGAGGATGTCGTCATAATCGCCGTTCACCCGTCCCTGATGCTGGACGACCCGGAGGCCTATCTTGCGGGAAGGGGCTACACCATTCCCTTTGCGACGGACAAGGACGACGCGGTGTCGCGCATCGTGGGGAGCACGGGCACCCTGCCACAGACCGTGGCGCTGAACCGAAAAGGCGAAGTGGTGTACAATGAAATCGGTTCCGTGACCCCCGAAACGCTGGACGCCCTTTATTCGGAAGCGGCAGGCGGCAGGTGAAATGCGCCTCCGACGCGCGGGGAAGACTTTGCGAGCATGCCCCGTCACGCCCCGGTGTGCTTATCGAACCAGGCGGTGATTTCCTCCAGGCGGCGCATGCGGTGCTTCGGCTTGCCGGAGCGGGACAGTTCGTGGTTTTCGCCTTTGAATACCACCATGCGGGCCTCCGTGCCGTTCTGGACGAGGGCCTGCATCATTTGCATTCCCTCGGGCAGGGGACAGCGGTAGTCCTCCTCACTGTGGATGAACAGCGTGGGGGTCTTCGCGTATTTGGCGTATTTCAGGGGGGAATGCTCCCAGAGCTTTTGCGTGTCCGCGTCGCCGAACAGCCCCGCCGTCATGCACTGATCGGGGCCGAAGAAGCCGCCGATGTCGGAAATAAAGCTCATGGAAACCCAGTTGGAGATGGAGCGCTGGCTGGCGGCGCAGCGGAAGCGGTCGGTATGGCCGATGATCCAGTTGGTCATGAAGCCGCCGTAGCTGCCGCCGGTTTCGCACAGACGGGCGGGATCGATGGCGGGATAAGCCTTCAGCACCGCGTCGGTGAAGTCCATCAGGTTGCGGAAATCGGTTCCGCCGTAATCGCCGCGGATGTCCGCGAAGGCGTCGCCGCGGCCGTCGGAGCCCTTAATGTTGGTAAAGAACACGAAATACCCCCGGGACGCCCATACCTGCATTTCGTGGAAAAAGGTTTCGCCGTAGGCGCACCGGGGCCCGCCGTGCACGTCCAGGACGGCGGGATATTTCTTTTTTGGGGAATAATCCCGGGGAAGCAGCACCCAGCCCCGGAGCTTAAGTCCGCAGGAGGTGTAATCCAGGGGCTGCGGGGCGGCGATATACCGGCCCTTCAGGGCGTCCTCGTTCAGGTGGGTCACCTGGGTCATGCCGCTTCCGTCCCGGGACATTTCGAACACTTCGGCCACGTGGTCCCATCCCTGGAAGACCAGGGCGATCTTATCCCGGCAGGCGGTCATGGTGCACGCCATGCCTTCCTTTTCCCACAGGGTACGGCATGAAAGCCGCCCGTCGCTGCCGGGCTTCAGGGCAAAGACGGCGTTATGGGCTTCCACGGTGGCCAGGGTCAGGTATTCTCCCTCGCCGGCCCAATCGCCGCCGCCTCCCTCCGCCGTGTCCCCCAGAACGCTGGAATAAAGGGACACCGGGGGCGTGAAGACTTTTTTCAGGCTGTCCTTCTCCGCGGCGAAGATGTCCGGGGTCTGGTTGACGCCGAAGGCCTTCATATCGGAGGCAAAGACGTAGGGCCTGCCGTCCGTCACGAATATGGAGCCGAAGGAATACCCGTCTTTGCGCCACAGGGCTTCGCTTTTGCCGTTGGACGTGTTCCAGACGTAAAGACGGTTGTACAGGCTCCGCTTTTTCTGTCTCGCAGCGCCCGCGTAAAACACCCTGTCCCCGTCGGCGCGGAAGGAATCCACACTGAAGTTCGGCGCCGTCAGGCGGCGGCATACGGCCTTGCCGTCCTTTTCCCGCACGTGGAAAAGGGCCGTGCGCAGGCCGTTGGTATAGCCCGCGCCGTTGAACCAGTAAGGGACCTCGTCCGCCACGCGGTAATCCGCCTCTTCCTTTTGCTTTTCGGCCTTTTCTTTGCGTTTTTCGTCCGGGTCCAGGTAAGCGTCGGGGTCTTCCGCGCGGATGGTCCCCGAGGCGGCATAGCCGTCGGAAAGCTTTTCCATGTTCTCCATGGCGAAGGGCAGCGTCATAAAGGGCTGCGCCTCGCCGCCCTCCATGGGCAGGCGGAACAGTGCGGTGACGCCCGGCGCGGCGTCCGGGGAGGTCCTGCGGAGAATGAGGCCGCCGTTATCGTCCCACAGGACGACGCTTGCGTCGCCGGACCAGGTGACCCTGCGGGCCGAACCGTTTTCCGCGATCCAGACGTCCGTATGGTATTCGTTCTTTTCCATGTCCATGCGCTTCACATCAAAGGCGAGGCGCTTTCCGTCCGGGCTGTAATGCAGGTTGGAGGGGATGCGGTACAGGGCCATGTCCCCGATTTGGACGGGAAGGTTTTTTTCGGGAGCTTTTTTTACGGGCATATCGTACCTCCGTGAAAGATTCGGTTTTGTTTTGTATCTGTTCAGTCCTGCGGACAGAACAGATACCGCGGGGGGTACCCGTACCCCCCGCGAACCCCCCGGGCGAAGAACGGAGTCCGGGGAAGGCATAATCGGAGGGAGATCCCTCCGATACCTCCCCGCTGCTGCCATACGTTTGTTCTCCTTCACACACGACTGAACAGTTACTTTGTTTTTTAATCCGCTTTCGGGCCGCGAAAAGGATTTTATCACAAAGCGCTTTTTGCCGCAACGTTTCCGGGCCGCAATCATATCGTATTGAAAAAACAGGCGTAATCCGTTATAATGGCAGGGATAACAGCCCTCCGCCGGCGGGAAGTCCGGCAGAATCCGGGAGGCGCGGGAATGAACATTTTCGATATCCCCGGTCCGGTTATGACCGGTCCGGCTTTTTGCCGGAACGGAAAGACACGGCGCCGCCGGGGACATCACAGATAACAGACGAATGCGAATACGGAAGGGAAAGGAAACATGAGCACCATCATCATCGGCGACATCCACGGCTGCGCCCGCGCGCTTTCAAGGATGCTGGAAAAGCTGGATCCGAGCCCGCGCCGGGACAGACTGATTTTCCTGGGGGATCTTTTTGACCGGGGAAGCGAATCCTGGGAGGTCTGGCGGGAGGTGCGGTCCCTGGCGGATATCTTCGGGGACAAATTCACCCTGCTGCGGGGCAATCACGAGGATTACCTGCTGTCTGAAAAGCTGACATTTTCCCAGAAAAGAATGTGGGACCGGGTGGGAAGGCAGGCCACGATCCGCTCCTTTAAGGCCCACGGTCATCAGATGGAGGAAACCATCCCCTGGCTGAAGGAAAAATGCAGGGATTTTTACAGGGACGAGGTCATCCAGTGCGTCCACGCCGGCCTGAAGACGGAGCCCATCGAGGTAAACGACACGCAGACCCTGTTCCACGACCACGACATCACGGAGCAAAACCGTTATGCCGGCCGGCTGACGGTCACCGGGCACATTTCCCTGTCTGCCCCCACATGGTTCTTAGGGGACGGGAAGACCGCGGAAAAGCTGCCCGTCAGGGAGGAGAGAAGCCTGCCGGAAAAGGGGATTATCTGCATCGATACCGGCTGCGGCAAGGGCGGAAGGCTGACGGCGATGTCCGTCGACGTCACGGAAGAAGGCGCGGTCTACCGCCTGGACAGCGTATCGGAGCGCTGAAGGGGCCTGTTTTTTGCCGGGCGTTCCGTTGACAGGCCGCTTTTATTTCGATTATACTTTGAAGTGAAAAGGTATTCCCATAATTCGACTCTTATTATTCAGGAGGGATCAACATGCAGGGAGAACAAAAGACCAAGCTGTTCCGGGAAAAAAGCCTGGAGGCCATTGAATCGCCGGAGTCGCTTAACGATTATCTTCGGGTCACCTCTCCCAGGGTATGGCTGATCATGGGGGCGGTCATCGTCCTGCTGGCGGGCCTGATTCTGTGGGGAATCTTCGGCCGCATCGACAACACGGTGAAGCTGGCGGTCAAAAGCGAAAACGGGAGCGCGGTGTGCTATGTGCCCTACAATGCCCTTGCGAGCGTGGTCAAGGCCGGAAGCGTGACGCTGGAGGACGGGAAGACCTATGGACTTTCCGGGTCCGAAAAGCCCAAAATCGTTACCGTGTCCGAGGAGATGGATCCTTTGCTGCGCATCGCGGGGGATCTTAAGGTGGGGGATATGACAGTGGAAGTTCCTCTTGCATCGGCGCCGGCGGACGGATCGCATACAGCCACCGCCGTTACCGAACACCTGAAACCCATCGAACTGCTTTTGAAGTAAGGGGGTAGGGCGATGTTCGGAAAAAAAGAAAGAACGCCCATAAAAAAAGGCGTGGCAAGGGTGCCGGTGGTCATGCAGATGGAGGCGCTGGAATGCGGTGCGGCCAGTCTGACGATGATCATGCATTATTACCGCAAATGGATTCCCCTGGAGCAGGCCCGGGTGGACTGCGGCGTGTCGATGGACGGCGCAAGCGCCAAGAATATCCTTTTGGCAGCCCGCAGCTACGGCATGCAGGCCACCGCGTGGCGCACCGAGCCCGAGGATCTGCAATTGGAGGGGCCCTTTCCCTGCATTATCCACTGGGGATTCAACCATTTTGTGGTGCTGTGCGGCTTTAAGGGCAAAAAAGCGGTCCTGAACGATCCCGCCCGGGGCAACGTGACGGTGGAATGGGAGGAATTCGACAGGGAATTCACCGGCATCGTGCTTACCTTTGAACCCGGTGAGGAATTTGTACCCTCGGGCAAAAAGCGCACCGTATTTTCCTATGCCAGGGACCGGCTGCGCGGGACCGGCGCGGCGACGGTGTTTGTGGTGCTGACCACAACCATTTCTTCCCTGGTGGGGCTGATTCAGCCCGCCTTTTCCCGCACCTTCCTGGACCGTCTGCTGACGGGGAAGAATCCGGAGTGGCTGCCGGCGTTCATGGCGCTTTTCTCGGTGCTGATCCTGATAAGCGTGACGGTCACCTGGGTGTCGGCAATCTATTCCCTGCGCATTCAGGGCAAAATGGCCGCCTACGGCAACGCCTCTTACCTGTGGAAGGTGCTCAGGCTGCCGATGCAGTTTTTCAGCCAGCGCATGACTGCCGATATCGCCGACCGGCAGGCCACCAACGCCGGGATTGCCGATGCCCTGGTGAAGACCTTCGCGCCCCTGGCGCTTCAGGTGCTGATGATGGTGTTCTACCTGGCGGTCATGATCAGCTACAATCCCCTGCTGGCGTTCATCGGCGTCAGCGCGATCCTGATCAACCTGGGGGTCTCGGCCGTGGTGACCGCGAAGCGGGTCAACATCACCCGCGTACAGCAGAGGGACGCCGCCAAGCTGTCCTCCGCCACGCTGTCGGGCATCAGTATGATTGAGACCGTCAAATCCAGCGGGGCTGAAAACGGCTTTTTCAGCCGCTGGTCAGGCTACCAGGCCAGCGTCAACACCCAAAGCGTCAAATACGCCCGCGTCAGCATGATGCTGGGCACCCTGCCCACAGCCATCACATCCGTCGCCAACCTGGCGGTACTCGGCCTGAGCGTCATGCTGGTCATCCGGGGCGAGATGACCTCCGGTATGGTGATGGCCTTCCAAAGCTTCCTTTCGTCCTTCATGTCTCCGGCCACCTCGCTGATCAACGCCGGCCAGTCCATGCAGGAAATGATCACCCAGATGGAGCGGGTGGACGACGTGATGAGCTATAAGGAGGACCCCTCCTTCGAGCCCAGGGAAAAGAAGGAGGAATACCAGAAGCTTTCCGGCGCCATCGAACTGAAAAACGTGACCTTCGGCTATTCACGCCTCGGCAAGCCCCAGATTACCGATTTTTCGATGACCGTGAAGCCCGGCCAGAAGATTGCCTTCGTCGGCAGGACCGGCTGCGGCAAATCCACCCTGGCCAAGCTGATCTCGGGGCTGTACCGCCCCTGGAGCGGCACGGTGACCTTTGACGGCGTGGACATTTCCCAGATCGACCGCAACGTGTTCACCGGCTCCGTCAGCGTCATCGACCAGGACATCACCCTGTTTGAGGACACCATTTCCGAGAACATCAAGATGTGGGACGATTCCATAGAGGATTTCGAGGTGACCCTGGCCGCCAGGGACGCCGGAATATACGATGACATCGTTACCCGCGACGGGGGCTTTTCTCACAAGCTGCTTGACGGCGGACGGGACTTGTCCGGCGGGCAGCGTCAGAGACTGGAGATTGCCCGCGCCCTGTCCCAGGACCCCACCATCTGCATTATGGACGAGGCCACTTCGGCGCTGGACGCCCGGACCGAGCACGAGGTTATCAAGTCCATCAACGAGCGCGGAATCACCTGCATCATCATCGCCCATCGCCTGTCCACCATTCGGGACTGCGACGAGATTATCGTCCTGGACAAGGGCAGGATCGTGGAACGCGGCACACACGACCAGCTGTATGCCCTGGGGGGCATGTACGCCAGCCTGGTCAGCAACGAGTAAAGGAGGCGGAGAAGCTTGGGTTGGTTTGACGAGCAGATCGAATTCAGAAAAAAGCATGAGCGGGAGCTTCTCAGCGATTCCTTTGAAAACCTGGCCAAAGCCGTTACCGGACGGCGCATGGGCTTTGCGGAACTGAAAAAGGAGGCCGATGTCAGCGATGCTGTGGCGGCCCTGCTCAAGTATATGGGCGTAAAGGAAAAGGATGTCCCCCCGAAGATCAGCGGCCTGCAGGACCGCCTGGATTACCTTCTGTCCTCCACCGGCATCCTGTACCGCGAGGTTATCCTGAACCCCGGCTGGCACAGTGACGCCATGGGCCCCATGATTACATCCCTCCGGGAGGAGGGGACGGTCATCGCCGTTCTGCCGTCGGATATGGGCGGGTACGAGTATAGGGACCCCCGGACCGGCGCACGGGTAAAGGTGAACGGCGGCGAGGAAAAGAAGATCAGCGCCGAGGCGCTGTGCTTCTACCGGCCCCTTCCGATGCGGGAGCTGAAAATCAAGGACCTGCTGCAGTACATGAAAAGCTGCCTGACGCTCCGCGACGTGGTCAGCTTTGGATTGGCGGCGCTGGTCATCACCCTGGTGGGCATGCTGACGCCCCGCCTGAACCGCGTCCTGATGGGCAAGGTTATCGATACGAACAGCTACCGCCTGCTTTATGCCGTCATGTCGTTCATGCTGTTCGCGTCCGTCGGAAGCATCCTTCTGACCATCATTCGCGAAATGCTGCTCAACCGCATCCGCGCCAAGCTGAACATCAATGTCAGCGCGGCCACGATGATGCGCATGCTTTCGCTTCCGGCCACCTTTTTCAGGAAATACTCCGCGGGCGAACTCAACCAGTACATCGGCAATATGACCTCCCTGTGCTCCACGATTGTGGACAGCCTGTTTTCCACGGCGTTGACCGGCGTTTTCTCCCTGGTGTACATCACCCAGATTTTTGCCTTCGCACCCAGTCTGGTGGCTCCCAGTCTGACGGTGACGGTGCTGACCCTGATCTTCTCCCTCCTCTCCGCCCTGACGCAGATGCGCATCAACAAGGAGAAGATGGTGCATTACGCCAAGGAACGGGGCCTGGTCTTCAGCCTGATTACCGGCATCCAGAAGATCCGCCTGAGCGGCGCGGAGAACCGCGCGTTTTCCAAATGGACCTCCCTGTACACCAAAAGCGCCGAGCTGACCTACAATCCCCCCGCCGTCATCCGCCTGTCCGCCGTAATCACCACGGCCATTACGATGACCGGCACGGCGGTGATGTACTTTGTCGCGGTGAGCAGCAAGGTGAGCGTGGCGGACTACTTCGCCTTCAATTCCGCATACGGGTATATTTCCTCGGCGTTCAGCGCGATTACCGGGGTGGCGCTGTCGGCGGCGACCATCAAGCCCATTATCGCCCTGATCCAGCCGCTCCTTTCGGCGCAGCCCGAGACGTCCGACAGCAAGGAGACCGTGACCCGCCTTTCCGGAAGCATCGAGATATCCCACCTGACCTTCGGCTACGACCCGGAGAGCAAGCCGCTGTTCGAGGATTTCAACCTGACCATCCCCGCCAGGCAGTACGTGGCCATCGTGGGACGCTCGGGCTGCGGTAAATCCACCCTGGTGCGGCTGCTGCTGGGATTTGAAAAGCCCATCCGGGGCGTGATCAACTATGACCGCAAGGACCTGCAGCGCCTGGACCTGAGATCGGTGCGCCGGCAGATCGGCACGGTGATGCAGGACGGCAAGCTGTTTTCCGGATCCATTTTCGACAACATCGTCATTTCCGCGCCTACCCTCAAGCTGCAGGACGCCTGGGACGCCGCTGAGGTTGCCGGTATCGCCGACGATATCCGGGATATGCCCATGGGCATGAACACCATGCTCCAGGAGGGCGGCGGCACCATCTCCGGCGGGCAGAGGCAAAGGCTGATGATCGCCCGGGCCATCGCGCCCAAGCCCCGCATCCTGATTTTTGACGAGGCCACCTCCGCCCTGGACAACATCACCCAGAAGAAGGTTTCCGAGGCGCTGGACAAGATGAAATGCACCCGCATTGTGATCGCTCACCGCCTGTCCACCATCCGGCACTGCGACCGGATTCTGGTCATCGACGGAGGCAAGATCGCCGAGGACGGAACCTATGAGGAACTGATCGAAAAGAACGGCATTTTCGCGGAACTGGTGGAACGCCAGAGGCTGGACCAGGCGACGTAAAACGGGCCGACACGGAAAAGACCGCGGAAGAAATACGAATCATTACGGGAACAAGGCGGAGGGCCGATCGCTCGATCGGCCCTCCGCTTTGCCGAACGGTGGCCGGGAGACAGGCAATCCTGATCCGATGCGTCTTGACAGCAAAAACCGGAGGCCGTAAAATAACAATGGGGTAAAATAATTATTTGCCGGGACAAAAAGCCGGCGACGCCTTGGGACGAATTACAGGAGCTGCCAGAAGGAACCAGACCGGAAAGCGTCCGGATGTGAAGATGCCGCAGAAACGGATATCGCGCCGAGGATGAACCCGGCAAGGAGTATCGACCATGAATAAACAGAAATTGCTCTCATTACTGACTGTGCTTGTCGCCGCGCTGCTTTTGTTCGGAGGAGCGTCGGCTGAAAGCGCGGAAGCCGACACCATCCGTTTCCTCAGGGCGGAGGGCGAGGTGACGGTCTACAATCCGGCGGGCCAGCCCCGTTTCGCGGTGGCGAACGCGCGTTTCGGGAGCGGCGAAGCGATCGAGACCGGTTCGGACGGGTACGCCGCCATCAGCCTGGACGATACAAAAATCGTTTCCCTCGACAGGGAAACCAGGCTTGAGTTCGTCCGGGAAGGCAGTCATATGAAGATGACCGTCGTCCGGGGCACGATTTTTGTGGACGTATCGGAAAAACTGGATGAAAACGAATCCCTGGATATCCAGACCACAACCCTGATGGTGGGCATCCGGGGCACGATGATCGCCGTCGGGGTCCAGCCGGGGAATATGCAGCAGGTCATGATGCTGGAAGGCAAAACCGAGATTGCCTACCAGGACGCGGACGGGACGCAAAGGCAGATGACGGTTTCAGCCGGCGAAAAGCTGGCCCTGGAAGGCGGGGGAGCCGTTTCCGTCCCGGTGGTGGCGAGCCTGAAAAGGGATGACATCGGCACTTTCGTCCGAAAGGAGATCAGTTCGGCGCCGGAAAGGGTCGAACGGGCCAGGGCCGCGGGCACATATGCCGTTATAGAGGAGAAACCCGCGGACGAATCGGGCAAGGGTCCCCACGAGGAGGAGCAGGACGACAACTGGGTGTATCCCGGCGAGGTTGTCCTGACGGCGGCCAGCGCCACCAAGTATTACGACGGGGAACCCCTCAGCCGGACGGACGACGTGCTGGTTTCGGGCCTGCCGCCGGAATTTTCCATCCTGGTTACCTCCGTCGGCAGCCAGACGGAGCCCGGTACGGGGCTTAATTCCATTGCCGGCTATGCCATCGTGGACGGGGAAGGCAGGGAAGTAAACAATCGTTTCCATGTCAGGACGGTCAACGGCCTGCTGACGGTGAACCCCCTGCCCCTGACCATATGGACCGGGAGCGCGGAAAAAGAATACGACGGGACGCCCCTGACCTGCGGGGATGTCCGGGTCACGGCCGCCCAGGGCTATGCGGCGGAGCAGCCGGACTGGACCAACTGCGCGGTTTCCTGTGTCAGCGACATCGGCGCCCACGCGCTGTGCGCCGCCTCGGGCAATATTCAGGTCTATCTGACCGACCCCTTCACCGGGGATCCGGTGCACCTGGAGCTGCCGGCGGGTAAAAGGCTGACCGTGTCCGTCAGGGAAGCGGACGGGAAAAAGACCTTCTGCTACGATATTGCCGAGATGAGCGAAAAGGACATCCCGGAGGATGTCCTGCGCCTGTACGCCCGGAATCCGGAGATGATGGCCCTTGCGTGCGAAGCCGCGGGATGGGACCTGGAGCTGGTACGAGAGCTGGCGGATGCGCTTCCCGCGGCCGGCGGCGCGGACGTGGAAACGGCAGGCATGGACATCCCCGAGGGCGTCGCCTCAAGGCTGATCGTGGACAGCGTGGATGTGCGCGTGATCGCGGATTCCGACGGAAAAAACTACAACGGCCGCGCCCTGGGAACGGAGGAGGCAAAATACTATCCCGTCCGGCTGCCCGAGATTACCGTGACCGCCACCGGGAGTATCACCCTGCCCGGCAGCTGTGACAATACCTATGAAATTGTGTGGGGCGAAGGGACGAACCCCGACCATTATGTGATCAGCGAGGAACTGGGCACCCTGACGGTGACGGAACCCGCCGCCGGCACGGTGTTCCTGCGGGCCAGGTCCGCCGAGCGGACCTATGACGGAACGCCGCTTGAATCGAATGAGGTGGAAGCGAGCGGCCTGCCCGAGGGTTATACCTGGAAGGCCGGCACCGCGGGCAGCCGGACCGACGCCGGCACCGGCGTCAATACCGTCAGCTGGTACAGCATTTATTCCCCGGACGGCGAGGATGTTACGGAGCAGTTCGGCGGCATGGTGCGCCTTGTGAACGGCACACTGACGGTGACCCCGGCGGCGATGGAGATTGCCACCGGCTCGGCGTCAAAAGAATACGACGGAACGCCCCTGACAAACGGCGACGTGACTGTTTCGGGCCTGGTCGGCGGTGAAAACGTCACCGTGACGGCGACCGGGACCGTCACCGACGTAGGCGCGGCGGAGAATACCTGCGCCATCGACTGGGGAGACACGCATCCGGAAAACTATCAGGTCACCGTCGTTTTGGGAACCCTGGAGGTGACAAAAAACACCGCTGTTATCACCTTTGCAGCGGACCCGATCACCAAGGTCTATGACGGGCAGCCCCTCAGGGTGAGCACCGCCGCAGGCAATGCGGGAAACAAGGCCGATCCGAAACCGAACGACGTCCGGGGAGGCCTGGTTGTTCACGCGGAGGGCCTGCCGGAGGGGCTTTCCTTTGAAGCCCGGGCATTCTGCGAGGCGGTCCTTCCGGGCACGTACTCCTATACCGTATCGGTAACCATCCTGGATCCCTCCGGACGGGACGTGACGGACTGGTTTACCGGCCTGATTGTTTTTAAAGGCGAACTGACCATCGAACCCGCCGCGCTGACAGTGACCACCGGTTCGGCGGCAAAGGTCTATGACGGCACGCCGCTTACCTGCGCGGAGGCAGACCTGTCCGGCCTTGTCAACGGTGAGACTGCGCTGGTCACCGCCAAAGGAACCATTACGGCCGTTGGGACCGCGGAAAATACGTATGACATTTCCTGGGGCACGGCGGACCCCGCCAATTATACCGTAACGGAGGAACTCGGAACCCTGACGGTGACAGCCAATGAAACGGCTGTCGTGATTACCGCGGCGTCGGCGGAAAAGGTATACGACGGGACGGAGCTGACGGCTCCCGGTTTTACGGCGCAGGGGCTGCCGGAAGGCTTTAAAGCGGAGGCGACCGTGACGGGCGGCCAGACCGACGCGGGCAGCAGCGACAACACAGTCGAGGCGTATCGGATTCTGGACAGCGAAAACAGCGACGTGACGGAGTACTTTACGGGCGTCGAGACGGTAAAGGGCACGCTGAAGGTTTCGAAGGCGGCGATTACGGTGACCGCGCCGACGCCTGAATCAAAGACATACAACGGCACGGCGCTGACGGCGGACGGGCTGGATCCCTCGGTGGAGGGACTGCCCGCAGGGTTTGAAGTCGTCTGCACGTATACCGGCAGTCAGATCGACGCGGGCAGCAGCGACTGCGAGATCGCTTCCTGCAAGATTACAAAGGGCGGAGAGGACGTAACCGCGAACTTTGACATCACGACGGCGAAGGGTACGCTGACGGTGACGAAGGCGGCGATCACGGTGACCGCGCCGACGCCCGAATCAAAGACATACGACGGCACGGCGCTGACGGCGGACGGGCTGGATCCCTCGGTGGAGGGACTGCCCACAGGGTTTGAAGTCGTCTGCACGTATACCGGCAGCCAGACCGACGCGGGCAGCAGCGACTGCGAGATCGCTTCCTGCAAGATTACAAAGGGCGGAGAGGACGTGACCGCGAATTTCGACATCACGACAGCGAAGGGTACGCTGACGGTGACGAAGGCCGCGATCACGGTGACCGCGCCCACGCCGGATTCCAAGACATACGACGGCACAGCGCTGACGGCGGACGGGCTGGATCCCGCGGTGGACGGACTGCCCACAGGGTTTGAAATTGCCTGCACGTATACCGGCAGCCGGACCGACGCGGGGAGCAGCGACTGCGAGATTGCGTCCTGCAAGGTAACGAAGGACGGAGCGGACGTAAGTGCGAACTTCGACATCACGACAGTAAAGGGCGAACTGAAGGTGACCGAGCGGACCATCACGATCAACACCGAATCGCTGTCTTACGCCAGGCCGTACAACGGCGAGCCTATCAGTCCGGAGAATACGGCGGCCCCGACGGTCATCGGCAGTTTCGCCGCGGGCGACGTGATGAGCGACGACAGCGTCGTAAGCGCGTACGAAGAACGGATCAACGCGGGCGATGTCGAGATCGGCTATAAGATCAACTGGACCGACGAAGCAAAAGCCGGGAACTACAGTATAACGCTGGAGCCCGGCACACTGACGGTGGAACCGCTGGACGTCACCTTTGACCTGGGATTGAGCGCGGAGTATCCGTTTGAATATGACGGATATCCCCATGGGTGCGAATGGATCGAAGCAGCGCTCGGCGACAGCACGGAGCCTGAACCGGCGGATTGGGCCATAGATGAGGAAGCGGTCAGCTGGATCATCTACCCCCTGATCGGCGAAGACAGGGTGAAGCTGACATGGAGCTGCTATACGGACATCGGGACCTACACGATGGCGGAGATTGAACAGTTCCTGTCGGGCGACAGCGGGAATTACAACATTCGGTACCGGAACAACACCCTAAAGATTGCCAAAGCGGAGATCAACTTCCGCGCCGTCGGGGAGACCGGCCGGGTCTATAACGGCGAGCCGGCCTATGGCATCCTGGAGATCAACCCCGAAAGGAGTTTTGAGGAGATCGGCGGGGGCAGATACCGTGTGCTGCTGACCGATACCGATGCCGTCATCGTGACGATTACCGGCGGAGGAACGGACGCGGACGAATATGAGCTGGTATGCGGCTATGAATTCGAAACCGGCGACGGATCGAACTACAATATCACGACAGAAAACGGTACGCAGACGATAACGAAGGCGGCGATCACGGTGACCGCGCCCACGCCGGAATCAAGGGCGTACAACGGCACGGCGCTGACGGCGGACGGGCTTGATCCTATAGTGACCGGCGACCTGCCTGCGGGATTTGAAGTTGTCTGCACATATACCGGCAGCCGGACCGACGCGGGGAGCAGCGACTGCGAGATCGCGTCCTGCAAGATTACAAAGGGCGGAGAGGACGTAACCGCGAACTTCGACATCACGACGGCGAAGGGTACGCTGACGGTGACGAAGGCCGCGATTACGGTGACCGCGCCGACGCCTGAATCAAAGACATACGACGGCACGGCGCTGACGGCGGACGGGCTGGATCCCTCGGTGGAGGGCCTGCCCGAGGGCTTTGAAGTCGTCTGCACGTATACCGGCAGTCAGACAAACGCGGGGAGCAGCGACTGCGAGATCGCTTCCTGCAAGGTGACGAAGGACGGAGCGGACGTGACCGCGAACTTCGACATCACGACGGCGAAAGGCACGCTGACGGTGACGAAGGCCGCGATCACGGTGACCGCGCCCACGCCCGAATCAAAGACATACGACGGCACGGCGCTGACAGCGGACGGGCTGGATCCCGTGGTGGACGGACTTCCCACGGGCTTTGAAGTTATCTGCACATATACCGGCAATCAGACCGACGCGGGCAGCAGCGACTGCGAGATCGCGTCCTGCAAGATAACGAAGGGCGGAGAGGACGTGACCGCGAACTTCGACATCACGACGGCGAAGGGTACGCTGACGGTGACCGGGCGGACCATCACGATCAACACCGAATCGCTCTCATATGCCAGGGAGTATGACGGCCTGCCCATCCATCCGGAAAATACGAATCCGCCGGTGCTTACCGGCAGTTTCGTCGCGGGCGAAGTCGAGAGCGTTGAAAGCACGTATGCGGAACAGACCGACGTTGGGAGCGTCCAGATCGGTTATAAAGTCAATTGGAGCGGCGCAGGAAAGCCCGAAAATTATAACATCACACTGGTGCCGGGCACGCTGACGGTAAAACAGCGCGGCGTTACCGTCCATGCCGGCGGAGGAAACTTTGAGTATAACGGCAGTGTTTGGCTTCCGTACCCATCCGCGTACTTTACGGAAAACGGCGAATGGCTCGATGTGGACATAACGGAGGGCGTCGACACGGTCACGGCGGTCATCAAACTGATCGGCGGAGACAGGCTGACCCTGGTATGCAAAGGCTACAAGGAGCTTGGCACCGGATACGAGGTGATCCAGTCCGAATCGTTCACCGGAAACAGCGGCAACTACAACATCATTTACAGGGGCAGGATCATGAACATCCTTATTGAAGTGTCCACGGATGATCCGTATCCCGACGACTGACCTGGCCTGAAATGCAGGATGTCCGGGCCCGCCCCGAAGCGGCGCGCCCGGCATCCTGTGTTTTCTTAAAAGACGGGAGACAAGGCGGAAAAAAGATGAACAGCAAAATACAGCTTCTGATCGCCCTGACGATGGCGGCGGTACTGACCCTGATCATTGCCTCCGGCGCGCTGCAGCGGTTTGACAAGTGGACCCAGGACGCGCTGCTCCAGCGTCCGGGGGCGCCGTCCGGGGACATCGTCATCATCGGCGTCGATGAAAAGGCCCTGGAGGAGCTGGGCACCTGGCCATGGCCGAGGGATGTGCTGGCGGACGCGCTGATGGCGCTGGCCTCCGACCCGGAGAACAAACCGGCAGCGGTGGCTATCGACGTGCTGTTTTCCGGGGATTCCGGCAGCTCGGCGTCGGACGAATACCTGGCGCAGGCCGCCGGATACCTGGGAAACGTCGTGACGGCTTCCTTCGCGACCTACGGCGAACAGATCGCCTGGGAGGACCGGAGGGCGGTTGCCGTCGACGCCTCCGCCATCGTCAAATTCGAGGAACCCTATCCGGCGCTGCGGGACGCAACCGTGCAGGGACATATCAACGCCATGCCGGACCGGGACGGCATCCTGCGCCACGCCCTTTTGTACGAGGAGCCGGAGGAGGGGCGCCGCGTTTATTCCATGGCCTTTGAGACTGCCCGGCTGTACCTTGAAAGCCAGGGAAAGACCATCGGCGAACCGCCGCTGAAGGGCGGACACTTTTACGTGCCCTTCACCGCCGGGCCCGGAACCTATTACGACGGGTATTCCGTCGCGGACCTGATCGCCTGGCGCATCGATCCCTCCTACTGGAGCGGGAAAATCGTCATGATCGGTCCCTATACCGCCGGCCTCCAGGACAGATATTTTACCTCGGTCAACCGGGCTTCGCAGATGTACGGCGTGGAATACCAGGCCAACGTGATCCAGAGCCTGCTGGACGGCAATTATAAAAAGGAGGCTCCGGACTGGCCTCAGGCGCTGCTGCTGCTGGTTTTCTGCGCGCTGGCGGCCGTGCTGTACGTCCGGCTTAAGCTGTGGCAGGGGGCCGCGGTGTGCGGCGGTTTGATCCTGCTGGGCTTCGGGGGCCCCATGATTCTGTATCGGCTGGGGCTGGTCACCCATCCGCTCTGGCTGCCCGTGGGAGCGCTGGCGCTGTTTGCGGTCGCGCTGCTGCTGCGTTATATCCAGGCCGCCGAGGAAAGGCAGGCGCTGGCGCTGAGGGAGGAGCGGATCAACGCCGAACTGTCCCTGGCCACACGCATCCAGGCCAACGCCCTGCCCAAGACCTTCCCTCCCTTTCCGGACCGGAAGGAATTCGATATCTACGCCTCGATGACCCCCGCCAAGGAGGTGGGCGGCGACCTGTACGATTTCTTCCTGATGGACGAGGATCACCTGTGCCTGGTTATCGGCGACGTATCCGGCAAGGGCGTGCCGGCCTCGCTGTTCATGATGGTGGCGCTGACGCTGATCCATCACGTGGCCATGCGGGAAAAGAGCCCGGCGAAGATCCTTGAGGCCGTCAACCGGGAGATCTGCTCCCGCAACCCGGAGGAGATGTTCGTCACCGTCTGGCTGGGGGTGCTGGAGATCTCCACCGGCAAACTGACGGCCGCCAACGCGGGGCACGAATACCCGGCGGTCAAAAAGGCGTACGGGCATTTTGAGCTTCTGAAGGACAGGCACGGCATGGTGGTGGGCGGCATCGACATGGCCCGCTACCGGGAATACGAGATTCCCATGGAGCGGGGCGACAAAATCTTTGTCTATACCGACGGCGTGCCCGAGGCCACCGACGCCGCCGAGGCGTTCTATACCACCGACAGGATGATATCCGCCCTCCGGAGCGGCGAAAACGGTTCGCCGCAGGAGATCCTCGGGACGGTGGCGGATTCCGTGCGCGCTTTTGCGGGCGCGGCGCCCCAGTTTGACGACCTGACCATGCTGTGCCTCGAATGGAAAGGGCCGGAAGCAGACGAACCCCGGTTCGATTGGGAAAAGCGGCAGGGCGAATAAGACAGTTTCTCAAACGCCGGCGAGTGCGCGGCAAAAAACAAGCAAAAGGCCGGCGGCGATTGACAAACGGTTAGCGGAGACTTACAATGAATGCCGTGCGGCGCGGCCGGGCATGACCCGGGCGGCGCGGAGGCAAACGACATGAGCGGAGAAAAACAGATGACTGTCAGGGATCTGAAGCCGGGCAAGAGCGCCGAGATTACTTTGGTCGGGGGAGAAGGCGCCCTGCGGCAGCATTTTCTGGATATGGGCGTCATTCCGGGGGCGAAGATCACCGTAACCCAGCTGGCGCCCATGGGGGATCCCATGGAGATCCGCATCCACGGGTATGAACTGACCCTCAGGCTGAGCGACGCGGAAAAAATCGAGGTACGGCCCATCGAAGGGCCCGCCGGGAAGGAAGAGAACGGGAAGGAAGAAAAAGCCCGCCTGCGTGAGGCCGACCATCCGGGCCTGGGCGAGGAGGGCAAGTTCCATCCCAGGGGGAGCGGGACGCCCCTGCCCGACGGAACGAAGCTGACCTTTGCCCTGGTGGGCAACCAGAATTCCGGCAAGACCACCCTTTTCAACCAGCTGACCGGCGCGCGGCAGCACGTGGGCAATTTTCCCGGCGTCACCGTGGAGCGCAAGGACGGCGTGATCCGCGGGCAGGAGGACACCCTGATCACCGACCTGCCGGGCATCTATTCCATGTCTCCCTATTCCGGGGAAGAACTGGTGTCCCGCAATTTCGTTCTGGACGAAAAACCCCGGGCCATCATCAACATCGTGGACGCCACCAACATCGAGCGCAATCTGTACCTGACCATGCAGCTGCTGGAGATGGGCATCCCCACCGTGGTGGCCCTGAACATGATGGACGAGATGCGCGGAAACGGCGGATCCGTCGATGTGAACCGGATGGAGGATATGCTGGGCGTCCCGGTGGTGCCGATTTCGGCGTCAAAGAACCAGGGTGTGGACGAGCTGGTGCGGCACGCGGTGCATATCGCCCGGTATCAGGAAAAGCCCGTGGAACAGGACCTGTGCGGCGCGGACGACCACGGCGGCGCGGTGCACCGCTGCCTGCACGCGGTGATCCATCTGGTGGAGGACCATGCCCTGCGGGTGGGCCTGCCGGTGCGTTTTGCCGCTGCCAAGCTGATCGAAGGCGACGAAATGATCCTGGAAAAGATGGACCTGGACCCGAACGAAAAGGAAACGCTGGAGCACATCGTCCTGCAGATGGAAAAGGAGCGGGGCCTGGACCGCAGCGCCGCCATCGCGGATATGCGCTACACCTTTATCGACCGGGTCTGCAGCCAGTGCGTGACAAGGCCGCGGGAAAGCAGGGAGCACATGCGCAGCCGCCGCCTGGACGCCGTCCTCACCGGGAAATACACCGCCCTGCTGGTGTTCATCGCCATCATGGCGCTGGTCTTTTTCCTGACCTTCGAGGTGGTGGGCGCCTTCCTGCAGAAACTTTTGGCCGGCGGGATCGAAGCCCTGACCGGCGTGGTGGACCGGGCGATGACCGACGCGGGAGTCAACGAGACCATCCACAACCTGGTGATCAAGGGCATTTTTGAGGGCGTGGGCAGCGTGCTCAGCTTCCTGCCCATCATCGTGACCATGTTCTTTTTCATGTCGATGCTGGAGGACAGCGGCTATATCGCCCGGGTGGCCTTCTTTATGGATAAGCTGCTCAGGCGCATCGGTCTTTCAGGCAGGAGCATCGTGCCGATGCTGATCGGCTTTGGCTGCACCGTGCCGGCCGTTATGTCCACACGGACGCTGCCCAGCGAAAGGGACAGGCGGATGACCATCCTGCTGACGCCTTTCATGAGCTGCACCGCCAAGCTGCCGATTTACGGATTTTTTGTGGACGCGTTTTTCCCGGGCTACAAATGGCTGGTGATGATCCTTTTGTATGTGCTGGGGATCGGGACGGGCATCCTGGCGGCGCTGGTGTACAAAAAGACGCTGTTTAAGGGCGAGGCGGTCCCCTTTGTGATGGAGCTGCCCAACTACCGCCTGCCCACGGCGCGCAACGTTTTGCAATTGCTGTGGGAGAAAGCCAGGGATTTCCTGCACAGGGCCTGCTCCGTGATCCTCATCGCCACGGTGGTGATCTGGTTCCTGCAGGGCTTCGATTTCCACCTGAACCCGGTCGCCGAGTCCCATGGGAGCATCCTGTCGGTCATCGCGGGGCTGATCGCGCCGCTTTTCAAGCCTCTGGGGCTGGGGGACTGGCGGATGGTCACCTCCTTCATCAGCGGGTTTATGGCCAAGGAGAGCGTGGTATCGACGATGAACGTGCTGTTCCCAGGCGGTCCGCAAACGGCCCTCGGCGCCCTGTCCGCGGCCTCCGCCCTGGTGTTCAGCCTGCTGTATACCCCCTGCGTGGCCGCCATCGCCTCCGTCAAGCGCGAGCTGGGGTCCCGGTGGGCCCTGGCCGTCGTCGTGGGACAGTGCGCCGTCGCCTGGGTCGCGGCGCTGCTTGTGCGCCTTGTCGGACTGCTTTTCGGCTGGGGGTGACGGGATGAACGCATGGGATATTCTGATTCTTCTTGCGGTCGCGGGGGCCCTTTTCCTGGCCGTGCGCGGTATGCGCAGGGCACGGCGGAGCGGAAAGCGCTGCGGGACCTGCGGGTGCGGCTGCGGCTGCGCGGAATGCGCAGCGCGGCAGGGGAAAAAATAAAGTGAAAAAACAGCGCCTGGCGGCCGGACGGGGGAAGACCCGGCCGGCCGTCAAAGCAAACGGCGCGTATGGGAGGACATGAATAATGACAAACGGCCGGGGGAACGCTTCCGGGGACCAGTACGTCCGGATGACCGAAGCATCCGTTCCCGTTTTGATTGCGGCCCTGAGCGTGCCGACGATCCTCAGCATGCTGGTTACCAACGTATACAACCTGGCGGATACGGCCTTTGTGGGGCGCCTGGGCACCAGCCAGAGCGCCGCCGTCGGGGTCATCTTCGGTTTTATGAGCATCATCCAGGCCATCGGCTTCATGTTCGGACAGGGCGCGGGCAGCATCATGGCCCGCAAACTGGGGGCCAGGGACGCGGAAACCGCTTCGCGGACCGCGTCCACGGGCCTTTTCTGTTCGGTGGTCCTGGGGCTGGTACTGTCCCTGATTACGGTGTTCCTGCGCCGCCCGATCGTCCGCTTTCTCGGCAGCACCGAGACCATCGAGCCCTATGCCCTGGAGTACCTTTCATGGATCCTCCTGGCCGCGCCTTTCATGACCGGCGGTTATACCCTCAATAACCTTTTGCGCTACCAGGGCAAGGCTTCCCTTGGCATGGTGGGCCTGATGACCGGCGCGGTGATAAACATTGCCCTGGACCCGCTTCTGATGTTCGCTTTGGATATGGGCATCGCCGGAGCGGCAATCGCTACGGCCTGCAGCCAGATTCTCAGTTTCTTCATCCTGCTGGGCATGTTCCTGCGGGGCAGAACAGAGGTGGCCCTGGGGCTTCATAAAGTGGACCTCAGGCCCGCGAATGTCCTGAACATCATGACCACCGGCCTTCCCAGCATGCTGCGGCAGGCCTTGAACAGCATCGCGACCATCCTGCTGAACGGCGCCGCCTCCGCTTACGGCGACGAGGCGGTGTCGGCGATGAGCATCGTCAGCAGAATCTCGTTTTTTGTGTTCGCCATGGCGCTGGGGATCGGGCAGGGCTTCCAGCCGGTCAGCGCCTTCAATTACGGCGCCGGTAAATATGCCCGCCTCCGCAGGGCTTTTTGGGTGACCGTCCTGATGAGCGAATGCGTCATTCTGGTGACCGCGTCGGTGTGCTTCCTGATGTCGGGCAGCCTGATCGGCGTGTTCAGGGACGATCCCGCGGTAATCCGGATCGGCACCCGCGCCCTCAGGCTGCAGATGGCCACGGTGATCTTTCTGCCCTTCACCATGTGCACCGAGATGCTGTACCAGTCGACCGGGCATCGGTTCGGCGCTTCCTTCCTGAGCAGTGCCCGCAGCGGCCTGTTTTTCATCCCCGCACTGCTTTTGCTGTCCGCCTGGCGCCGCCTTCCGGGCATCCAGGAGGCTCAGCCGGCGGCCTACCTGCTGGCGGTTCCCCTGTCCGCGGCTTTTGTTATCCGTTTTATGCGCAGGCTTCCCGGGGAGGACGCAAAGGAAAGCGGCTGACTTTTTTGCTGTTTGCGGCGCCGTGTCCGGAGGAGTCCTTCCGTTTTTCCGAAGAACACGTTTGAAAATGTAACAAAAATGTAAAAAGGACCGTTCCCGGGAACCCGCCCGGGACGGCGGACGTATATACATATGAGACCGGCGAAACCCGCGCCGGCCGCAAATCAAACGAAACGGAGGAAAAACGGGAATGAAGAAAACGATCTTTTTATTCGCGCTGATCGCCGCGGTGTGCGCCGCATGCTTCGCGGCGGCGGAAACGCTCCCTGCCTACGCCTATACCGGGAACGATCCCGTGGAAGCGGCTGTCGCGGCCTTTACGGCGGACCTGGGAAAAGGGTACCTGACGGAGGATAACTCCGTGACCGTGCCCGCGCCGATCATCCTGAAAACGGCGGAGACCGGGGAAGGGCAGATGACGGTCTACGGCAACTTCTGGGTGTTCAACTACGTGCAGAACGGGGAAGTGCTGGAGTGCATCTCCGGCGGCGAGACCCCCGGCGTTCTGACGCTGGTCGCGGACGGTGAAAAATGGGTGCCCTCTTCCTTTGAGGGCGTTGACAGCGGTAATGAATATGAAACGGACATTCTCATGATCTGCGGAGACGACAAGGAACTGGCCGACGGCTATTTCGCCGCGTCCGACGCGTCCCTTGAGCCCTTCCGGGAAGCCCGCTTCAGGTATCTGCGGGAATACGTGACCGCAAACGGTTTGAATGTCACGGCCGTTCAGGACCCTGGCTGGGACCCTGAGGACCTCTTCGGCGAGTCGGGGGACGTGCTTTCCCTCCTGAAGGGGCAGACCCTGGTTTTCTCCAGCGGCGCGGGCGCCTGGGACACCTCCCTGACCTTCGGTGAAAACGGCGCCTATGAAGGCAATTACCATGACAGCGAGATGGGAGAGACCGGAGAAGGCTATCCCGACGGCACGGTCTACACCTGCCTTTTCCACGGCCGCCTGTCCGCGGCGGAAAAGCTGAGCGCCACCTCGTGGCTGCTGAAAGTGGAAGAAAACGCGGTCAGCGAGGGCCAGGAAAGCGAGATTATCGAGGACGGCATCCGCTTTGTGTTATCGGAGCCCTACGGCCTGAACAAGGCGGCCGAAGTGGTCCTGTACCTGCCCGGCACCCCGGTTGAGGATCTGCCCGAGGAATTCCTCTTCTGGTCCCATCTGAACGAGATCGATCCAGACGCGAAGACCCTTCCGTATTTCGCCATCTGGAACGAGGCCGAGGAAGCAGGGTTCATCGGCGACATCGCCGAATGAGCTCCGGAGGTATGGAAAAAGCCGAAACGGAATAACGCGGGACCCGGACGGATGTCCGGGTCCCGTTCGTATAAAACGCGCCGCTTTTTTCGGATCGAACCGGTATTCGCCTTTTCACAACTTCGGCGCTCTTATCAGGTAAAGAAGAAGGACCGGCCGCCGTTAGCGCGGCCGGACTGTGGGAAAAAGGGATGCAGTGGCATCCGTCCTTTTTCGGGAGGTCAGAAGCGGGACCCGCCGCCGCTTCCGCAGGAAGAGCGGCCGGAAGAGCCGCCGGAGGAATGGGAGGAGCCGCCGGAGGAATGGGAGGAGCCGCAGGAGGAGCACGAGGATCCGCCGGAAATGCTGGGGATCCGTTCGTGAGTCGTCCGCACGTGTTTTTTTTTCAAGGATTTTCACATCCGTTGAACAGCGGGGCCTTCCCTGGCCCTCAGGCTGTGTTCCCGTACGGGACGCGCTGTGCAGATGGGACGAAAAGAGCATGAAGACTGCGGCGGTCAGCAGCCCCAGTACCGGGGCGGCGACCAGGGCGGCAGCTGCGCGCATCGCCGAGGTTTTTGCCTGCGCCGTCGAGAGAGTAATCCCAGTAGGGGATATAGACCGGCAGGAAGTTCCCGATGCTGTCCTCGCCGGTCAGGTCCGAAGGAGCGTATTTTGCTTTTTTCAGGTGGGCCCGGAAACGCTTTTCGCATTCCTCCCGGGTGATTTTAAAGGGAACGATCCATTCAGGACGTTTTGTCTTTGCCATCCTGGCGGGAAGCAGCACGTCGCTGCCGCAGAAAACACAGCGGGCAGTGGTCATGTTCTCCCGGGTCTGCAGCCCGGCCCCGCAGGAGGCGCACCTGAATTCGGCCACGTCCATTTCACCGGCGTCTTTGGTGGGATCGGGAAGGTCCGTGACGTTTTTTTTGTTTCCGCAGTTCAGGCAGCGCATGGATGCCGCTTCGATGTCGTATACCAGGGCGCCTCCGCAGTCCGGACAGGCGATCCTGATCCCGAAGGCGGTATTCTGATCTGACGCGCTCATATGGACCTCCTCTCAGCTGTCCAGCAGATGAGGAATATGGTAGGCCGCCTGCTTGTACCACCAGTCCCAGTCATGGCACACGTCGTGGCCCCAGACGTCCACCCACACGTTGATGCCCTTTTCCCGGCAGATGTCCCGGATGCGCAGGGTGGTCTCCGGTGCTTCCCAGGGGCCCTGGCCCACCACGATGATTCCCCGTCCGCGGTTGTATTCCCGGATGTAGGGGTGGTCCGCCGGCATCCCCGCCAGGCTGTCCACCGGGCTGTTCAGGTAGACGTTTTCGTCCATATAATCTCCGAAGCCGTAGGAGGCGGTATAAATGCCGCTGAGGGCCAGCATGCCGCGGAACAGGTCCGGGCGGCGGAAAAAGCAGTTGGCGGCGTGGGTGGCGCCCAGGGAGCAGCCGAAGGAGATCATGCCGTCGCCGCCGACCATGTCCCGGGCAAAGGGGACCACTTCGTCGAAAATGTACTTCATCCACTGTTCGTGCCGGAGGATGCGTTCCCGGGGATCGTTCCCGGCGCTCCAGGTCTCCCGGTCGATGGTGTCCACCGAAAACACCGTTGCCCTGCCCGAATCGATCCAGGGCTGCCACACGTCGGTCATCCGGAAGTTTTCAAAGTCAAAAAAGCGCCCGTCCTGGCATGGAATGTACAATACCGCCTGACCGCCGGTACCGTAGACCTTCATCTCCATATCGCGCCCGAGGGACGGGCTGTACTGTTTGAAATACCTGTTTTCCATAAATATCTCTCACCGCCTTGAAAATGTCATTTTTTCGGCCTTGCGTACACGTTTAGTATATTACCGCGGCATGGCGGATGTCAACGGCGGCGCCGGCGCGGAGCCGTTGCCACTTTCGAGTTCTCTGTGGTATACTGTTCGGCGAAAGGAAGCGGGAGCGGTGGAAAAAATCAGACGGCTGATTACGGAATTCACGCCGGGGTGCGAACAGGAGGAAAGGGACCGGGAGGAGATGCTCCGTTTGATTCGCCGGGGGGAGGACCTGACCGGCCGGCAGCCCGGGGCCCATTTTACCGCGTCCTCCTGGATTATGGACGAAGCGGGGGAAAAGGCGCTGGCGGTGTGGCACAATATCTACCGTTCCTGGTCCTGGACCGGAGGACACCTGGACGGATGCGGCGATCCCCTGGAGACGGCGGTAAGGGAAGCCCGGGAGGAGACCGGGATCAAAACGGCCGTCCCGTGGGACGAAAAGCTTTTTTCCCTGGAAATCCTGACGGTGGACGGCCATGAAAAACGGGGCGTGTACGTCCCCTCACACCTGCACCTGAATATGACCTTCCTCCTGAAGGCCTCCGCGGAGGAGGAAATACGCCCCAGGGAGGGGGAGAACAGGGCGGTGAAGTGGTTTTTGCCGGAGGACTTCCTCCGCGCGTGCGCGGAAAAGTGGATGTCGGAGCGCGTTTACAAAAAGCTGGTCCGCAGGTTCGACCGCGTGAAGGAAAAGGGCGGATGGCGATAAGGGCCCGTTCCCCCGGCGGCGGGCCTGATACTATTCTCAACTTGATATTATCAATTTGAGAATCCGCGTGCTGCGCACGCTCATGCCGCGCAAAGCGCGTCATACCGTCTCATGCGATCCTGAACGCGCCTTCGGCGCTAGCGGCGAAGCAAAAAAATAAAAGGAGCGGAAATATGCCAGAGGAAATCCGTTTTGAAAACGACTATTCCGAGGGGGCGCACGAGCGTGTGCTTGAGCGCCTGGCGGCGACCAACATGGAGCAGACCCCCGGCTATGGGGAGGATCCCCACTGCGCCCGCGCGGCGGAGATGATCCGCCGCCTGACAGACGCTCCGGGAGCCTACGTGCAGTTCCTTGTGGGCGGGACCCAGACCAACATGACGGTCATTGCCGCCGCCCTGCGCCCCCACGAAGGCGTTGTGGCGGCCCAAACCGGGCACATCGCCTGCCATGAGACCGGCGCGGTGGAAGCGACGGGCCACAAGGTGATCTGCCTGCCCTCCCACGACGGCAAAGTGGACGCGGCCGAGGCCGAAAGATATTTTGAGGATTACTGGTCCGACGCGTCCTTTGAACACATGGTGAAGCCGAAGATGATTTATATTTCCCAGCCCACGGAAAGCGGCACCCTGTACTCCCTGAAGGAACTTACGGAGCTTCGCCGGGTGTGCGACCGCTTTGACGCGTACCTGTTCCTGGACGGGGCCAGGCTGGGCTACGGGATGGAAAGCCCCTCAAACGACGTGGGATACCACGACCTTTCCCGCCTGTGCCATGTGTTCTATATCGGCGGCACCAAGGTGGGGGCGCTGTTCGGCGAGGCCGTGGTAATCATGGATCCCGGAATCAAAAACGAGTTCCGCTACATGATCAAGCAGCGGGGAGGCATGCTGGCCAAGGGACGGCTGCTGGGCATCCAGTTCGAGGCGCTGCTGGAGGACGGGCTGTATATGCGCATCTCCCGCCACGCCGTCGTCCAGGCGGAGCGCGTCCGGGAGGCGCTGAAGCAAAAGGGGATTCCTCTCTGGGGCAGCTCCGACACCAACCAGGTCTTTGCCGTGTTTGCTTCCGACGAGGCAAAGGCCCTGCGGGAGAAGGGCTATGTCTTCAGCCAGTGGACCCCGGAGAGGGACGGCAGGGCCGTGTGGCGCATCTGCACCGGATGGGCCACCCCGGAGGAAAACGTGACCCGGCTGATCCGCGATATCCTTGATCTGTAAAACAGGCGCGTCCGCCGATACCGCGGAAAGAAACGGAAAAACGTGGCGGCGGAGCCGGAAAGGGAAAAAGATGCGCATCCTGATCGCTTCGGATATCCACGGCTCGGCGCCGTGCTGCTCCCGATTGCTTGACGCCATGGCCCGCGAGGGGGCCGCGAGGCTCCTTCTGCTGGGGGACATCCTGTACCACGGGCCCAGGAACGACCTGCCCGAGGGCTATGCCCCGAAGGAGGTCATCTCCCTCCTTTCGCCCCTGAAGGACCGTGTTTTCTGCGTCCGGGGAAACTGCGACACCGAGGTGGACCAGATGGTGCTGCCTTTCCCGATCATGGCGGATTACGGCCTCATGACGACGGGGGAAAGGCTTTGCTATTTCACCCACGGACATATTTACAACCTTGACCGCCTCCCGCCGCTGCGGAAGGGGGATATCCTTCTGCACGGGCACACCCATGTGCCCGCCTGCGTCTCTTTCGGCGACGGGAACCTTTACCTGAATCCCGGCTCGGTATCCATTCCCAAGGAAGGAAGCCCCCGCGGATACATGACCCTGGAGGGCACGGTGTTCGCCTGGAAGGACCTTGACGGGAACACGCTTAGGGAAATCGACACGGCGGGATGATCAGGCCCCCGATGCGTCCCCGGTCCCTTTCCCGCCCCGGGCAAGCCATACGTTGTATAACAGGATGGATACCACCACGATCACCGCGCCGGCCAGGGAAAGGGGCGAAACCGTTTCGTGATAGAAGACCGCCACCCAAAGGGGGTTCATGATGGGCTCCAGGCCGGTGAGCAGGCTGGCCGTCACGGCGGGGACGCGCCGGATGCCGACGGAAAACAGGATATAGGCGCCGCCCACCTGCACCGCGCCCAAAGCGGCCACGGACAAAAGAACGGGCGCCGAAAAATCCGTTTCCCCAAGGCACAGGGGCGTCAGAATCACGCCCGCGGCCAGCTGTCCCAGGAAGCAGGAGGAAATGGCGTCGGCGTTTTTGCCGGTGTTCATCATGAACACGCCGGCGTAGCATACGCCGGAGAGGACGGCAAGCAGGTTTCCGGGCAGGTTGCCGGCACGGATTCCGTCGATAAAGAAAAGGACCACCCCCAGGAGCACCGCGCAGCAGGCCGCCACGTCTGTTTTCCCGGGCTTCTGGCCGTAAAACAGGGCCATGAAGAGAATGACGAACACCGGCGCCGTGAACTGCAGCACGATGGTGTTCGCGGCGGTGGTCAGCTTGTTGGCGACAGCGAACAGCGTGGTGACGCCGATCATGGACAGCGCGCCTGTAAGGACGCTGCGGCTGAAGACGATCCTGTGGCGGGTAAGGAGGAGAAAGACGCCGATCACTCCCGCGCCGATCAGGTTGCGGGCCCCGTTGATGGCCAGGGGGGACCAGGGCACCAGCTTGATGAACAGCCCGCCGGTGGAAAAGCACACCGAGGCCAGGAACACGCAAAGCGTGTATTTCCATTCCATGGGGGTCCGCCTGTTTTCCGCCATTGCTCCGCTCCCTGTTTTTTGATTCGCGCCGTTTGGAACGCGCTGCCCGGGGCGGGGCATAACGCCCGCGCCCGGCGCGCATGAGAGAATTATACACCTTTTTCCCGCGGATGAAAGGCCGCCCGGCCGACGGATCAAATTTTTATACGGGAAGGCGCGCCGCCCGTCTTTACAAACGTGATGTTTTGGTATAATAATTATGTATATACTGACGCAATGAGGTCCCGGCGTCTCCGGGGCCGAACCCTTTTCCCGTACGAACATATTCCATACCAAAGGAGAGATACGCATGAAGAAAATGACCGGCGAGCCTTCTTCCCTTCCGGCTTCGGCCGAAAACGCGGAGCGCGGCATCACGCGGAGGGCTTTTCTGAAAGGCACTGCGGGCTTTGTTCTCCTGTGCGGCACCGGCTTTGGCCTTCACGGACTGGCGGAGGCCGCCGCCGCGCCGGATGAAAAAACCGTCGGCCCCCGGCTGCGGGACGGGTTCAGAATCATCCGGACCGAAAACGGGGCGGAAATCGCCTATAACGGTGAAACCTGCTTTATCGTCAACGAAAAGGGACTGGAGCTTTTGAGATTGGCGGACGGGCGGCATACCCTTGAGGAAGTGATCCGCGCCGCGGGCCTTGAGGAGAACGCCGGCCCCGCGGCGGACTTCTTCCTGACCCTCGGGCAGGCGGGCTACCTTCAGAACAGATTGGAGGTAAGCAAATTTGCCGTCATCATGTGAGCTGTTTGTCCTGCGGGACGAAAAAGGCCCGATCCTTTACGCGCCGCTTGCGCGGCTTTACGCCCGGGTCAACGAATCGGCGATCGCCGCCGTGGCCAGACGCCTTTACGGAAAGCCGAAGCAGGAGGGCGACGCCGAATGCCTGGGCCTGCTGGAGGAATGCGGCTTTTTCCGGGAGTACGAACACCCGCACGGCGAACCCAGGCCTCCGGTTCAGGTGACGCTGTTCCCCACGGACGGCTGCAACCTGAGGTGCCGCTACTGCTACGCGGGGGCGGAAAAAAAGCGCCACGTGATGCCCCTTGAGGTCGGCAGGGCGGCCATCGACCTGGTGGCGGAGAACGCGAAGAAGCAGAATTATCAGGATTTTACGGTCAGCTTCCATGGGAACGGCGAACCGTTCTTCGCTTTCGACCGGGTGCAGGAATTGTGCCGCTACGCCCTTGAGGCCGCGGACCGGGTGGGGCTGAAGGCGCATCTTTCGATGGCCTCCAACGGCGTCCTGAATGAAAAGCAGCTGGACTGGCTCCTTGCCTGGTTCGACGGCGTGAATATCTCCTTTGACGGCACGGAGGAGCTGCAGAACCGCCAGCGCCCGATGGCGGACGGAGGCCCCAGCTTCCCGCTGGTCCACAGGACGTTGAAGCGCCTGAACGACGCCGGAAAGAAATTCAGCATCCGTTCCACCCTGACCGCGTCCAGCGCGGACAAGCTGCCGGAAATCGCGGCCTTTGTGCTGGAGAATTATCCGAACTGCGATCCCCTGCACGTGGAGCCGGCGTGGGAAGCCGGCCGGTCCCTGAAAACGGGGGAGCATACCCCGGAGGCGGATCTGTTTGTCAGCAAATTCCTGGAGGCGGATAAGATCCTGGACGGGAAAATGCGCCTGGTTTATTCCGCGGCGCGCATGGACCACATCGGTTCCGCGTTCTGCGGCGTGTGCTGCAATTCCTTCGTGGTCACCTCCGAGGGGCTGGTCACCAGCTGCTACGAGGTGTCCGAGATGAGCGATCCCCGGTCCGGCAGGTATATCTACGGGGCCTGGGACGCGGAAGCGAACGGATTTGCGTTTGACGAAAAGAAACAGGAGGACCTGCACACCCTGACGGTGGACCGGATTCCCCACTGCGCGGACTGCTTCTGCAAATACCACTGCAGCGGCGACTGCGCCGCGAAGCTGCTGGGCCTGAAGCCGCCGTCCGAACACGCCGGCAGCGTCCGCTGCCGGATCACCCGAGCGATCACATTGCACCAGATCCAGAAAAAACTGAACGAGGAGGTCAACGACCATGCCTGACGATCGTCTTTCTTCCAAAGAGGCCGAAAAAAAACTGCCCCAGCCCAAGGTATACATCGTAAGGAACGGCGAAGCGGTATTCAAGCCCGGGATGAAGACCTGGTTTGTGGAAAGCCGCAAGGGCGGAAATACCGAATCATCCGGCGTGATGAGGGACGGCGACGGCGCGGTGATGAGGGGAATGGTGTGCACCTGCAATCCCTTCTGCACCTGCGAGGCGACCTGTTCCTGCAACCCGCAGTGCGCCTGCCAGCCGGTCTGTTCCTGCGACCCGGTGTGCACCTGCGACCCGGTATGCTCCTGCCAGACGACATGCACCTGCCAGGTGACCTGCTCCTGTCAGACGACGGGCGGCGGTTACTGCACCTGCAACAAGGTGTGCACCTGCAATCCTGTGCACTGAGGAGGTCCGTATGTACAGAAAGATTTGCCGCGCGCTTTCCCTGGCCTTGACGGTATGCCTGATGCTCTCATCCGGCCTCCCTTCCGCCTTCGCCGGCAGGGATCTTTCGGATATCATCGACCTGAACGATTATCCTTCCTCCATCAGCTCCGGTCTTCTGTGCGACCGGGCGATCGCCAGGGGAAACGAAGCCTTTGAAGAAGGCGATTACGAAACAGCCAGGGGCTATTACGTGTTCGCCCTGCGCAAGATCGACAAATCCGCGACCTACTGCGAGGGCGACGTGTGCAACAACCTGGTGCTGACTCTCCTGTACCTGGGGGAGAACCGGACGGCCTACGACCTTTGCCGCTACATGCTGGAGGAGAACCTGGCCCCGGGCAGGGAAGACCGTTACGGCTATATGATGAACATGCTGGCCTGCGCCCACGCCCTCGGGCTGAGCGCCGCCGGTGAGCTGGAGCACGCCCGGGAGGAGGGGTATTTCTCCTTTGAGGACCTGGCGGACCTGGCTGACGACCAGCCCAGGGCGTTCACCGGGCTTCTGACGGGCCTGGTATATAACGTATTGTATATCGACATGGAAGGCAGCGAGGATGACGGAGCCGCGAGCTGGGCATATTTCCCGGACGACCTGTTCGAAGACGCGGACCTGGAGGATGTGAGGGCCAAACTGTCCTCCGGAGGCGTCGGCAGGGAAGAATACCTTGAATATATCTACGAATTCCTCCTTGAGGCGAACCTGTGGTTCAACCTGACCTACAGCGCCGACGATCCCGACATCATGGAAATGATTCTTTACGTCGAGGCCCTGAGGGACGAAGCCGCGGCGTAAGGGAAGGATTCCCGTATACGCTCTTCAGCGCATATCATGAACGATCTTCATTCCGAACATGCGCCGTTTGTTCCCGGACGGACGGCGCTGGTCCGCCCGCGGTATGACGGTACGGACCATGAATTTCAGGAACCGCTCGGCGCCGAGGCGATCTGCGGCTATCTGCTCGCCCGCGGCGCCGAGGCCCGGGTCTTCGACCGGAGGCTCGGGGCGTCCGTTTCCGATATCGAAAAATTCTGCCCGGACTGGGTGGGCTTTTCGCTGATGACGGAGGAGGACGCCCCGGACGCTCTGCGGCTGAGGCAGATGCTTTCCCGCCCCGGAAGGCGATTTTTCGCGGGCGGGCTTTTTGTGACCTCCTGCATGGAAAAGGCAAGGGCCCTGTTCCCCTCGGACACGACGCTGATCCCCGGCGAGGGGGAGGGCCCCGTGTGGGAACTTCTGACCTTCGGCGAGGTGCGGGAAGGTCCCCGGCCCGGCCCGAACGAATGGGCCTTTGCCAGCCGGGAAAACCTTTCGGAATACCTTGCCCGCGGCGGCGTGATCAACATCCGCACCGCCAGGGGCTGCAGGGGCGGGTGTGCTTTTTGCACCACGCCCCGCCTTTGCGTGCCAAAGGGCTTCGAAACGCGGGACGTTTCCCTGGTGGCGGACGAAATGGCTTCCCTCGTCCGGGCGGGATATCCGCCGGTGTTCAATTTCACCGACGATATGTTCGGCGGTTATGACCGGGTGGAGGAACTGGAGGAGGCCCTTTCCCTGCGGGGCGTGCGGGCCGCGTTCTCCCTGGAAATGCGGGCAAGGGAGGTGTCCCTGACGCCGCCGGACCTTTGGAAACGCCTTTACGGGGGAGGGCTGTGCCGGGTGTTTACCGGCATGGAGAGCCTGAACCCGGATACGCTGAGGGCGTGGCATAAGCCGGTGGACACGGAGCGGCTTGCCGCTTCTCTGAAGGCCATGCGCGCGTCGGGCGTTGCCTGCGAGGTGGGATATATCCTGTGGCACGACCGCCAGGGGCCGGAAGGCGCCTTGCGGGAGGCCGAGGGGCTGCACGCCCTGGGACTTCTGTCTCCGAAGACCGCCCTTTCCCGCCTGGTGCTGTTCCCCGGCAGCCCGCTGCACGAGGAACGGAAAGCCCGGGGCGTCGAACTGTGCGAGCTCGGCGGCGAGGCCGCCCGCCTGCACGATATGTGGGAGGACGTGCTTTTTCCGCTTCTGAAGCCATGGACGGCCGCGGCCTGCGCCTGCCCGAGGATGGCCTGCGAAGCCTTCCTTTCCGGGGAAAGGGATGCTCTTTCCGCCCTGGAGGGATGCATGGAACGCCTGAAGGAAATGACCTGGCAGGCCATACGGAACGGGCGTCCGCCCGAAGAAAAAGACTGTGAGGAAGCGCGCCGTGAACTGCATTCGCTTCACATTGCCTGTGAATGACCCCGCGGAGGTCGCCATCCTGAAGGACCATGGGGCGGACGAACTCTACTGCGGATACCTGGATGCCGACTGGCGAAAAAAATACGGCGGGGACGCCGTCATCAGCCGCAGGCAGGGGGCGGCCAACCTGTCCGATCCCGGGGCGCTGAGGGAAACGGCGGCGGAGGCCCGCCGGTGCGGACTGCCCCTGCATCTGACCCTCAACGGCCGTGTGACGGGGGACGAAACCGCGCATCTTGTGAGGATCGCGGAGATATGGGCCGGATTCGGCGGCGGCGGGATCATCCTGCAGGATCCCGCCCTGCCGGCGCTCATTGCCCGTCTGAAGCCGATGACGATCACGGTTTCCCTGCTGGCGGTGACCGTGAACAGCTTCGGGGCGGCCTTCTGGAAGCGCCTTGGCGCCGACAGAATCGTCCTGCCCCGCTTTTTGACCCTGCCGGAAATGAAGGCGGTGGCGTCCTCCGCCACGGACATGATCTTTGAGGCCATGGTAATGGGGGACATGTGCCCCTTTGCGGACGGCTTCTGCCGCTCGGTGCACGCCGAGACCCACGCGCCGGCCGGGCCGGACGCGGCGCCCTCATGTGTGCGGGAAACCTTCAACCCCTCCGGGTGGGCGTACCATCTCTGCATGGAATACGGGGCGCCCGTGCCGGATCCCTGCGCCGCCTGCCGCCTGAAGGACCTGAAGGAAAGCGGCGTCGCCGTCGGCAAGGTGGGGGGCCGGGGACTGCCCCTTGAAAAAAGGCTTGGCTGGCTGGACTTTCTGTGCCTGGCGCGCGCCGGGGAACGGGGCGGGGACCTGCCCCGGCGCTACCGGGAAACCTTCGGGCACGAATGTCGCTGCTATTACCCAAAGGAGGGCCATGAAGGATGAACGCGGTCGGCGAAAAGCGCCTTGTCCTTGGGCACCGCTCCTGCCCGCGGGCCCTCAGGGAGATGCCCGCGCGTCTGGAGGGGATCGCCCGGAACACTCCGGTGGAGGCGGTGCTGCCGCCGGTGACGCCGTTCCTGGAGGAAACCCTTGAAACGGTCCTTTCCCTGCTGGGAGAGTTTGAGGATGCAAGCGTCACCGTCAACGACTGGGGAACGCTTTACCGCGTATCCCAATGGAAAAAGGGCCGCAAAGCCCTTCTTATCCTCGGCGCTCTTTTGAACGGGCAGGACAGCGACCCGGCGATCCGCCTCTTCCTCGCTCCGCAGCAGGACAAAATCGTATGGGAGGGAGACGGCGCGGCGCTCCTCCGCTGGGCGCCGCCCCCGGAGGAGCTGAAGCGCCACTGGGCCGAGCCCTCGGCGTTCCACCTGGCGGGGATGCTGCGGGATATGGGCGTGGACGCCGTCGAGGCGGGCCTGCAGGCGCTTGACATCCCGGAGCCGGCGGACCTGCCCGTAAGGCGGCTGCCCTGGGGAGTTATGAGCGTGAAGCCCTGCCGCGGCGAATGCGCAAAGTGCGGCGGCGGGGAAATCATCCGCGGGGGCTGCCGGGTGTTTTTCGACAGGAACCTGCTGATATGGGAAGAGGCCTCCGCCCGGAACGAAAAACGCTGAAACGCGGCGCCCTGCCGCGATATTGCTTCTTGACACCGTATCCCGGGATAATTATAATATCCGTAACCGAATACCAGTTCTTCAGGGCGGGGTGCAAGTCCCCACCGGCGGTATAGCCCGCGAGCCGAAAAGGCCGATCCGGTGAGATTCCGGAGCCGACAGTACAGTCTGGATGGAAGAAGGACGTTTGAAACGCGTGTTTTGTCCCCCTGAAGCTTTTTCGGGGGGATTTTTTTGCGGGGGGAACGCTGCGGGATGCGGACGGTCACATTGGGCGCGGACAGGGGGATATCGGCCAGGGCGCGGGCGGGCAGGCGGATGAAGCCCTACCTGTTCATCCTGCCCATCCTTCTTTTCGCGGTCGGATTTGTATATTACCCGTTTTTCAGGACCTTTCTGTATTCCTTTTCCGCCGTCAACGTCATGGGGGAGATTACCTCCTTCGCCGGATTCGACAATTACCGGTATCTTTTTTCCCGCAGGGAATTCTGCGCGGCGATTTCGAACACCCTGCGCCTGACGGCGATGAACGTGCCGCTGACCATGCTTATTACCCTGCTTTTGGGAAGGCTGCTGAAGGAAAAGCGCTTCCTCTGCGGGCTGTTCGAAACCATGATCGCCGCCACCATGGCGGTGTCCATGGGATCGGCGGCCCTCACCTTCCGGGTGATGCTGAACCCCACCGTCGGGTGGATCAACAGCGTTCTCGGGATCGGCGTGCGCTGGTATGAGGACCGGAACACCGCGCTGTACGGTATTCTGCTCCTGACGGTATGGATGGGGATCGGCTTCAATTTTCTTTTGTTCCTGGCGGCCTTCAGGAACGTGGACAGGGACGTGACGGATCAGGCCCGGCTGGACGGGGCGGGGACGGCGCGGGTGTTCTTTTCCGTGGAGCTTCCCCTGGTGTCCCCGACGCTGCTCTACGCCCTGTGCACCAACACCATCCTGGCGCTGATGACCTCCGGCCCCGTCATGATCCTCACAAAAGGGGGCCCCAGCCGGTCCACCACCACCCTGATCTACCTGATGTACACCACCGGCTACGGCAGCGGGAATTACGCCATGGCGGCCTGCGTTGCCGCGGTGACGTTCCTTCTGACGCTTGCCTTCACCCTGGCCGGGCTGTGGGCGGACGGGAAAAGGGGGGACGCGAAATGAACGCGCGGAGAAAAATACGCAAAAACGCCCGTTCGGCCCTTTGGAGCGTTTTGTGCTTCTGCCTTGCCGTCCCGGTGGTGTTCCCGGTATTGTACGCGTTCCTCGGCTCCTTCAGGACCGCGGGGGAGTTTTCCCGCCTTCCCCCGGCGCTTTTCCCGGACAGCTTTCTCAATTTCGACAGCTATGTCCAGGTGTTCACCCGGGTGCCGATGGCAAGGTATTTCCTGAATTCCCTTGGGACCACGGCGCTCGTGTGCGCGGTGAAGCTGTGCCTTTCCATCCTGGCGGCCTATGCCTTTGCCTTTTATGATTTCAGGCTGAAGAACCTTCTTTTCGTGCTGATCCTCGGCACCATGATGCTGCCGGCGGACACCCTGATCATCACCAATTACCGTACCGTCAGCCGCCTGGGACTGACGAACACCTGGCTGGGCGTGGCCGTCGTGTCTTTTGCCGGCGCCAGCCAGATGTTCATGCTGCGGCAGGCCTTTACCCAGGCGCCCCGGGCCCTGAGGGACGCGGCGTTCCTGGACGGCTGCGGGGACATGCGCTTTTTGTGGCGCATCCTTGTGCCGGTGTGCAGGCCGGTGGTCATTACATTGCTGATGCAGGTGTTTGTGGCCCAGTGGAACGCCTACCTGTGGCCCCTGATGGTCACCGATTCCGACGCGATGCGGACGGTGCAGGTGGGCATCACGATGCTGACCGGGGCGGAGGACACCAATTACCAGGTGGTCCTGGCCGGGGCCTGCGCGGCCATGGTTCCCCCGGTGGTATTGTTCATCACGGTCAGGAATCGCCTGACCGCGTCCATGACCCGCGGAGCGGTTTCCGATTAGCGCGTCCCGGCCGATGGCCGAACATAAAAATCATATCATTTTGGAGGCGGAAAAATGCTCAGGAAGATGATAACTCTGGTTCTGGCGGCGTGCGTCGCCCTGTCTGTCCCGTTCGCGCGCGCCGACGCGGCGGTCGAGATCGTTTTCTGGCACAGTATGACCGAAACGGCGGGCGAAAGCCTGGAAAACCTGGTGGAGGAATTCAACCGCACGGTGGGGGCCGAAAAGGGCATCCATGTGACGGCGGTGTACCAGGGCGCCTATACCGAGGCGGTGACCAAGATGAACGGCATGCTCTCCGCGGGCCGGCCCGACACCCTGCCCGACGTGATGCAATTGGACGCCACGGGCAAGGTGGTGTACGGCGCGGCGGAGGCGGCATACACGGCGGACGACCTGCTTGCGGAGCGGCCGGACGCGGATTTGTCCGATTACCTGCCCCCGGCGCTTAAAAACTGGAATCTGAACGGCGTGCAGCTGGGCATCCCCTTCGCCACCTCCACCACGGTGACCTATTACAACAAGACGGTCCTGGATTCCTTCGGCGTACCCGCGCCGGTGACGCTGCAGGACATCGGGGAAATCAAAGCCGCTGTGGGAGACGGGTACACCGTGTACGCCGCGGTGCCCAACACCCCGACCCTGAACAACTGGCTCGGGCAAATGGGCAGCGACCTGGTCAACCGCCGCAACGGCTCCGAGGGTACGGCGGACGGCCTGGCCTGCGTGGAAAACGGCGCGCTTTTGACCTTCCTGACCGTATGGAAGGACCTGTACGCCACCGGCGCCCTGGACAACGCCGACGCCTCCACCGACGCTTTTGCCGCCGGGAAGCTGCTGGTGATGACCTCCTCCTCCTCCAAGGTGGCCGGCCTTCTTGACAGGATCGACGGCCGGTTCGAGCTGGGCGTCTGCGCCTATCCCAGGGTGAACGCGGAGGCGGCGGGCGGCGCGACGGTGTCGGGCAGCTGCCTTGTGATGTTCGACCATGGCGAGACGCGCAGGCAGGCCGCGTGGGAGCTGGTTTCCTACCTGTGCGGCGCGGAGGCCCAGGTGTCCTTCGCCAGGGCCACGGGCTATATCCCCGGCTGCTTCAGCGCCCTGGAGAGCGGTGCGTGGCGGGACTTCGTCGCGGAAAACCCCCAGTACGAGGCCGCGGCGCTGCAATTGACGGATACCCCGGATACCATGCTCTCCGCCACGGTCGGGCCCTCCGCCGATTTCTATTACGCCGTCATGAACGACATATCCGATATGCTTCTTGACGACCTGACGCCCGAGGAGACCGCGGAGATGATGGCGGACGACCTGGGCGGCATGCTGGAGATCTATGCAAGGAACAACCGGTGAACCCGCGGAGGCCTTCGGGCCTCCGTTTCTTTTTTTAGTGCGGGGTAAATAACATGGAACTTTCCACATCCACGAACATCTGCGCCTTCGGGCCGGGAATGACGCGCTACCCTGTGGAAAACAGCATCCGCGACTGCGCGGAGGCGGGCTACAGGGTGCTGGACATCAATTTCTGCATGGCGATGAACCCGGATTCGCCGATGCGCTCCGATCATTGGAAAGAGTATGTCCTGTGCATCGGCAGGATGGCCCGGGAATACGGCATCCGCTTCAATCAGAGCCACCTGCCCTATTACGACGTGGGAGCGGAGAAGGACGGGGACAGGGCCGCCCTGATGGAAACGCTGATCGAACGGTCGCTTTACGGCACCGCCATGCTGGGGGCCCGGTGGGCGGTGACCCATCCCTTCACCGTGTACGGGGAAGGGGAGAAAACCGCGATGGAAGCAAACCTTGAATACTTTGCTCCGAAGGTCCGCCTTGCGGCCCGGGAGGGCGTCGGCATCGCCCTGGAAAATGACGACGGATTCCGCCGCGGCGCTTTATGCCCCGGCGTCTACTGCGCCGATATCGGCGAACTGATCCGCCTGGCGGACGCCTTCGGGGACGGGGAGCATGCGGGGATCTGTTATGACTTCGGCCACGCCAATCTGCGTTCCCCCGCCCTCCACCGGCAAAACCTGAACCGGCTTTCCTGCCGTCTGAAGGCCGTCCACGTCCACGACAACCACGGCGCCGCTGACGAGCACCTGATGCCCTTTTTCGGGTCCCTGGACTGGAAAAGCGCCATGGCGGGACTTTCGGACATCCGCTTCCCGGGCGATCTGACCTTCGAAATCCAGGAATTCGGGCGATACCTGCCGCCGGACATGAAGAAGCTGGCGGTCCGCCTGAGCCTGGAGGTGGGAGAGCGGCTGCTACGGATGATCCGCGAAGCCGAAAAAGAGGAGTAAGGCAAAGATCCCGCACTGAAGCGTCCGTCCGCGCATAATTATTTATTGCATTCCGCAAAAAAAGATTTTATAATATTATCGAAAAATGTTCTGTGAACCGAATACGGACAGCTTAAAGGAGGGGGAAGCATGAGACACCTGAAATGGCTTGCGTATCTTATGACCGCCGTGATGCTCCTCTGCCTCGCGCCGGATACGGCGGCGCTGGCGGCTATGCGGGGCGAATGCGTGACTCCGGTAGGCGTTTATGACAGCCACCTGTGGACTTCCTGGCAGACGGTCAGGGCCGCGACCTGCAAGGACACCGGCTTACGCGAAAGGACGTGCCGGCGGTGCGGCGAGACGGAGCGGGAAACCATCCCCAGGTCAAACCACTCCTACGGCCCCTGGACGGTGACAAAGGCCCCGACCTGCTCAGAGGCGGGGGAAGAGACCCGCAGGTGCTCCGTGTGCGGCCTGGTCCACACCCGGGCCATTCCCGCGGACCCTGAGGCCCATGATTTCGGCCCGTGGCTGACCGTCAGGGAGGCCACGCCGTCCATGGAAGGGCTGATGCGGCGTACCTGCGCGCTCTGCGGCGCGTCCGAGGAAGAAGTCATTCCCCCGGGCAGCGCGGAAAGCGGCACGATAACGCCGGCCCCCGAAGGGAAGAAAGGGAAATGCGCCATCACCCTGACAGGCGCGGACGGGCTGGAGGGAGAAAGCCTGATCATCCTTGAAATTACCAATGTCGGCGAGGAGGACCTGACGAATATCAGCCTGGACGTCCAACTGCAGGATGAGGACGGCAGCCTCCATATGGAGCGGCTGGTGGACGATCAGGACTATATCCTCGCCGTCGGCGACACCCTGCCCTTCCCGTTCCATTACGAAGGGGAGCCGGAAGACGGATTCGTCTTTGTGGCCGCCGGCTACGGCGTGTACAGCGGCAGGCTTTGCACGGCGAATCTGATTTACGACCTGTCCGAAAAGCCCGAGGAGAAGAGCGTGCTGCCGCCCGAAATGCCGCGGGTCGAGGTAATCAAGGAAGTTGAAAGCACGCCTCCCGAGGGACAGGACGCCTTCCGGGTGGGGGACGATGTCAACTATGCGATCACCGTCCGGAACAACCTTGAATATAAGGTTACGGGCAAGGTCTATGACGTCGTCAACGAACAATTTATTTTGATCGGCGAACAAGAACTGGAGAGCGGCGCCGAATACACATTCCATTTTGCCTATGCCATTTTGGAAGAGTATGTAAAGGACGGGCTGGTGACGGATACCGGCGTGTTCGACGGTCAGGTCGTCGATCCGACATTCATGGGCGAGGACAGCCACGTTTCGGCTGAGTCCGCCCCTGTGAGAATACTTGTGGAAGAGACTCCGGAAGAAGAATTTACGATCCTGAAGGAAGAAATCAGCGAATCCAAGGATCCCATGGGCTATGTGCTCGGCGAAACGGTGAAGTTCAGGCTCACCGTCCATAACGGGTACGGATATTCCGTCACCGGGATTTTGTGGGACAATGTGTCGAGCCTGGAGGACCCGGTGAAGATCGCGGAATTCACCATCGGCCCTGGCAAGACGCTGGTCTTCGAATATGAATATGACGTGCGCCCGATCGATGTGGAGAACAAGGCCTTCAGCAACATCGCCTATGCCGAAGTGCTTCTGTTATCCCTGCTGGCAGGCACCCGGAATTATGAGACCATCTGGTCGAACGGGCTGCGGATCGATGTGATCGACAAGGGCCCGACGCCGCCCCCGAGGACCCCCACGCCCGCGCCGGTATCGATGTGCCGCCGGGTGCTGACCGCCTACGGCAGCGAGGGAGGCATTTATGAATGCACCTTCTGCGATACCCACCTGGCGGTGGAAAAGAAGGTGCGCGCCCTGGGCTTCGCGGAGGCCAAATCCGTCTGGACGGCGGCTGTGAACAGCCTGTACGGCGACATGGCGGCCAAGTTCCCCGGCGCGGCGGCCCTGGTGGAAAAGGACCGGACGCTGTTCTTCGCCCAGCTGGACCTGTACGAAAAAGCGCTTACCGACGCCTACGGGGCGAACATTGCCGGGGAAATGATCCTTGACGAGCTGCGGGACCGCTGCATCGACCTGTGCTATGCCCTGCACACCGCTCCCCAGGCGCGGAGGGACAGCATGCGCAGGCTTTCGCCCACTCTGAAGACCTCCGGAGCGATGCCCGCCGAATGTGTCCGGACCAGGCGTAAGAACGGCTCCGGGTTCACCCTCACCGAGACCCTGTGCGTCGATCACGGCTACATCGGCTATATCCCGGACGCCGCGTCCCCGGGCGAGGAGGACTTCTCCTGGATCCGCCGCCTGTGGGAGGCTGCCCTGACCACCGAAACCGCGGCCCTGAGCGGCTCAACGCCCGCGAAGGCGAAGGAGACCGTGTCGGCCTTCCTTGACTGGGTCCAGGCCCGCGGCGATCTTCTGACAGCGCTGTACGGCGACGGTGCGGTTGTCCAGGAGGTGCTCGTCTTCACGGTGCGCGGAAGGACCCTGGACCTGGAGAGGAACAAGCAGTAACGCCGCCCGGCGCGCCGGGGAGCCCGCCGAAAAACGGCCGCGGCCGCCGGACAAAAAAGAAGACGCGGAACGAATTCGGGGAGCGCAGAAAAAGCGCTCCCCGGTTTCAGTCCTGCGGACAGTTTAGATACCGCGGGGGGTACCCGTACCCCCCGCGAGCCCCCCGGGCGAAGAGGGGAGTCCGGGGAAGGAAAACCCCTTCCCCGAGTCCTGAGCCTCGCCGGCGGCGCTTACTTTCCTGCGTCCAAGCGGCACCGCCGGCCGGGTACGAACCCCGAACCTCTCCTGCGG
>CADANQ010000050.1 GCA_902789365.1 uncultured Eubacteriales bacterium
TTTCCCTTCCCCGGACTCCGTTCTTCGCCCGGGGGGTTCGCGGGGGGTACGGGTACCCCCCGCGGTATCTGTTCTGTCCGCAGGACTGAACAGATACGCTTATTTCAGATATAGCAGAAGCATCAGCAGCGCAAACAGCATAACGATTACCGCAAAACAGATGAGCGCCGTGCGCATGGGCTTTTTTTTCTTGCTCTTCTGGAGCACGGGGATGAATTCGCCCCGCTCGTTAAACAGCGGCGAAGCCAGTTCCTCACGGCTCATCCGCATTTTCAGGATGTCCCGCTGCAGCTCCTCCGCAGTGGAATACCGATCCTTGACGTTGTACGCGGTGCTCTTCAATATTACCTTCATCACTTCCGGCGAGAGGCCGGGAATGGGCGGAATGGGTTTGCCCGAGAACCGCATGGACAGCGCCTCGTCCCGCTGCGTTGCGGTAAACGGCGTCGGACTCGGCGGCAGGAAAGGGTACCGATTGGCGTTGAGCAGCTGATAAATCACGATGCCCAGGGAATATATATCCGCCCGGTTATCATATTTCTGGTATTCCTGCACCTCCGGGGCCATGTAAGGATAGGTCCCCGCCTTGGTACCGGAAGCGTTTGCCCCGATGTAGCGGGCAATACCGAAATCCACCAGCTTATAATATCCCTCCCTGGATACCAGGATGTTATCGGGCTTGATATCCCTGTGTATGATGGAATTCCTGTGACAGATCGAAAGCGCTATCGTCGTATCATACCACAGCTTGATCACATCCCGCCGGGTGGCCATGATGCGTTTCAGGTAATGGTCCAGACGTTCCAGCCGCTCCATGCGGATAAAAATATCCCATTGGATGCGGGAACGGTGCGTAACGACCATATGGTCCTCATAGCATACGATATGATCGTTTCCCCGCAAATTGCGCAGGATATTGACCTCGCCGACGAACGACTGCACCTGCTTTTCAAAAAACGCCCGGATCTCAGTGTCGCTTAATCCCTGCGTCCGCAGTTCCTCGATGTCCGCCTGAGATTTGGGCACCGTCAGCACCTTCATGGCAGCGTACAGCCGCACGCCTTCTTCGTCATGATAAATGGAATAGACGCTGCCAAAGGTCCCGCCGCCAAGGCGTTCCCCCAAATACCATTTCCCGAAAAACGGCTGGCGGCTTTCAAGATCATCCCTTGACATGGCGCTTTCCCTCCTTTCTCCTGCGCGGCTGTATTATTTCGACGCAATCGGAATCCCCGCGGCGCGTCCGTCTAACGATCGGAAGTGACGGTGAATTCGTACGTGCCGAAAGTATACGTCTGATCGGGGTTTGACAGCTCATAGAAACACAGCTTGATTTTATGCTTGCCGGGTTTCAGTGTCAGTCCGCCGCCGCCGAGCTGAATCCGCACGGTAATACCGCCCTGGCTGACATTCTGCTTGCCATACTTCGCTTCGTATTCCGGATGGTCCTCGGCCAGGCTTCGAGACACTCTGTCGCAAGTAAAATATCCCTCGTTCTCTTCATAGCCAAGCTTTGTATCCCTGTCCACAAAGATCTTCACGCCCAGGGTGCCGAGATCATAGTTCTGAGGCGCCCAGATCCAGCCCGTCATAACGATCTCGCTGCCGGAGACGGTATCCGACGCCGGCGGATCCAGCCCCAGCGCGAAGGACTGATACTCGTTCACGTAATCGGTTTTAACGGTCTTCTGCCCCTTCAGCCGGACCGTGACCGAATCGCCGATCTTGACGACATCCCCGGAGCTTTTCGCCTCCGCGAACAGGGAGAAGGTATACTCGCCGTCAGGCAGCTGTTTCCCTGTCTCGACAAACTTCAGATCCCCGATAGGAATATGCCGCTGCACTTCGTATCCGTATCTTATGACGTATTCATTCGTATCCATGCCATAGCTGCCGGCGTCGTTCAGCGCCTCGCTTCCGGTATGGATATCTTCTCCGGATACATCCAGGTTATATTTGCAGTAACCCTGATCGGAAGAAAGCGTGAAATAGAACGTCTGCTCTTCAAGGCTGAATACATGGAAGGTGACAATCAGTTCCTTTTCATAGGGGTTTGTGCGGCTCGCGGACGGGGAACTGAGGGCTTTCTTGTCGTCGTCGGTGATGCGTTTCTTGCTCGTATCCACCTTGTAAGACTTCTTTTCGCTCACGTTGCCCAGGATGTCCGTCGCCTGAATCGTGATGACGTCCTCAAAATTCAGGTTCAGGGGTCTAAAGACAAATGATCCGTTCTCATTGGCCTTCACGGTGACCGTCCTCCGGGAGTTGACGGTCAGGCGGACCTCCGCCCCCGCTTCGGTAACGCCGGAGATCTCGCTGTCGGTATCCTTGACGGTTCTCGGCAGACCGCTGATTTCCTGGCACTTGCCGTCACCCATGAATTCCATCGTGGCGGAAGACGACGCTGATTTCCCGTCGGCGTAGGAGACTTCCACCGTATACCTGACGCCGTCCCGCACAAGGTTTTTCGAATAGCTCCATTTGCCGCCGGCGGAAGACAGCGTTGACTCGTCCGCCAGCTTTCCGTCGGCGTACACGCGAACCACCACATTCCTGCCGACCTGCATGGTACCGGACGCGCTGAGCATGCCCGGCTTCATCCGTCCCTGTATCAGGCCGTCGATCTCCATCGTGATCATTTTCCGCTGTACCGGCGCCACCGTGAGAATCTTCTCCTCGGTATTGCCTGCCTGATCCTTAGCGACGATCCTCAACTGATCGCCGGCGTTCAGCCCGGTGATCCCGCTGATGGTAAACCTGCCGCCGACGGTTCGGCCGTGGTACTCTTTCCCGTCGGGCTTGATCAGGGTGATCCCGGCCCCGTTTTCCGCCTGTCCGGAAATGAACGTCGTATCCTCGTCAATCGGCGTGCCGTCCAGGATGAAGGGGGTCACCATGCGGTCCAGCAGGAACTCGCCGCCGTCGAAATACCTCTCCCGGTCGGCATAGCCCACTTTAAAGGTGATGGTTTCTTCCGTCTCCTTGTTCAGCTTCAGCTCCGCAATGCTGACGCTGCGGCTCCATTCTCCGTTTTCGTCGGTCGTAATATCCCCGATCACATAGCCGGTTCCGTCCGTTCCCCGGGTTGTCAAAGAGATTCGCAGGGAACGGTTCGGCATCGCGGTTCCGCGGAATCGGAACTCTGTTTCGTTTGGCCCGACGATCCCGGTGCCCGAAACCAGTTCAATGGTGGGATCAGGCCGTTCTTCTTCTTCCACGATGAATGTAAGCAAATTCTTGTTCTTCAGCGGGTCGGAAGCCGCAATGTCGACCCGGTCTCCCGGGCGCAGCCCGGACAAACCAAACTTCACGGGATCGGACCCGACAGCGGTTTTGGTATCACGCAGGCTCCCGTTGACATACAGCTGCAGCATCGCGCCCTGCTCGGAATACACCGTCAGTTCGGTGTTGTTCTCCACCAAACGTTCCTCCAGGGCATACAATTTGCACTCATTATCCTGGCGGACCGTAATTTGCCTGCCCATCTCCTGATAATCGCCCAGGGCGTAATCCGCGCGTATGACGGCCGTATCCCAGTCGCTTCCGAGCGGCAAGCTGATCTTCCATTCACCGTTCGCGTCCGCCTTGACTTTGCTGGTCCGGCTGGTCGTTTTCCCTTCCCGTTCCACGGTATAGGTGATTTTCAGTTCCTTGCCCGCCTGGGCGGTGCCCATGAATACCATCGGATTCGGGGCATGGGACACCAGGAATGTATCCGCGTCGAGGCTGATGGGGAACAGTCCTCCGTCGACGGTGATGGGTTTGCGATCCGCTTTTAAAACAACGATCGTGACCTCTTCGGACTTATTGCCCGCCATGTCCTCCGCCTGCAGGGTCAGGACGGTTCCGGGTTCCCTCTGCGCGGCGCTGAGCGTGATGGAGAAAGAACCGTCCTCACGGACCATTTCGGTTTTGACCTGCCCGCCGGCACTGTCGCGCAGCACCAGCGCGGCTTTCGGTTCCGCTTTGCCTGTGATCTTTTCGGTATCGGAATCAACGCTCTGCGCATCCAGGATGATTTCCGCGCAGACCGGATCGTAGGTAAAGCCGAACGCACAAGCGCTGTCGGGCTGGCCGGCATACTGCACCTGCATGGTATATTTCCCGTCCGGCTGCAGGCCTTCCGTCGGCAGCGTCCATTGCCAGCTGCCGTCGGCCGGGGTCGCCTCCCGGATCTTTTCCCCGTTGAGCCGGTATTCCAGCTTTCTGTTTGCTTCGCTGACGCCGAAGATGGTCAATGCGTCCGCGTCGCCGTTCAGGAATTCGTTCTTCAGCTGCGGTTCGACACCCTCACACTCGATCGGCTTCCAGGCGCGCACGTTCAGCGTGACCTCGTCGCTGATATTACCGTACTTATCCTTCGCCCGGATCGTCACCCTCTGCCCCGCCTTCAGGCTGAGCCCGTCGAAAGCAAACCTGCCGTCGGCGTCGGCAGACTTCCTGTCCCTGATGTCGCCGTCCACCTCCAGGATGACTTCCGCCTCCGGCTCCGCGCCGCTTCCGGTGATGCGGTCGGTATCCTCCGTCAGGTCTTTCTGATCCGTCACGGGGGTAGGCGTGTAACTGTCGATCAGATAGGAAGCTTCGATCCGGTAAGCGATGTCGTCGACACCGGCGTAGAAAACGCGCAGATCGATTTGTTCCCCGTTATCAAATCCGGTCAGTTCAAACCGAACGGATCCGTCCTTAAAATCCTTATTCTGCCGGTTTTCGATTCCATTGCAGGACAGCTCCGCCTTCACCGGAAGACCGGTTTCATTTTCCAGCCGGATGGACAGCGTTCCCGTGCCGAGGGTATCCCCGCTCTTCACTGTGCCGTCCCCATATTTCACAACAGCCCTCAGCGGCAGGATATGCGTTCCCTGTATGTCGTCGGATTTTTCGCCGACGCCGTCCGCATAGCGTACGCTCAGGGTCAGCTTTTCTTCCGCGTACCCGCTCAGGTCCGCTTCGACGGTGAACTCCCCATTGGCGGAAGAATCAAACTCTTTAACCTGCTTGTCGTTGATATAGAGCGCCAGCTTCCGTTCGGGCCTCGCCGTGCCGGACAGCCGGACATGATCCGTCATAAAAGCGTCGTTTATTATTCCGCTGACAGGGGAAACCTCCACTTTGACGCGCGATTCCTGCCCCACCTCGCCGTAGAAGGGCTTCGCCGCGTTTCCCGCCCGGTCCGTTGCCCGGATCTCGAAGTCTGTACCGGCTTTCAGTCCTTTTACGGGAATGGAGAATCTGCCGGTATCGTCCGCGACGACCGTTTCCGCCGGCTCGCCGCCGATCGTCATCGTTACCGTCGCGCCGGCTTCCGTCTTGCCCGTAACGGCGGTGGAATCGGCCGTCACATTGTCTTTATCCATCTCGATCGGGAGGCATCTGAGGTCCACCTCAAACACAAGAGGCTCCGCCGCTTTCTGTTCGTCATCCGCATAGTGCGCTTCCACCGTGATCGTATCCCCATCCTCCATAAAGGACCCGGGGACAGTCCATGTCCAGCTGCGTTCCGGGGACACAGGCACGGTTTCATCGATCAGGCCGCCTTTTCCGTCTCCGGCCGAAACGATCAGCTTCCTGCCCCCCATGGCCTGACCTGTGAGGACAGCGTTGCCCGCGCTGCCGTTCAGGTAACCATTGTGCAATTGCGCGCAGTCGATGGTAATCTTTTCGGCCGCCGGGTCATAAACTGTCTTAATGTCATAACCTGTATTGCCGGCCTCGTCCTTTGCCTCCAGGCGAACCGTCGCGCCGCCCGCCAGCGGAGGAACGGCGATGCTGCCGGCGCCGTCCGCGCCGGCCTTCCCCGTGCCCGCTATTTTGCCGTCGACAGTTACCGTCACCTCAGCGAACGGGTCCGCCGTAAAGTCGATCTTTTTATCCTCGGAAACCGGATCCGCAAAGGAAACGGCGCATTTCGTATCGAGCGTAAACACCACATCCTGCGCGTTTTCCTCGGGCTGTTCGGCATAAGCCGCGCGGATATGGATCTGATCGCCTTCGCGCATGTCCTCGATATTCAATTCGCATTCCCATTTGCCGCTGTCGTCGGTCCATACCGGCGGCTCGACAGGCACGCCGTTCAGGGAAACAGCCAATTCCGTATTCTTCCTGGCCTCGCCCGTCAGCCGGATCGACGCTGTTGCCTGACTTAAATAATTTGTGCCCTTCACCCTTGTCGGGGCGGGTACAAGGGTCATTTTAATGGGATTCAGTGTGCCCCGCTTAACGCTGATCTCCACCGGTTCGGAAATATTGTGCAGCGGATCCTCCGCCCAGATCTTCACATCCTGTCCCACCTGCAGGGAAAGATTATCGAAGGCAAACCCGCCGCGGTCGTCGGCGGTCTTTTGGTCGGTGATTTCACCGTCCACCTGCAAAAAAACCTCCGAATTCGGCTCCGCGCCGCTCCCGGTGATGCGGACGGTATCCTCGGTCACGTTCGTCGGATCGATCCGCGGCACGGGCGAGAAACGGTCGATCAGATAGTTTGCGTCGACCCGGTAAGCGCTGTCGTCGAAATCCTCGTAGGATACGCGCAGAATGATCCTTTCCCTGTCCATACATTCGTCCAGGTTAAACTGGACGGCGCCGTTCACAAAATCCTTTTTCTGATACGTTTGATCTCCGAGCAGCTCCGCCGTCACCTTAAGGTCCGTTTTCCTTTGCAGCCGAACGGATAGTTTCCCCCCGCCGAGGGTATCCCCGCTCTGCACCGCGCTGCCTTCATAATTCACCGTCACCTGCAGCGGCCTGATATGCGTTCCCTCGATGGGGTCGGAAGCTTCGCCGATGCCGTCCGCGTAGCGGACGCTCAGGATCAGCTTTTCTTCCACATACCCGCTCAGGTCCGCTTCGACGGAGAATGACCCATTGGCAGCGGAATCGACAAATTGGACCGGCTCGTCGCCGATATACAGCGCCAGCTTCCTTTGGGGCCGCGCGCTGCCGGACAGCCGGACATGATCCGTCAGATAATCGTTTATTATCCCTTCGCTGTGCGATATTTCCACTTTAACGCGCGATTCCGGGCCCACCCGGCCGGCATAGGGCTCCGATTCGTTTCCCGCCCGGTCCGTGGCCCGAATCTCGTAGTCCGCGCCGGCTTCCAGTCCGCTTACGCGCAAACTGAATTCACCGCTGATATTGTCCGCGGCTTCCGTCGCCTTCGGTTCGCCGCCGACCGTCATCGTTACCGTCGCGCCGGGTTCCGTCACGCCTGCGACTTTGACGGTATCGGCAGTCACGTCCTCGTTCAGCGCAATGGATACGCACAATCGGTCCACCTTAAACTCAACAGGCTCCGATGCGCTCATCTCGTCGTCCGCATAACGCGCTTTCACCGTAATCGTTTCGTCGTCCTCAAAAAGGGACTGCGGAACAACCCAGGACCAGTTTCCGTCCGGGTCAGCGTCCAGTTCGTCCCTGACGATTATGCGGCCATAGTTGTTTTGTGCCTCTGCGACCAGCTTCGCGCCGCCTTCGGCATGCCCTGTAAAAATAATGCGTTCGTCCTTCACGCCGCCGTTCAGGTATCCGCCCCTCAATTGCTCGCAGCTGATACGGATCCGGTCGGCATGCGGATTATAACCCGGACTGGGATTGTCCGCGGGGATTGCCGGCGTTTGGGTAACGATCTCCGTTTGCTCGCCGCCCTTGAGTATCTTATCAATGCCGCCCTGATCCCGAACCACCAGGAAGGCCAGGCTTGCGGAAGATACCAGCAGGATGCCGGCCACCGTCAGGGCGATTTTCTTTCCGGCGGAAGATTTCTTTTTCCCCGATTTTCCGCCTTTGACGCTGCCCGCGTCCCGGCCCTCCAAATAACTGATCCGGCTGCCGCCCAGCTGGCTCACCTGACTACCGCCCAATTGGCTTACCTGACTGCCGCCCAACTGGCTCACCTGGCTGCCGCCCGGCTGGCTCACCCGGCTGCCGCCCAACTGGCTCACCTGACTGCCGCCCAAGTGGCTTACCTGGCTGCCGCCCAGGTGGCTTACCTGGCTGCCGCCCAACTGGCTTACCTGACTGCCGCCCAACTGGCTCATCTGGCTGCCGCCCAGCTGGCTTACCTGACTGCCGCTTATGTTTCTTTGCCGTTTTTTGCCATTGTCTCCCCCGGCGGAAGCGGCTTCCCGGCCTTTTCCCCCTGCCGGCTTGCCGCCGGGGACCACAAGATTGCCATCCGCGTCAATAATCGGTTTTTTCTTCAGCTCGGGAAGGTTGATTACGCCCTGCAGGTCTTTAAGCAGCTCCATGGCGCTGCTGTAACGGTGATCCGGCCTGAGGGCGGTGCATTTTTCAATGATGGAAAAAACCTGCTTTGACAGGCCGGGGATCGGCGGCAGTTTTTCGCCGCGAAAGCGGCGTACAAGCGCCTGATCCCGCTGCTCCGCGGTGAAAGCCTGCGGATAGGGCGGCAGGAAGGGATAACGGTAGGCATTGAATTCCCGGTATGCCACGATGCCCAGGGAATAAATATCCACGGTTTTTCCGTAGGGCTGATGCATCTGCACTTCGGGAGCCATATAGGGATAACTGCCCGCTTTGGTGGACGCCTGGCTGGTCTTCTCCATATTCCTGGCGATACCGAAGTCAACCAGTTTATAGTCTCCGTTTTCGGAAACCATGATGTTGTCCGGCTTGATGTCCCTGTGGATGATATTCCGTTTATCGCATACCACCAGCGCCTGGGCAATATCCCGCAGCATGCAAACCACGTCGTACTGCGTGGCATGGATGCTTTTCATGTATTCGTCCAGCCGCTGCAGCAGCTCCATGCGGATCATGATATCCCGGCCGATGCCGTCGCTGTGCATGATGGTCTGATGATCCTCGAAGCAGACAATGTTGGAATTGCCCCGCAGGGAGTTCATGATCCGGATCTCTCCGGTGATGCCCGCGGCGATATCGTCGAAATACCGGACCTTGCCGTTAAAATCAAACCCCTGGTCGTCCAGTTCCTGGATTTCGTTTTCGTTGGTCGGGATCGAGATCGTTTTCAGGGCAGCCCAAAAACGTATACCCGAATCGTCCTTGTAGACGGAGTATACCTTGCCGAAGGAACCCGTACCGATTTCCCTGTCCACATACCAGGAACCGAAAATGGGCTCAAGTTTTTTAAGCTGCTCGATATCCATCTATAACTGCTCCGAAACGAAATCTTTGGAATGCTCAGGCCAGCAGGTCCTTAATGATCATCGCAAGGGAAAACAAAACCAGCGCGCCGGAAACCGCTATTCCGGCGATGGAAAGCTTCAGATTGAGCTTCAGCTTGTCCGTTATTCCCATTTTCCCGCCTTTTCCGTCGCCGACAAACAGACAAATCGTGGTCACGTTGTCCTTGCCGCCGTTGCGGAGTGCGGCGACGGTCAGCTGTTTCACGGCTTCCTCGGCGTTCCCGGCCCGGGAGAGGATCTCCGTAATTTCAGGATCCTTGACCATATCGGTCAATCCGTCGCTGCAGATCAGGTACCGTTTTCCGGGTTTCAGCGGTTCCCTTACGCTGATGGAAGGCGATACCAGGCCGTCCTTCCGGGGCATGCCCAAAAACTGGCTGATCACATGCCGCTTGGCATGGGTGTCCATTTCTTCCGCTTTGATCAGGCCCATAGCATACAGCCGCTGCACCTCGGAATGGTCCACGGTCATCCGCTTCAGCTTGCCGTTTTCCATGCTGTAGACCCTGCTGTCGCCCACATGGACGGTGCGCAGCATATTGTTGTGCACCGTCACCATGGCGATCGTGGTGCCGGAAGTGATGCCGTCCTTATGCGCGTTGGCTTCGATGCTGTCGGAAATGCTTTGAAGCTTATCCTTCAGCTGCTGGCTTCCGTCCACGCGGTGCTCCGTCTGGACGTACTGTTTCAGCGCGCGCACGGCGGTGATGGAGGCCTCCTCGCCGCGTTCTTCGCCGCCCATGCCGTCGCAGACCGCGTAGACCTGCGTATTGTCGTCGCATACCTTTTTCAGCATTCCGCCATTGTTGCGGTTGGATTCGTTCAGATATTCGCCGTTGAAATAAAAGTTGTCTTCGTTATTCTTGCGGACCCTGCCGATATTGCTGCATACTGCGGCGTCAATTTTCATTGCCATTTCTGTTTTCCCTCCTTTCTTCCCCTGTACTCAGCGTTTCTTCCTGTCAATTCTTACCGTCTCCTCGTCGGTGGACCTGCTGATATCTTCTATCGCCCGAAGCTTCTTTCTTGTCGTCACAAAGCCCATCACCGAAAAGCCCAGCAGAATCAGGCCCGCCACCAGCAGGAACAGCAGGAAGGAACGGACGCCCTTTCTTTTTGCCTTGATGGCATCCAGTTTTTTTACGTTGCCCGCCTGGTCCACCGCCTCGATCACGACCTCGTCATCCGTCTTCAGCCGTTCCGTCAGCGTTAAGGTGAAGGACCCGTCGCCGTCCTCCCCGACCTTCGCGCTGCCCCATTCTTTGCCGTTCACATAGACGGTTACCGTGGCGCCCGGGTCCGCTTTGCCCTTCAGTTCCTTAGTGGCGGTGGTCACCATCGTATCCTCGTCCAATTTCAGGGCGCAGCCGGGATCGTAGGTCATTTCGAGGGAAGCGGCGCCGTCAAACTGATCATATTTGGCTATCAGATAAAAAACCTCGTTTACTTTCGCCTCGCGGACCATTTTTTCATTTACGATAAATTCAGCGCTTCCGTCTTTCAGCTCGACAGAGCCGACTTTCTCTCCGCCTGTCGTGCTGTCTTTCTCATTTGAAAGCCATAGATTTACTACAGCGCCATCCAGCCCGGTGCCGCTGATCAGTACCTTCTGCTCTTTGTGCCCTTCGGATATGTAAAGCGGTTCGCTCTGATCCTCAGGCTTCAGCGACTCGATAACCACACCTTTTATTGTTACTTCGGTATTTCTTTCGTGGCCGAGTATATCAACAGCTTTGACGACGATTTCGACACCGCTCCTGACCAGTGTTGTGGGGGTCAGTTCGGCGCTGCCGTCTTCCTTCGCGTTCACTTTAACCTCTTGCTTGCCGTCGACAATGAGGAAAAAAGTGACATCGGGTTCGCACTTAACGCTGATTGTCTTCGCGCCTTCCCGGACTTCAACCACTTTGATCTCACCGATGGACCTGTCGATGATCAGCTTTGTTCTCCATTGCTTATCGGGATCGGTCACTCCCTCTTCAAAAATCGTGATGTCGTATTCTCCCTCTTCCAAGCCCTTCACAGAAGGATTCAGGTCACATTTCCCTTCCGCGTTTGTCCTGCCTGTATATTTCTGGGAGGATAAGCCGTTCAAAACGATTGTCCTGAACGGGCCGGCCTGTACCGTCAGGGTAATTTTCTCAATTCCGCTATAGCCGCTGTTGTCAACGTAGATATTCCCGTCTATCTTTATCACTTTGGCGCTCGGATCACCCGCCAGATCAGCGTCAACTTTTTTCGGGTCCGCTGCCTTTACCGGATAACGCTTTTCTTTGGAGTTACCGTAGCTGTCCGTCAGCGTCAGTATGATTTCATCGCCTGCATGTAATTCAAAGTCATTGCCGTTCAGTTTAAAATCAGTGTTTAGCGCGATCGGTATGTTTTTCCAATCGTTGGAACTAAGTAAAACGGTCAGGTCCGCCTCAGTTTCCACCCTCAGTTTCCACGAATCCGCATCGATCCCATCCGCATCTGTTTTATCATTTCCGTCTATCATCACCTTGAAGTCGGCGGGCAGAAGCAGCAGATACGGTTTTTCTCCCTTGTCCTCTTGCGCGTTCTCCTCAGAATGGTAAATGGCATATGTCGTTTTCTGTTCGTGATAGTTCGGATAAGAAATTTCGATCTGATCTGAGTTGGAAAGAACAAAATAGTCTATGTCTGCTATGCTATTAACTTTGTTTTCTGTACTTTCACCTTTTGGTACATCTGGTACTTTTCTTGTAAATTCGCCCCCATACCTCGATATACATTTAATCTCGAACCCTTCCCAGTATTCCCCGGATAAGTAGAAATGCGCTACGCCGCCTTGCTGATCCAGAAATGCATATTTCTTGCCAAGGGAACTCTCCAGGATCTCCGGTGCAATCGGCGTGTGCTTGACACGATAAAGCGGCGGTTCCTTGATCGGATTTCCGAAGCTGTCCTTCAAAAGCAGGACGATTACATCGTCGCCTTTCAGTTTTCCCTCCAGATCAAATACATAAAGTTCCGGGTCGGCGGGGTCGGAATGTGATGGCACCATGCTTTTGCCGATGATCTGGAGTTCTATATCCAGATTCTCCGGCGCCTTCACCGAAAGCTCCTTCAGATCTGCATCAATCTCATTCCCTGTAATCTCCTTCCCATCCGCCATCACAGTGTAATGGGGCTCTTTAAGCAGCAAATACGGTTCCGTCGGGTACTGGTCCAGCGAGTCCCGGTAAACGGCATATGTCGTTGTAAAGTCGGGATTCTTGTCATCGTCAAAATATTTAACGACGATCTTTTCCGCTTTGGAAAGCTGACTGTACTTAAATATAATTTCATAATTCGGCGCTGCCGCGTTTATGGGAGCAGTATCCTCTTGTTTGCCCTCATCCATTATTATCTCGACGGTAATCATCATATCCGGGTCCCCGGTTACATGAAACGTCGCTTCGCAGTCTTCCTGATCAAGAAACACATATTTGGAGTCATTGTTAATTTCCGTGATTCGGGGGACGAGCACGTGCCTGGGTTTAGCCGTGGGCGTAGGCGAGGGTGTCGGACCGGGCGTACGCTTAGACGTCGTCGGCTTGGGCGTCACCGTCTTCACCGGCTCGGGCGTGCCGGGAGCAGGCGTGGGCGTGCCGGGAGCAGGCGTGGGCGTGCCGGGAGCAAGCGTGGGCGTGCCGGGAGCAGGCGTGGGCGTGCCGGGAGCAGGCGTGGGCGTGCCGGGAGCAGGCGTGGGCGTGCCGGGAGTAGACGTGGGCTTGCCCGTGGGCTTGGGCGTGGGCGTATTTTCGTGATTATTCTCGGACGGCCTTACATTCACTGTACTTGTCGCACCTGGTAATGTGGTTCTGTTTGGAGTCTTTGTGGTTGGGGGTATATCCGCCATGCCCGGGGCGGCAATTACCGCCATCAAAAGAACCAAAACCATCATCACCGCGATGCGAACGGCATTCCTATGTTTCTTCATCATCGTTCCATCCTCTCCTTCGCCTGCGCCTCACGGCGCTGTCCGCGTACGGATGAGCAAAGAGAACCTTTCCCCACCCGCGCGGGAGCGTTCCTTATGCCAGCACCTCTACCGTCACTTTGCTGAAGCCCAGCACAAGCATATCATTGGTGCGCAGCGGCGTGCTGCTGTTCACCTTGTCGCCGTTGAGCAGCGTACCGTTGGAAGAGCCCAGATCGCGCACATACAGCCCGTCGGACTCATACGATATCTCAATATGGTGCTTGGATACGCTGTTGTCGCTGATGCAGACGTCGCAGTCCTTTCCGCGGCCGACGATGATCTTGTGCTTGACGGCGGCCATATAGGTGTTGACGGTTCCGTTTGTATCCACGGTAAACTTGAGCTTCAGCCCGGAATTATCCTGGATGCGGACCGTCTTGTCCGGATCCTCCCCAAAGGAAGAGATGGCCACGGTCTTATCCCCGAATTCCCCGTCCTCTCCCGCGCCGCCGAACATGGGCTGCTGATCCTGCAGCTGATCCAGCGCGGAACGGGAGAAGGGGCTTGTGGTCTTATCAACGTCGATACCCGATCCGATGCCGGCATCGGAAGAAGGCGCTTTGCTGTAGGTGGTGGCTTCGGCGTCCTCGGAGCTGCCTTTGCTGTAGGTGGTGGCTTCGCCTTCTTCATCGCTGGAGAATGACAGGTTCTGCAGCTCAAGTTCGGAACCCCGGGCCTTCTTTTTCCGGGAGCTTATGAAAACAATCAGCAGAATAATAACCGCCAGGATAAACAGCGCGCCTGCGCCGACCAGCCAGATGCCGTCTTCGCCCAGGTTGTCTTTGATCCATTCCATGAAACCGTTCGACTCAGGCTTAACCGTGGGTTCAGGCGCAGGAATCACGGTCGGCGTGACCGGGGGCGTGGTTTGCGATTTCGGCGGATACGTAGGAGAAGCTGTCGGCGTGACCGGGGGCGGGGTCGCGGGTACAGGCGTTTCGATCACGGCAATGGGCCCAACAAGTATATCTTCCGTCGGTTCCGGCGTCGGCTCGGGCGTGGAGGTCTCTTCCGGCGGTACGGTAGCGGGTTCCGGCGTCGGCTTGGGGGTGGGCGTAATCGTGGGTGTGGGCGAAGGCGCCATCGTAGGCGTGGGCGTGGGTGTGTCGCCGGACACGTTGGGATTCAGATCCTTTTTCCTGTATGCCGGGCTGGTCATTTCTTTCCCGCCGTTGGTAACAGTGACCGTCATGGACACATCCACCTGCCGGAATACATTAATACCCGGATAAAACCGCAGGATTACCGCGGAGTTCATCAGCTGCTGCACTTGGTCCACATCCCCGATGCAGCTTTCCATGCTGGAATAAAAGACCAAACCGCCGGAAACGGCGTACTGCTGTAAATTCGGGGCGCTGCCGTTTCCCAGGAAAATCGTAAAAACGGGAATATGCTTCTTTTCGATGGACTCAAGGACAGATTTGTTCAACGACTCGGCGTCCCTGTCCGTTATCACGATTACCGCGTACCGTTCCGTTGGGGAATCGAAACCGGTACTGTTGCCGATATTATTTAAGGCTGTCATCAGCGGGGCGTTCAGTTTGTCTGTAAAAGCGGTTCTGACTCTCGCCCCCGCGACGTTCTGCGCGGCCCTGTACGCGCTGGCGTTCTTATTCTGGTCCATCGCCGTGCAATACAGAACGGTGTAATTAGTGAACACTCTCGCGTCTCTCATCGGCGTCACGGAATGGGCCGTTACGGTTTTTCCCCCAACGCTCAAAGAGAAATTTTTTGCGGGAATATCGGACGGCGTAATCGTGGTGTCGGTCATGTTGAGGTAGACTGCCAGCACGTTATTCTCCTGGACCACCTTGGTGATGGCCACGCCTGTGCCATCTGCCAGGGAGAGCGCAGGGACCATGGCAAGCACCAGCGCCAATACGATCATCGAAGCGATTCTTCTCTTTCGACCGTTCACGTCAAACACATCCTTTTCTTATATCATTCCCGGGTACGGATCCTGACTGCCTTCCATGCTTTTCCCGGGGAAAACCGGTTCTGTTTGTTCAGCGCCCGGTTTTTCCCCGGCCTGCGGGTCGACAAATATTTCGTTCAATTATACCACAATGTAAAAACAACTTCAACAAAACTGTCGCTGTCAAAGGGAGAATCTTCTCCGCTTTCCGTCACATGACCGCCGACGGACAGCATATCCCCCAGCCGGCTGTTCTCTTCAATCTGCCCATAGCAGTACTTCATCGTATTGGCTGCCCGGTTGACCGCCAGGTTCATTTTTCCGCTGTAGGAGCCCGTGTTCCTTTCATAAGCGATAAAGGAAATGGAGCGGATGTTGCCCGCCTCCGGATCGTTGAGCAGCAGCCGAATGAATACCGGGAAAAATTCGTCCATTCGGCTTTTTCCCGCTTTGTTCAGGTCCGTCGATCCGCTGTAAAACAGTTCGTCCGCCTGAAAAATAAAGGAATCGCCGCCGGAGCTGAGGGTAAACGGCACGCCCGCGGCTCTCAGATCGCGCGTCAGGCGGGCCATGATCTGCTCCGTCATAACTGCCGCTTCCCTGGATGTCCTGGTGCGGGTCGTCGGCATATCCCGCAGGGAAAGCGCCTCTTCTTCCAGCGCGGCGTTCCGCGCTTCCAGATCGCTGATCCTGGAGGCGTATCTGTCCTTCTCCTCCGCGGCGGCGGCGGCGGTCTCCGAAAGGCGCGCGTTTTCATCCTCCAGGGACGCGACCCGGCCCGACAAGGTTCTGTTGCTTTCGGCGGCGCTGTTTGCCTGTGTCCGAAGGGCGCCCGCTTCCTCCGTCAGCTGTTCCGCCTGCGTCTGCCAATACAGGACGGTTTCCTCCAGCTCGGCGATTCTGGCCGCCTGCGCCCGGATGGTGGCGCTGCTTTGCGATTCATTCTCCGTGCTCTGCCGTGCCTCCAGCCCCATTTCATCCAGGGAAGCGGACAATGCCGCGTTCTGCGCCGTCAGGCTTTCCGCTTTCGCCTCCGCGTCACGCAGTGCGGCAGCCAGCCGGGCGTTTTCCCCGGCCAGTTCGGCGTTTTGCGATGTCAGGCTGTTCACGTTCGCCTCCGCGTCCCGAAGGGCCGATGACAGCCGAGCGTTTTCACCGGTCAGCTCGGCGTTCTTCGCCGTCAGGCTGCCCGCGTTCGCCTCCGCGTCCCGAAGCGAGGATGAAAGCCGCGCGTTTTCACCGGTCAGCTCGGCGTTCTTCGCTGTCAGGCTGCCCGCGTTCGTCTCCGCGTCCCGAAGCGCCGATGACAGCCGCGCGTTCTCATCGGTCAACTCGGCGTTCTTCGCTGTCAGCGCGTCATAAGCGGCGCCGGCCCGGCTCAATTGCCCGTTCAGGTCCTCAATCACGCTGTCACGGTCCGCCAATTGCTGCCGCAATGCCGATATCTCGGCCCCGAGGTCCTCTTCCGCCCTGGCCGCGCGCCGCTGCTCCTCGGAAAGCGACTGATTTGCCTGGGCAAGCGCGTCCTGCAGCGGCTGAACCTGGGTCGATAGGGTCCGCGCTTCAAGCTGAGCGGCCTCCAGTTCCTTCTTGCTGTCGTTCAGCTGCCTGCGAAGCCCTGCCGCTTCGGCCTCCAGCGCCGCGAATTCCTCTTCATAGAAAGCGCCGTAATCCCGGGCCTCGCTCAATTGCTGGCGCAGGCCTGCCGCTTCGGCCTCCAGGGCCGCGTATTCCCCTTCATAGAAAGCGCCGTATTCCCGGGCCTCGCTCAATTGCTGGCGCAGGCCTGCCGCTTCGGCCTCCAGGGCCGCGTATTCTTCTTCATAGAAAGCGCCGTATTCCCGGGCCTCGCTCAGTTTCCCGGTCAGCTCCTCCTGCTCCGCCCGGGTAACGACCAGCTCTTCCCGGACGCGGGCGGTCTCCTCGGCATTTTCATCCTGCAATTCCAGATAATTTAATATGGCAAAAAAGAACAGCAGCATAAAAATCAGCAGCAGCGAACAATACATATCCGAATAGGCGCTCCATGGATTGAATTTCTCCCGCTGTTCGCCGTTGTCCTGCTGGCTTCTTTGTGAAATCAGCATACGTTATCTCCTAAAAGATGGTCGAGTTTGAGAAAAGGCGTGCTCTTTTGATGTATGCGCACCGGCGAAGGCAAAAACCCTTCTGTCGTCCGGGGCGTCGTTCCTTCCGGCAAGCCCGTCAGTTCTTTATGTTCTTATCCAGAAACGTGTGCATCGTTTCATTCAGCGAGCGCACTTCGATCAGCAGCGCGTAAATGGTCTGGATCAGGTTCGTCTCCTGGGTCAGCGGCTGGGAAATGTTCATTTCGCACTCGTTCACAAATCTGCTCATCGTGGACACCGCCCCGGTAATGGCCAGCCGCCGGAACATTTGGAAACTGACGGCGCAGATGACCCCGACGATGGATGTATAAAACGCGCTGGACATACCGCCGATCAGGCTGGCAATGGAGGTTTTCATCGCCGCCGTGGTTCCGATATCCAGGGAGGAAATGCCCGCCACCAGTCCGCCAAAGGTGCCGAGGATGCCCAGGGAAGTCATGACGCCGGGCAGCGTGTCGGCAAACTGGCTGTGGCTTGGCAGCATAATGACGGTATTGGCGTTGATAAAATCCGCCACGTGGCATTCGTTATTGCTGCTGCGCAATTCCCCCAGGTTGACGATGTAACGCCGCCACCAGTCATTGATCAGGCTGCAATGCAGGAATTCGGGATCGTTATAGATGTACGCGCCGGTATCGGTCCTGTCCTTCAGATGCTTTTCCGCTTTCCCAAGCGCGCGTTTCACCCGGATCACGGGTGAAATGCAGTACAGCACGCCGATGAAATACGCAAACATCATCATGCCGTAAATGATAATATCCCATCCGGAAAGATGGTAGCTGCCGATGACCATGTCCGCTCCTCCTGTCCGCTCTTTGGTAATTCCGAAATGACCTTTCTGAACAGACTGAGCGCTCCGCCAAGGACAGAGCGCTCAGTCTGCGAGATTTGATAGAAACCAGTCTCAGGGGCGGCAGATGATCAGTCGTCCGCCATCAGCTGGTACTTGTGGAAGGGATGGTCGCTGTTGATGTCGATGAATTCCGTGTCTTCGGCCATGGTAATCTGGTCGGCGGTGAAGGCCGCCTGAACCTCATACACAAACCAGAAGGAATCCGCTTTCGCCTCGGGCATATAGCCGTCTTCGATCCGCATGCCCTCGCCCCGTTTATCGGCGTCCAGCGCGTTCGCGGCGGGCATGGCGCTGTAAACGTTGAAATAGCTCGCAGCGTTTTCCACCCGGTAAGGCTCATCGATCACGGGCGTGAAGCTGATCCTGCCCTCTTCGTCCATGGCGATGGTAATGGTGCCCACCTTGAAGAAGCTGGCGGTCAGCATGGGCAGTTCGATGGGGCCTTCGGCCAGATCCTCCAGCGCCACAGGGGTGGCGATCAGGCGCACCATGCCGGTGTCGTCCTGGATCATGGCGCCGATAGGATACGCGTTGGTAATCCTGTTTTCCACGTCGCTGAAGCGGACAGGCACCTCATAGGCGATTTCGTCGGTTGTATTGTTGACGATGTCGCTTGCCACCACGGCGATCTGGGAATCGTAGACGCCGTCTTCAAACTCCACCTTGAAGTAGCCCTTGTAATCGGCTGTCACGGTCACTTCCTCGTCTTCCAGGATCACCGTCACTTCGGCGCCGGGCTCGGCATAGCCGGCCAGGATCTTCATGCCGCTGTAAACGGGAGTGAGCAGGATGGGCTGCTGGCATTTGTCGTCATAGATCAGGATGGTCTTATACGATCCGCCGTTCACGTTCGCGTAGCTGATGCTCAGCTGCAGGGGCTTGTTCCTGGGCAGGTTCAGGTCGCTGTCGCGGAAGGTCAGGCTCCAAAATCCGGTGTCAGAGGACGACCAGGTATCGGCGCTTCCGGGCACCGTAACGCTGTCAGTCAAATACTTCTGGCCGCTCGTATCGGAAATGACGATATTCAGCGTCTCATAGCAGGTGGCGCGGCCGGAAATACGGAACGCTCCGCCCACGTACATCTTGGAATCTTCCTCGGTGACGGGGGAAATCCTGATATCAGAAATGCCATCCGCGGACGCGCGGCCGATGCCGGTCAGCGCTTTGGTATAAGTATTGCCCGCTTTGTCCTGAATGACGACGGTAAGCGTGCCGCCGGATTTCGGCAGATTGTGCACGTCATATGCCAGGGACACCTTGTTGTCGCTGAACTCTTTAAGGGTGAACCCCTGCGGCGGTGTAACGCTTATAATACTGCAGTCATCTTCTCCGAAGTTCAGCGTAACATCGTAGGTACGGTTGTCCACATGGGTAACGACGGAGCACGGCTTCGCCTGGAAGTCATATGTAAACGTATCATGGATCTTAATCGGCGTTTCAGCCGCCAGGTCGCCCGAGCTGATGGCCGCATCCACTGTAACCGTTACCCGGTCAATATCCACCTTGTCAGGATTGCCGGAAAACAGACCGGCCACATAGCTCGCCAGATCCGCCTCTGTAAACAGCGTTGTCACTCCGGAGACATAGAACGTCGTCTGAGGCAGCGCCACCGACGCCGAATACCCGTTCTCCGCTGTAATCGTCACGGAATTAATGGTCAGCTCTTCTACATTTGCGCCGGCTTCGAACGGAACGGCATTTTTGTATTCGAAATTCGCCGGATCGAAATGAATTTCGGCACCGGAGCCGTAAGGTCCGATCAGACTGCCGGCGTCGGTGTAAAGCGAACTTCCCGCGCTCAATTCCGTCAGCTGATCCTGGGCAACCGTCACGTCCAGTTCGGCCACATTTTCGATTCCGCCGTCCTTCTTCGGGGCGTTCATGGTCAGCGTATAATTACCGGCGGTCAGCCAGTACTTATATCCGTCCACCGTAAACGGGATGCTGAGTGTGTAATCACCGTCCGCGGCGAAAGCCTCTGTCTTTACGTCATTCGTCAGCGTCAGCGTCGCCTGGGCGCCGGACAGATCAGCCTCAATGCCGGAAACAGTTACGGTGACCGTCCGGGTCCGGTTGGTAATTTTGTCAAAGTCAAGAACCAGCACGGTTCCGGCGAATGCGCCCTCGATTGTGAACTTGACCGTATCCTTGTTTTCCACATCCGCGGGCATGACAAGGCTGCCGCCGGTGCCGTCTGTCAGGGTGGAAGCGATATAGGCGTATTCGCCGACCGCTTCGCCCTCTTCACGGGTCAGACTGCCGCCGATCCAGTGATCGTGGTAGAATGCTCCGTCATGATTCGCGGGATCTGTCAGTCCGATCGAATAGGTATATTCCTCCGGATTCGCCGCGGCGTACGTCTTGGACTGTTCCGCGTCCGGGATCACCTGAACCGTACGCGCCGTGATTTCAAACTGCACACCCTCCGTGAAGGCAATCTCCAGGTTGGCGCTTTCGATCGTACCGATGGTGATGGCGTAGGAGCCCGCCTTCTGACCGGTGCCGATCGTACCGTCTTCGGAAATGACGTCGTCCTGTCCCTCGCGGGCCAGCTTGCCGGTTATCTGGTCCTTGAACTTTTCGGTCACATCAGTGGTCCCGTCTTTATCGGTCAGGGTATATTCCAGCGTTTCGGGATCGTCGGTGTCGAAAATCTTGGACTGGCCGTCTTTGGGGGTCAGCGTCACAGGCCGTTTGGTGATTTCGAACTTGACCGTATCCTTGTTTTCCACTTCCGCGGGCATAACGAGGCTGCCGCCGGTGGTGTCAGTCAGAGTGGAAGCGATATAGGCATACTCGCCGACGTCTTCTCCCTCTTCACGGGTCAGGCTGCCGCCGATCAGGTAATCGTGATAGAATGCTCCGTCATGATTCGCGCCCGACACTTCAACCGTAAAGGTGTACTCCTTCGGGTCGTCCTCCGCGTATATCTTCGATTGATTCGCGTCCGGGACCACCTTCACTTCACGCGCCGTAATTTCAAACGTCTTGCCGGCCGTGAATGTGATCTCCAGGTTATTGCTTTCGACCGTGCCCAGGGTGATGGCGTAGGTGCCCGCCTTCTGGCCGGCGCCGACCTGGCCGCCATCGGAAATGACGTCATCCTGTCCCTCGCGGGCCAGTTTGCCGGTTATCTGGTCCTTGTATTTTTCGGTTACGTCAGTCCCGTCGGCATCGGTCAGGGTATATTCCAGCGCTTCGGGATCGTCGGTATCAAACACCTTGGACTGACCGTCTTTGGGGGTCAGCGTCACGGGCCGTTCGGTGATTTCAAACTTCACGCCTTCCGTGAACTTGATTTCCAGGTTGTCGCTGGCAATGGTGCCAAGGGTGATTGCATATTCGCCGACATTCTCACCCTCTTCGCGGGCCAGCTTGCCGGTCACCTGGTCACGGTAGGTTTCGTCGTCCAGTTCATATTCCAGTTCGGGTTCGTCGGTGTCAAACACCTTGGACTGACCGTCTTTGGGGGTCAGCTTCACGGTCCGTTTACCGATCGTTAACTTCGCGCCGTCCTGGAAGTCGATGTCCAGGTTGTCGCTGGCAATGGTGCCGAGGGTGATCGCATATTCGCCGACATTCTCGCCCTCTTCGCGGGCCAGCTTGCCGGTCACCTGGTCACGGTAGGTTTCGTCGCTCAGGGTATAGGTCAGCTCGGGGTCTTCGGCGCCGTAATCCTTCTCCTTCGACGCGGGGGTCAGGGTGACGGTCCGGGGAATAATGCTGAATGTTTTGGTGGGTTCGCTGATCGTATATCCCTCCAGCGACGCGGTGGCGGTATAGTTATCGCCGACTTCGATCGCCTGGCCGTTCACGGTCACGGTCACCTGCTGGCCGTTGTAAGTAGCGGTCGGCGCCTGGGGCTGACCGTTATAGGTCAGGACGAGAGATCCCCATTCTATTTCAATGGGCTCATCGCCTCCGGTGGGGTCGCCGCCTTCGGTGGGACCGCCGCCCTCGGTGGTCGGATCGCCCGATTCCGCTTTTACGCCTGAATACGCGGCCACGCCTGTCACGATGAGGACTGCCGCCAGGATCATCGAAAGCAGGAGAGTCCATTTTTTCCTGGTAAACGACATTGAAAAATACCCCCTTAAATGATGATTGGATTTTGTCCCTGCACGATTTGCCAATACATTACACACGTTAATTGATTATATATTTTTGCCTCCGGCTTGTCAACCGATTCGGAAGGGATTGACAGGCCGAACCGTTAAAAGAGCGTTACGAGATGTTTACAATTTCGTCAAAAAAAGCCATAAAAAAACACGCGGAAAAGCCGTGCGCCTGACCCGTTGAATTTTTTTACTTCTACTATATAACAGGCGGGCGCGGCGAACCGGTGCCGCCCGTATTTTCGTAAATCGTCCGATCCGGTCCGTTTTCAGCCGCCGCGGCGGCCGGACGGCTGTAGCCGAATTGGTAACTGTTCAGTCGTGTGTGAAGGAGAACAAACGTATGGCAGCAGCGGGGAGGTATCGGAGGGATCTCCCTCCGATTATGATCCGTTTCAGCGGCGT
>CADANQ010000051.1 GCA_902789365.1 uncultured Eubacteriales bacterium
TCTCGCGATGGACACCCTTGCCGTTCGGCTAACACTTCCTACTACCAAGCGTGTAGTGGACTTTCACCACCAAGCTATTGCCCATGGCGGGCGTACAAACGAAGCCCGGGGCCTGCGCGGCCCCGGACCCCCGGCATGGGCGCCGCCCCTGCACCCCGATCCGGCGCTTTGCTTTGCGTCATACCTCAGGCAATACCCGCCTGTCGGGAGGCAGACGCATGCGTCAAACAGATTGTGGGTCCGGGGAGATCATCTCCCTGGTTCGGATTTCCGGGGGCCGAACAGGCCCCCGGCGTCTCCCCGGGCGAAAAAAAAACGGGTCCCGCTTCGACGGGGCCCGCAATTTTTTAGAAATCAGTGTCTGATCATGCTCTCTTCCCAGCAGTCATAGGGTTTGACGCCCAGGAGCTCCGCCACGGTGGGAGCCACGTTGGCAAGGCCGAAGGGCTTTTCGGTGTCCATATCGTGCCGCTCGTCCTTGTCCCAGATGATGAAGGGAACGGGATTCAGGCTGTGGGCGGTGCGCACCTGGATGCCGCCCTTTTTGTTCTTCTCCAGCATCTGGTCGGAGTTTCCGTGGTCGGCGGTGACCAGCAGGATGCAGTCGTTCTCCTCGCAGCATTTCAGGACGCGTGCCAACTGCAGGTCCACGCTCTCCACGGCGATCTCGGTGGCCGGCAGGCTGCCGGTATGGCCCACCATGTCGCCGTTGGGATAGTTGCAGCGGATGAAGCCGTATTTTTTGCTTTCGATGGCCTCGATCACCTTGTCCGTGATCTCGGTGGCCTTCATCCAGGGGCACTCGTCGAAGGAACGCACGTCGCTGGGGATCTCGCAGTAATCCTCCAGCTCCTCGCTGACCTTGCCGGAACGGTTGCCGTTCCAGAAGTAGGTCACATGCCCGTACTTCTGGGTCTCGGACACGGCGTACTCTTTGATGCCGGCGGCCACCAGGAGCTCGGTGAGGGTGTTGCGGATCTGCGGCGGGTTCACCAGGTACTTGTGCGGGATGTGCAGGTCGCCGTCGTATTCCAGCATGCCGGCGTATTTGACCTGCGGGATCACGCCGCGGTCGAACTTGTCAAAGGACGCGTCGCCGTCAAAGGCCATGGAAATTTCCAGGGCGCGGTCGCCGCGGAAGTTGTACAGGATGACGCTGTCGCCGTCCTGCATCGCGCCCACGGGCTTGCCGTTTTCGCCGATGACGAAGGCGGGCAGGTCCTGGTCGATGGCGCCGGTCTCGGCGCGCAGGGTCTCAACGGCCTCGGAGGCGCTGCCGAAGAAGCGGCCTTCCCCGCCGATTTTGCAGTCCGGGCCGATGCCGTGGACGTGCACGTCCCAGCCGGCTTTGACCATTCCCCAGTTGGCCTGGTAGCGGTCCATGGTGATCTGCATACGGCCGCCGCCGGAGGCGATCCTGCCGTCGAAGGTATCGTCGTTCAGCTCCGCGAAGACGGCTTCCAGTTTGGCGATATACTCCGGCGCGGAGGTGGCGGGCACGTCGCGGCCGTCCAGCAGCGCGTGGACGCGGACCTTTTTGACGCCTTCCTTCTTTGCCTCGCGGATCATGGCGATCAGGTGGGAGATGTTGGAGTGCACGTTGCCGTCCGAAAGCAGGCCGATGAAATGCAGGGCAGTGCCCTTCTCAACGACGGAGCCGACCAGGTCCTTCCATGTTTCGCTCTGGTAGATCGCGCCGGATTCGATGGATTCGTTGACCAGCTGCGCGCCCTGGGAATAGATCTGCCCGCAGCCCAGGGCGTTGTGGCCCACCTCGCTGTTGCCCATGTCGTCGTCGGAGGGCAGGCCCACCGCCGTGCCGTGCGCCTTGATGGTGCGGAAGGGATATTTTTCCTTGAGCATGTCCAGGGTGGGGGTGGTGGCCTTCAGAACCATGTTCCCAAGCTCGTTCGGGGTTTCGCCTACGCCGTCCATGACGACCAGAACTACCGGTTTTTTCATATTCTGTAACCTCCTGCGCGTTCCGTAACGGGAACGCCGCCATTAAAGATAGACTAATCTAACTCGTTTGTCAATGCCGCGGCGCTTATTTCAGCTTCGCGGTCAGGGCGTCCGCCGCTTCCTCGGTCATGCCGTGGGAAATCAGGTAATTCCTCGCAGCCCCGGCCAGGTCCACGCCCTCAAGGTCCGCCCCGTCTTCCAGCCCGCATACGGAGCACAGCATCTGGCATACATTCTTTTCGGCGATCATCGCGTACTTGGCGGCGTCCCGCTCGGGATCGATGCCGTAATAGTTAACATAGCTGAGCATATAGTCGGCCACGATCTCATCCTTGTCGGCGCCCATCAGCGCTTCCAGCAGCATGCATACGAAGCCGGCCCGGTCCTTACCCTCGGTGCAGTGGATCAGGTAAGGGCCTTCCTGTTCGGAAAGGAAGCTGAGGCCCCGGACCACCTCGCCGCCGAATTCATCGGAGGTATAGTTGATCGGCAGGCCCAGCGCAAGGACATGCCCGTCGTCGCTGAGCGCCTTATAGCCGGCGGAGGCAAAGTCCTCGGCGGCGAAAAGCGCTTCCAGCTCCTCGGGGGTCTCAGCCAGGTTCAAAACAGTCTTCACGCCGGCGTTCTCCATCAGGGCGCAGGCATAGGCGGCGCGGCCGTTCTTGTTGTTGACGGGGGACGCGGAGCGGAACAGGCGGCCTTCGGCGATGTCTCCGAGCGCCACGGGACGGAAGTTGGCGAACACCTCGTCAGAGGCATAATCGGCGCGGTCGTTGGTGTAAACCAGGGAATTGATCTCCTGCACGGTCAGGGCGCCGGCCTTCTCCTTCAGGGAGATGGTCACCTCGTCGCCCACGCCGATGCCGGCGGTCTCGGCGAACTTGCCGTAGTTGATGCACACGGCGATGTATTCGTGCCCGGGATAGGCGCGGACCATCATCTCGCCGCGGTCCACATAATAGCCGTTGAAAAAGGGCATGTCATAGGATGCGCCGCCCGCCTCGACGGTGACGATGTCGCCCAGTTCGAAGCCCGCCAGGGCGAAATCGGCGATGGAAACGTCCAGGAGCGCGTGGCCGTATTTTTCGATCTCGGTAACCTTGCCGGTGACCGTCACTTCCTCAGCCGCCGCGTCCGGGCCGAGGGCCGTCTTCAGTGCGGCGATCTCGTCCTCCGTCATGCCGATGTCGGCCAGGTATTCCTCCGCTTCCTTCGCCAGGTCGGCGGAATAGAAGTCATCCACGCCAAAGGCGGCGGAAAGGGATTTGACGATGTTGGAGGAGGCGATGGCGTTGTACTGGTCGGTGCCGTCGGCCACGCCGTAATAGTTGTAATAAGTCACCATGTAGTCCGCCACGACTTCCTCGGCGGTGGCGCCCATCAGGCACTCCAGGATGGCGGAGGCAAAGCCCGCGCGGTCCTTGCCCTCGTTGCAGTGGACCAGGTAGGGGCCTTCGTTGGAGGCGATGAAGCGGAAGCCGTCGGCCAGCCCGGCGCGGAAATCATCGGCCGCAAAATCCACGCCCAGGTTCAGGGGGATCACGTTCAGGGTGCTGTACCAGGATCCTTCATAGCCCTCGTAGGCCGTCAGGACGGACGCGGCGTCCGCCAGGTTCATCACGGTCCTGATTCCGGCTGCTTCGGCGGCCGCAGCGGCCTGGGAATTGCGGTTAATCTCGGGATTGACGGGGCTGGAGGAGCGGTAAAGCCTGCCCGCGCCCATGCCGGTGGTGGTCACCGGGCGGAAATTGGCGAACTCGCTGTCGGTCAGGTCCGGGTAATCGTCCCTCTCCAGGCTGCGGGACAGCTGGCGCATGACGTACTCGTCATAATAGCCGCCCTTTTCCTTCATGGAAATGGTGACGGTCACGGGTTCCTCCATCACGTAGGTCCACAGGTAGCCCGGATCCTCTTCGATCTTGGCCTTGGTCGCGATGCCCGCGGTGGTGGCAAAATCGCCCATATTGACGGCCACCAGCACATAATCGGTGCCCTCGGACTCGCTGTACACGGCGCGGCAGACCATGCTTCCCTGGTCCACGTCCGCGTAGTTGGACCCGACAGGCATGTCATAGCCCGCTCCGCCCACCGTCACGGTGACGACGTCGCCATAGGCATAGCCGGCTTCCGTCAGCTCCGTGCAGGTAAGGGAGAGGACCACGTTGCCGTATTTCTGGATCTCGGTGACCGTGGCGGTCATCTCGCCGGGCGCCTCGGCGGCGCAGGGCGCAAGGCATACCGCCAGCAGCGACAGGATCAGCATCAGGGAAACAGCGCATTTCTTCATTCAAATCGGACCCCTTTCTCTTGATAGGTACCAGGCAGCAGTTCAAGTATACCCGATTTTGCTCAACTTCTCAATATTCGGCCGCCTCATTTTTCACGCGGATCCCCTTTAAAAAACGCAGGATAACGTCAGATCAGCCCGGCCGTCAGGCGGGAAAGCGCCACCGTCAGCGCCACCATGACGATCCCCAGCGCCAGGGCAATATAGTCGCGCCTGGCCATTTTCAATACATGCAGACGGGTCCTTCCCTCGCCCCCGTGATAGCACCGGGCCTCCATGGCCATGGCCAGCTCCCCGGCCCGCCGGAAGGAGGACACGAACAGCGGCACCAGCAGGGGCACCATGGCTTTGGCCCGCTGGATCAGGTTGCCGCTTTCAAAGTCGGCGCCGCGGGCGCTCTGGGCCTTCATGATCTTGTCGGTCTCCTCAAGGAGCGTGGGGATGAACCGCAGGGCGATGGTCATCATCATGGCCATCTCATGCGCCGGGAACCGGATTGCTTTCAGGGGGCTCAGAAGCCTTTCCAGGCCGTCGGTCAGGGGCACCGGCGCGGTGGTCAGGGTCAAAAGCGACGAGCCCATCACAAGGAACACCAGCCGGAGGGCGTACAGAACGGCGTTCACCAGGCCCTCCCGGGTGATCCTGGCAAAGCCCAGGTCCAGCAGCACCCTTTCCCCCTGCAGGAAGAACAGGTTGAGCACAAAGGTAAAAATCAGGATGAACCTGAGGGGCTTCAGGGATTTGAAGACCATTTTCAGCGGCACGGCCGCCATATGAATGGAAAAGACCATGAAAAGCAGCGGCACCGCAAAGGACGGCAGGGTTCCGGCGCAGAAAATGCCGGCGATGTACAGGATCAGCAGGATGATCTTCATCCGGGGGTCCATCCGGTGGAACACGCTGGTCCCCGGGTAGTACTGGCCGAAGGCGAAATTGTCAAGCATGTCCGCGCCCCCCTTCCTGACCGGGAAGCCGGGCCGGGCGTGATTTGCCTTTGAACAGTTCAAGCAGCGCCTTTTCCGCTTCCTCCTCGCATATCGCGTCCTCCGGGAAGGGAATGCCCTTTTCCCTGAGCAGCATCCCCAGCCTGAGCACCTGCGGCACGTCCAGGCCCATTTGGGTCAGCTCCTCCGCGCGGGTAAAAACCTCCTTCGGCGCGCCGTCCATAACGACCCTGCCCTTTTCCAGCACCACCGTGCGGCTGCAGTACTTCGCCGCGTCGTCCATATTGTGGGTCACCATGACGATGGCCGTGCCCTTCCGGTGCAGGTCGGCCACCATTTCCATCAGCTCCTCCCGCGCCTCGGGGTCCAGCCCGGCGGTGGGTTCGTCCAGCGCCAGGATCGTCGGGCGCATGGCGATGACGCCGGCGATGGCGCACCTGCGCATTTTGCCGCCGGAAAGCTCAAAGGGGCTCTTCTCCCCCTCGCTCTCATAGTCCAGCCCCACCTGCTCCATGGCCGTCCGCACCCGTTCGGCGATCTCCTCCTCGGAAAGGCCCAGGTTCCTGGGGCCGAAGGAAATGTCCTTTTTGACGGTTTCTTCAAACAGCTGGGTCTCCGGGTACTGGAACACCAGGCCCACCCGCTGCCTCACCCGCCGCCGATCGTAGCCCTTCTGGTGGATGTCCTCCCCGTCCAGGGTCACGGTGCCCCCGGTGGGCTTCAGAAGGCCGTTCAGGTGCTGCGCCAGGGTGGATTTGCCGCTGCCGGTGGGCCCGATCAGCGCGGTAAAATCCCCGTCCCCCACCGTCAGGGAGATATCCCGGATGGCGGTGGCCTGGAAGGGGCTCCCGGGCTGATAGGTGTGGGTCACGTGATCAAGCTTCAGTTCCATCTTTTCTCCGCCTCCCGTGCCAAGTCCTCCGCGGTAAGGCACAGCGGGATGTCCGCGTTTTCCTTCCGCAGCTTCATGCTGAGCCTGGCCATGACAGGCAGCCTCAGGTGCATCCTTTCCAGCTTCTCCTCGTCGGAGAACACCTCCGCGGGGGTCCCGTCCATCGCCACGCTTCCCCGGTCCATTACGATCAGGCGGGAAAAGCGCACCGCCTCCTCCATGAAATGGGTGATCCAGATCACGGTGATGCCCTGCTCCCGGTTCAGTTTTTCCATCACCGACAGCACCTCCCGGCGGCCCTGGGGGTCCAGCATGGCCGTGGCCTCGTCGCAGATGATGATTTCCGGCCTCATGGCCAGCACGCCGGCGATGGCCACGCGCTGCTTCTGCCCGCCGGAAAGGAGGTGCGGCGCCTTGAAGGCGTGCTCCGCCATCCCCGCCTGCTTAAGGGCCCAGTTGATCCTTTCGGGCATCTCGGCGGGCGGAACGCCCAGGTTTTCCAGGCCGAAGGCTACGTCGTCGGTCACCACCGTCGCCACCAGCTGGTTGTCGGGATTCTGGAAAATCATCCCGGCCTTTTTCCGGATCTCCCAGGTGTACTTTTCGTCGGCGGTATCCATGCCGTCCACGGTCACGCGGCCCTCGGTGGGCAGGAAAAGGCCGTTCATCAATTTGGCCATGGTGCTCTTCCCGCTCCCGTTGTGCCCGAGCACCGCGGTGAAGGAACCCCGCTCAAATGAAAGGTTCAGCCCCTCCACGGCCCTGGGGCCGTCCTCCTCATAGGCGTAGCTGACGTTTTCCAGTCTGATGATTTCGTCCATCGTCATATCCTCGCCGGCTGTCCCTCCGATGCCGGATGGGGCGCCGCATTTATTTGCCCGCGGGGGGCATTCCCGATTATATCATAAAATCCCGGGATAAAAAAGGGGCCGTGAAGCCCCGGCGCTTAAACGCGCCGGGCCTCACGGCCCCGGTGTTATGTCGCTTTGCGTAATCAGCCGTTCATTTCCTTATAGCGGGCCAGCCTCACCTGGGCGTCCTTCTCGTTCTTGGCGAAGAGGGCGTCGGCGGCATCCGGGAACTGCTTCTTCAGGGAGGTGTAGCGGACCTCTCCGGCCAGGAAGTCCTGGTAGGAAGCGGTGGGATCCTTGCTGTCCAGGGTGAAGGGCTTCTCCGCGTCGGGATTGAAGTGGTACAGCGGCCAGTAGCCGGCTTCCACGGCTTTGCGGATTTCGGCCTGGGACTTGGACATGTTGATGCCGTGGTTGATGCAGGGCGCGTAGGCAATGATCAGGGACGGGCCGTGATAGGCTTCGGCCTCGCGCATCACCTTGATCATCTGCTCGGGATTGGCGCTCATGGCCACGGTGGCGACGTAGACATAGCCGTAGGACATGGCCATCATGCCCAGGTCCTTCTTCTTGGTCTGCTTGCCGGCCGCGGCGAACTTGGCCACGGAGCCGGTGGGCGTGGACTTGGAGGCCTGTCCGCCGGTGTTGGAGTACACCTCGGTGTCGAGCACCAGGACGTTGACATCCTGGTTCTGGGCCAGGACGTGGTCCAGTCCGCCGTAACCGATATCATAGGCCCAGCCGTCGCCGCCGAAGATCCAGATGGACTTCTTGGTCAGCAGATCGGCCATTTCCTCGACCAGCCTGGCGTTTTCGCTGTCGACACCCTTGACGGCGGCCAGCAGCTTTTCACCGGCGGCGCGGCTGCCTTCGGCGTCGTTGAAGTTGTCCAGCCATTCCTTGCCGGCGGCCTTGACTTCCTCGGTGGCGCATTCGCAGGCGATCAGTTCGCCGACGATGTCGGCCAGCTTGGCGCGGCGCTGAGCGGTGGCCAGGTGCATGCCGTAGCCAAACTCGGCGTTGTCCTCAAACAGGCTGTTGGCCCAGGCGGGACCGTGGCCCTTCTGGTTGACGGTATAGGGGCAGGTGGGGGCGGAGCCGCCGTAGATGGAGGAGCAGCCCGTGGCGTTGGCGATGATCATGCGGTCGCCGAACAGCTGGGTGATGACCTTCACATAGGGGGTCTCGCCGCAGCCCGCGCAGGCGCCGGAGAACTCAAACAGCGGCTGCTTGAACTGCAGGTTCTTGACGGACTTGGGCTCGAAGACGACGGTCTCGGGCACGGGATTGGCCATGGCGAATTCCCAGTTGGCTTCCTGGGCGCGCTGGCTGTCCAGGGGCTTCATCACGAGGGCCTTTTCCTTGGCGGGGCAGACTTCCTCGCAGTTGCCGCAGCCGGTGCAGTCCATAACGCTGACCTGCATGCGGTACTGGTAGCCGGCGAATTCCTTGCCGGTGGCCTTCTTGGTCACAAAGCCCTCGGGCACCTCGGCGCCGTCCTTCACCAGGACGGGACGGATGCAGGCATGGGGACAGACCAGGGCGCAGCGGCCGCACTGGATGCACTTGTCGGCCTGCCACTCGGGGACCTTGACGGCGATGCCGCGCTTCTCGAACTTGGTGGTGCCGGTGGGCACGATGCCCCTGGGGTCCAGGGCGGAAACGGGCAGCTTATCGCCGGCCTGCGCCAGGATGGGCCTGACGAAGGTGTCGAAGTATTCGGTGGCGTTCACCTTCATGGGAACGGCGCCGGTGGTGGCGTTGGCCCATTCGGCGGGCACCTTGACTTCCTTCAGTCCGGTGATGGAAATGTCGATGGCGTCGTAGTTCTTCTGAACGACGGCGTCGCCCTTCTTGCCGTAGGTCTTCTTGGCATAGGCCTTCATGTATTCCTCGGCCTTGTCATAGGTGATGATGTTGGCCAGCTTGAAGAAAGCGGCCTGCATGATGGTGTTGATGCGTCCGCCCATGCCGACCTTGCCGGCCAGCTCGATGGCGTTGATGATGTAGAACTTCGCGTTCTTCTTAGCCAGCAGCTGCTTCATGGAGGCGGGCAGCTCGGCGTCCAGCTGATCCTCGGTCCAGGGGCAGTTCAGCAGGAACGTGCCGTTCTGGCGCAGGGAGGAGACCATGTCGTACATGGTGACGTACGCGGGGTTATGGCAGGCGATGAAGTCGGCCGCGTCGATCTGGTACGGGGAGCGGATCGGCACGTCGCCGAAGCGCAGGTGGCTCACGGTCAGGCCGCCGGACTTCTTGGAGTCATAGGCGAAATAGGCCTGGGCGTATTTGTCGGTATGGTCGCCGATGATCTTGATGGAGTTCTTGTTGGCGCCGACGGTGCCGTCGGAGCCGAGGCCGTAGAACTTGCAGCAGATGGTGCCTTCGGGCGCGGCGTTGTAAAGTTCGCCCAGGGGCAGGCTCAGGCCGGTCACGTCGTCGTTGATGCCCACGGTGAAGTGGTTCTTGGGCTCGGCGGCATCCAGGTTGTCATAAACGGCCTTGACGCAGGTGGGGGTGAATTCCTTGCTGCCCAGACCGAAGCGGCCGCCGACCACCTTGATGTCGGTGCGTCCGGCTTCGAACAGCACGGAAACCACGTCCTCGTACAGGGGCTCGCCGAAGGAGCCGGCTTCCTTGGTGCGGTCCAGCACGGCGATCTTTTTGCAGCTGGCGGGAACGGCTTCCATGAAGTGCTTCGCGGAGAAGGGACGGTACAGATGGACCTTGACGACGCCCACCTTGCGGCCTTCCTTCAGCATGCGGTCGATGGTCTCGTGGATGGCTTCGGTGCCGGAGCCCATGGCCACGATAACGGACTCCGCGTCGGGAGCTCCGTAGTAATCGTACAGCTTGTAGGCGCGGCCGGAAACGGCGGCGACCTTGTCCATGGCGGCCTGGACGATCTCGGGCACGGCCAGGTAATACTTGTTGGCGGCTTCACGGCCCTGGAAGTAGATGTCCGGGTTCTGCGCGGTGCCGGCCTGATGCGGATGCTCGGGGTTCAGGGCGCGGGCGCGGAATTCCTTGACTTTGTCCCAGTTCACCAGGGGACGGACTTCGTCCATGGTGAAGGCGTCGATCTTCTGGATTTCGTGGCTGGTGCGGAAACCGTCGAAGAAATGCAGGAAAGGCACGGAGCTCTCGATGGCGGCCAGATGGCTCACCAGGGCCATGTCCATGGCTTCCTGGACGGAGGCGGAGGCCAGCATCGCGAAACCTGTCTGACGGCAGGACATCACGTCGCTGTGGTCGCCGAAGATGCTCAGGGCGTGATACGCCAGGGCGCGGGCGGAAACATGGAAGACACCGGGAAGAAGCTCGCCGGCGATCTTATACATGTTGGGGATCATCAGAAGAAGACCCTGGGACGCGGTAAAGGTGGTGGTCAGCGCGCCGGCGGCAAGGCTGCCGTGCACGGAACCCGCGGCGCCGCCTTCAGATTCCATCTCGGCGATGCGGACCTTCTGACCGAACAGGTTCTTCCTGCCCTGCGCGGCCCATTCGTCCACATGCTCGGCCATGGGTGAGGACGGGGTGATCGGATAAATCGCCGCTACATCGGAAAACATGTACGCAACGTGTCCTACCGCTTCATTTCCGTCCACGGTCATTTTGATTGGCATATCAATTCCTCCTCTTTGTCGAACATACATACGCACTCGGGGTTGGATTCCTTCGTGCCTGCCATCTATGATTATATCCTTTTTAAAAGCCTTCTGTCAATGTTTCGGGGGCTTTGTTTTGGCTCCCGCATCTTTTTTTTATCCAAATCGGGAGCCGCGCCCGCGGGAAGGGGCCTTCACGGCACGCCGCCGCTCCCGGGGCCCGAAAATGAACCATCTGGTTTTATTCCGGTCTTATCCCACATCATCGCAAGCAGCGTGCCCTCCGGCGGCGGGCAGGAAAACGTCATTTTACGCCCGGTCCGCGGATGAGGGAAGGATATCTCCAGGCACCAGAGCGCCATGGGATGGGCGGCGGAGGAGCCGTAGCGCCTGTCCCCGATCAGGGGATGCCCCCGGGAGGCGCACTGCGCGCGGATCTGGTGGGTGCGCCCGGTCAGAAGGCGGATATCCAGGATTTCGCCGGCGGGCCGGCCGTCCCCTGCCTCGAAGGCGCGCGCCGTTTTAAATTGCAGCGCCGCCTCCCGCACCCCGCGGCGCATACGCTTCACGACGTAGGATCGGTTCCTTTGCGCGTCGTGATAAAGCAGATCCCGCCACTGCCCCTCCTCTTCCCCGACGGACCCCGTGACCGCGGCGAGGTAGCGTTTTTCAAGCCGGCCCTCTCTGACGCTTTTCGAAAGGGCGGAAGCCCCGAAGGCGCTCAGGGCGTACACCATCACGCCCCCGGTCTCCCGGTCCAGGCGATGCACCGGGCGCACATCCCCGGCATCCATTGAAAGGGCCCGGGCGATCAGGGCAGGCATGCTTCTTTCGCCGTCGTTTTCGCAGGTCGCCCCTGCGGGCTTCACCGCCGCGCACAGATCCCCGTCCCTAAAGAGGATCAGGGCCGCGGGGGACGTCCCCGCGGCCTTTGAAAGATCGTTATCCATCGTTTACTCCCCGTCGGTGTCGCGCTCTCCGCCCTCGCGCTGGGTCAGCATCCGCCCGTAGGAGGGCACGGGCCAGACCGTCTCGTCCACCAGGCCCTCGCACTCGTCCACCAGGGCGCGCAATTCCTCCATGACGGTGTTGACCCTGGTGGAAAAATACACGGCGGAGGCCACCCCGTCCCCGGGCACCCGGTCCGTCAGGGCCTGCAGCTCACGCTTTTTCAGGTCGATTTTCTTCAGGTGCGCGTCCAGGTCCCGCAGCAGGTCCTTTTCGTAGGAAGCGTCCACGTCGGGCAAAAGGGCCTGCTTTTTCAGCGCTTCCGCGGCGACGGTCCGCGAATACCTCAGGATGGCGGGCTGGTACTGCTTGCCGGTCATATCCAGCATGGTGTTGGCCTCGATGGCCTTCACCTTGGAATAATGCTCCATCAGGATCTCGTAGCGGGAGCGCAGCTCCTCCCGTGTGTACACCTTCATGCGCTCGAAGAGCGCCACGTTTTCGTCCTCCAGCAGGCAGGAGGCGCATTCCGGCAGGGTCCGCAGATTTTTGAGCCCGCGCCTTTCGGCCTCTGCCTTCCATTCGTCGGAATAGTTGTTGCCGTTGAAGATGATCCTTTTGTGCTCCGACACCGTTTCGATGATCAGGCCCTGGACGGCGCTCCTGAGGTCCTCCACCTTTTCCAGACGGTCGGCGAACATGCGCAGCTCGTCGGCCACGGCGGTGTTGATGACGGTGTTGCACGCCGCCACGTTCATCGACGCCCCGGGCATGCGGAACTCGAATTTGTTGCCGGTAAAGGCGAAGGGCGAGGTGCGGTTGCGGTCGCTGGTATCCCTGGGAATGGCCGGCAGGATTCTGACGCCCACGTCCATTTCGCTGCTGGACATGGGGGTGTAGGCGTTGTGGTTCACCAGCGCGTCCAGGATGCCGGTCAGTTCGTCCCCCAGGTACATGCTGACGGTGGCCGGCGGGGCCTCGCTGGCCCCCAGGCGGTATTCGTTGCCGGCCCCGGCCACGCTGGCGCGCAGAAGGTCCCCGTGCCTGTCCACCGCGGCGATCACCGCGGCCAGCATCAGAAGGAACAGCGCGTTTTCCACCGGGGTGTCCCCCGGCTCCAGCAGATTGACGCCGGTATCGGTCTGCAGGGACCAGTTGTTGTGCTTGCCCGAGCCGTTGACCCCCATGAAGGGCTTTTCATGCAGAAGGCAGGCGAACCCATGCCGGGCCGCGGCCTTGCGCAGCACCTCCATGGTCAGCTGGTTATGGTCCACCGCCACGTTGACGCTTTCATAAACGCTGGCCAGCTCGTGCTGGCAGGGGGCCACCTCGTTGTGCTCTGTTTTGGCCATCACGCCCAGGCTCCAGAGCTCCTCGTCCACGTCCTTCATGAAGGCGGCGACGCGGGGCTTGAGGGAGCCGAAGTAATGGTCGTCCAGTTCCTGGCCCTTGGGCGGCCGGGCCCCGAACAGGGTGCGCCCGCAGTATTTCAGGTCCTTGCGGCTGTCGTAGTATTCCCGGTCGATCAGGAAATATTCCTGCTCCGGGCCGCAGGTGGGCATGACGCGCTTGACGTCGTTCATGCCGAAAAGACGCAAAATCCTTTTGGCCTCGTGGCTGACGGCCTGGATGGAGCGGAGCAGCGGGGTCTTCTGGTCCAGCGCGTGGCCGCCCCAGGAGCAGAAGGCCGTGGGGATGCACAGGGTGCGCCCCTTGATAAAGGCGTAGCTGGAAGGATCCCAGGCGGTATAGCCCCGGGCCTCAAAGGTGGCCCTGAGGCCGCCGGAAGGGAAGGAAGATGCGTCCGGCTCGCCCCGGACCAGCTCCTTCCCCGAAAAATCCATGATAATCCTGCCGCCGGGCAGCGGCGACAGAAAGCTGTCGTGCTTTTCGGCGGTGACCCCGGTCATGGGCTGGAACCAGTGGGTATAATGGGTGGCCCCGTGCTCGATGGCCCAGTCCTTCATGGCGTTGGCCACCACATGGGCCACCTGCGGGTCCAGGTGCCGCCCTTCGTTGATGGTCCTGCGCAGAGCGCGGTAGGTTTCCCCGGGAAGCCTGCGGCGCATGACCCCGTCGTTGAATACCCTGTTGCCGAAGTCTTTTTCCAGGTCCATTGAAGGCGGCCTCCGATCTTGTCGTCATCTCCCGCGAACGGGTGGGATGTGTGAACAGTCCATATTATACGGACGCCCCCGAGCGACTGTCAAGAAAAACCGCCGGCGCTTTATCGGCGGCCGGCGGCAGGGGTATACGGTCTATCTTCCGCCCGACGGCGGTATCGGGCTCCCGGTCTGCCAGGCCTCGCCCGCGACGACGACAATGCGCGGGTTCGTCCCGGCGGCGGTCAGGCGAAACGCGCCGCCCTCCGGCGCCAGCCCGGAAGCGCGGTCCAGCCTGACCGACGCAACGGAAACGATCTCCTCCGGGACCTCCTGCCGGACCGGGAGATCATACGCGAATTTCCCCGCGGAAAAACGGACGCGGCCCTCCCTCGGCGCCCCTGTCCTGTTCAGATTCGCGTGATATACGGTTTCGGGATCGATGATCTTTTCACAGCCGCCGTCCCTGAGGAGGGTGATCCAGCCGCTTCCGTCCGCGGCCGACGCCGTCCAGGAGCAGGCGCCCGCGACGTTTACGATAAGGTGCCCGCCCAAATCGTCGGGCGGGGAATCATGCAGGGCAGGCTCCGCCGGTATACAGACGGATATTCGCTTCCTTCGGCCGCAGGGATACAAAACGCGCCGCACAGAATGAGCGCCATAAGGAACGGAAAAAGTTTTTTCATGCTTCGGTTTCCAGCCTGAAGGCGGCGAACTGCAGGTGTCCCTGCCCCCGGAAGGTGAAATACAGGCTGTGCACGCCGTCCGGGATGTTCACCTCCGCCGTGGTTTCCTTCCACACGTTGGCGTACCCCACCGGGACGCTGCCGACCGCTTCACCGTCCCATTTCAGTTTTATTTCCACGGTGCCCGAGGCGTAACCCTTTGTGCGCACGGTCACTTTTTTTACGCCCCGGCAGTCGAAATACTTAAACCCCGCCGTGGCGCTGTCCCGCATATTGGCGATGTACCCGATGCCGCGCCCGCCGTCCCGGATCTCCTGGGTGATCTTGGGGAAGCGGTCGTCCATCCAGCCCGACCAGGGAACGTAGGTCACCTCGGTATCGGTGAACAGGTGGCAGGCGATATACGCGGGGTATTCCCCCCGGCCCTCCAGGGGCTTTATGCCGCAGCAGGAGGTTATTTCCGCCTGGTTCGCCATGCCGTCCTCCCGGAAGGTGAGCTTCTCAAAGCAGCCCTGCCGGGAATAATTGGTGCCGTTGGTGTGCCGGTGATAGAAAATATACCAGTCGTCCCCGATCTTTTCCATGCTGCCGTGGTTGTTGGCGGTATAGTACATGGGCTTCTCCGCCGGCTTATAGGTGCCGATGCCCATGTCGCAGCCGCTGACCAGCACGCCCTTGTATTCAAAGCCGCCGGCGGGCTCGCGGCTGACGGCATAGCACAGCTCGTGGAACTTGATGGAGGAATAGATGAACCAGTACAGCCCGTCTTTTTTGCGGATGGACGGCGCCTCAAAAAAAGCGTGCCCCTCAAAGCCCGTCCCCCCGGCGTACATGACCCCGGGTGCCACAAAGCGCGGGGCTTCAATAACGGTCAGCATGTCCGGGCCGAGCACCGTGCACATCGCGCCGTGCCGTCCCATGTCCCCGTAGCCGCAGAATCCCGTGTACAGGTAGGTCCTGTTCCCTTCCGTAAGCACGCCGGGATCGAACTGGGGCTCGTCGCCTTCCCTTTCGCCCAGCCTTGCGCCGTCCGGATACCGGACATACCCCAGAAACTCGTAGGCGCCGGCGGGGGTATCCGACACCGCCACCGAAACCACGCCCCAGGTGGACAGCACGTAATAGAGGTAATACCGTCCGTCCGGGCCCCGCGTCACATCCGGCGCGTACAGGTTGCCCTGTAAATCCCCGTTGTGCGGGTCCTGGTCCTTGCGGTAAATCACGCCCTCATAACGCCAGTCCCCCAGGCTGTTTACCGGGGCGGACCAGCACACGTAATCGCCCATGCAGTAGACGTCGCCGCCGAAAAAGTCGTGGGAGCCGTAAACGTACACCCGGTCCCCGAACACATGGGGCTCTCCGTCCGGCACGTATTCCCAGTTGGGCAGGTAAGGATTGACCGCCTGTTTTCCGATCATACCGTTTCAGCCTCTTTCCGCGCGTCCGTGCTTTCTTCGGTTTCTTCCGGGACTTCCTCCGGGACCTCCAGGCTCCGGACGCCGGCTGTCTCCTCCACCGGCAGGGCGAACATGATGGTATGGGCCGGCGTGTCCACACCGGCGGAGTCCATCACATGCCGCATCACCGCGTCCCTTGTCTCCCGCCGGACCAGGATCAGCACCATTTCCTTCTCGGTCGCCAGGGATACGCCGAGGAATTTTTTCATTGTCTCCCCCGCGGTCCCCTTGGCGTGGATCACCGTGCCGCCGCCGGCGCCGCCGGCGATGGCCGCGGCCATCACATCCTCGGAATGTTCCTTTTCGCAGATGGCCACCAGCAGGGAGCAGGGAAATGCGGGTTTCTTATCCATCGGTTTCACCTCGTCAGGGTTGATCGGCATATTGTCCGCCAGCACCTTCAGGGCGGTAGCGCCGCCCACCGCCTGCATCGGGAGAATCATCGCGATGCCGTTGCCGGACATTTTCAGGCCCATGTCGGTCACGCAGCCGTTCATCAGTTTTCTTGCTCCTTTCCTGTCCATCACGGTAAGGAACAGGGTCTTTTCGTTTTTTTCCAGGCCCAGGCGGGACAATATGCCCGCCCCGGCGGTCCCGCCGCAGGGAAAGCTGAACAGGGTCCTGATGCCCGCTTCCCTGAAATACAGCCCGTAGCCGTCGGTCAGGTCCCGGGGCACGATCAAAACAAACAGTTCGACAGCGCTCATTCTTCATCCTCCATCAGCACGATGATCTCCTCGCGTTCGCCGCCCGCGCCGCCGCGGACGCGGCGGGTGCGCGTGCCGTAGACGATGCCCAGCAGCTGGATGGCGATCAGCGGCGTCATGGCCACCAGCGCCACCACCCCGAAGGCGTCCGCCACCACGTCCCCGCCCGCCGACTCGCAGGCGCCCATGGCCATCGGCAGAAGGAAGGCCGCCGTCATCGGGCCGGAAGCCACGCCGCCGGAGTCAAAGGCGATGGATGTGAACACCGGGGGCGAAAAGATCATCAGCAGCATCGCCAGAGCGTAGCCCGGCGCCAGGAAATACATGACCGGGATCCGGAGGATCACCCGCGTCATGGCCAGGCCCACGGAAATGGCCACCCCGGCGCTGAGGCACCGCTTGAGGGCCTTTTGGGATACGGCGCCGGCCGTCATGTCGTACACCTGGCGGCTGAGCACCGCCACCGCGGGCTCCGCGGACACCACAAACCAGCCTGTCAGCGCGCCGACGGGCACCAGCGCCCACCTGTATACCGCCGCCCCCAGGCTTTTGCCGATGAACCAGCCCACCGGCATAAAGCCGACGTTGACGCCGGTCATGAACAGCACCAGGCCTGTATAGGTGAAGACCAGGCCGATGACGATGCGGCGAAGCCTGGAGGACACAAGACGCAGGGAAATAAACTGGAACACCAGGAAAAACCCGACGACGGGCAGCAGGGAAAGGAGCATCTCCTTCATATAATGGGGGAACTGGGAGCTGAAGCTTCGGAACAGCGCCATGGAATCCCCCGCGGCGTTCAGCGAGACGACGGCGCTTTCCCCGCCCCGGGGATTAAAGATGATCGCCAGGATCATCACCGACAGGATGGGCCCCACCGAGGCCAGGGCCACCAGGCCGAAGGAATCGCTCTCCGCGCCCTTGTCGGACCGGATGCCCGCCACGCCCGCACCGAGGCTCAGGATGAAGGGCACCGTCATGGGGCCCGTGGTCACGCCGCCGGAATCAAAGGCCACCGCCATGAATCCCGTCGGCACGAACTGCGCCAGCAGGAAGACCAGCGCGTAGGACGCCAGAAGCAGGATCCACATTTTCACCCGGAAAAGGATGCGCCACAGCGCCAGCATCAGGAAAATTCCCACGCCCAGCGCCACGGAAATGATGATCGTGAAATTGGACACCGATGGCACCTGCGTGGCCAGCACCGTCAGGTCCGGTTCGGCGACGGTGACCAGCACCCCCGCCAGGAACCCCGCCAGAAGCACCACCCAAAGCCTGCGGGAGGCGGTCAGCGAGGCGCCGACCCCCTCGCCGATGGGGGTCATGGCCATTTCGGCGCCGAGATTAAAAAGGCCCATGCCGATCACAAGCAGGCAGGAGCCGAACACAAAGCCCGACAGGGCGGAGGAGGGCAGCGGCACCAGGAAAAAGCACAGCAAAAGCATCAGCGCGGTGATCGGAAGGACGCTCAGCAGCGATTCCTTCCATTTTTCCACCAGCACGCTCAGGTTGGCCATCTCAGCGACGGTGCGCCGTCTTTTGGCAAAGTTGAACCCGGTCATGTTTCACCCGATCCCGTACGCGCCGGCGCTCCCCCGGGAGCGCCGGCGACGGGTTAATGCGTATTTTTTTATCCGAGGGCTTTTTCCAGCGCGTCCACGGCCGCCTCGAACACCTTCAGGGAGCCCGCAACGGTCTTTTCGTCGTTCATGTCCACCCCGGCGTATTTCAGCGCCTCGATGGGCGGCACCGAGCATCCGGCGGACAGGAAGCGCTTGTAGCCTTTCACCGCGCTCTCCCCCTCCCGGAGGATTTTGTCCGCGATGGCAGCCGCGGCGCAGTAGCCGGTGGCGTAGACGTACACGTAATAGGAGCGGTAGAAATGCGGGATGCGCATCCATTCATTGCGGATCAGGTCGTCCACCTCCGCCGCCGCGCCGTAGTATTTTTTGTTGAGCTCAAAATGGATGTCCCCCAGGTTTTCCTTGGTGAGGGGCGCGCCGCCCTCCAGAAGGGTGTGGGCGCGGTATTCGAATTCGGCGAACAGCGTCTGGCGGAACACGGTGGTCCTGAAGGCCTCGATGAACTGGTTGTTCAGGTAGGCCGTGGCGACCCGGTCGTCCCTGTACTTGTCCATCAGGTACCGCATCAGAAGCACCTCGTTGGTGGTGGAGGCCACCTCGGCCACGAACAGGGAGTAATCGGCCTTGGGATAAGGCTGGTTCTTTTCCGAATGCCAGGTATGCAAGGCGTGGCCCATTTCGTGGGCGATGGTAAAGCAGCTGTCCAGGTTGTCGGTCTGGTTCAGCAGCACATAGGGGTGCACACCCCAGCAGCCCGAGGAATAGGCGCCGGAGCGCTTGTTTTTGTTGGGATACACGTCGATCCAGCCCTCGTCCCGGGCTTTTTTGAGCAGGTCCGTGTAATCGCTGCCCAATACGCCCAGGGCGTCGATCACCGTGTTATAGGCCGTGGAATAGTCCATACTCAGGTCGAAGTCCTTCAGGATGGGGGCGTACAGGTCCCACATATGCAGCTTTTTCAATCCCAGCTGCTTTTTGCGGATCTCCAGGGCCTTTGTCAGCGCCGGGATGGCTCCGCTCACGGCGGAAATCAGGCTGTCGTACACCTTTTCGGGAATCTGGTTATAGTCCAGGGACATCTGGCGGCAGGTGTCGTATTTCCTGGCCCGCATGCTGAAGATGTCGCCCTTGACGTGCCCGGCGTACATCGCCGTGACGGTAGAGGCGAACTTCCCGAAGGTGCCCATCATGGCCCGGTAGGCTTCCTCACGCACCCTTTCGTCCGAGGAGCGGATCAGCACGCCGTAGGAGGCGTGGGTCAGCGTCCGGGTCTCCCCGTCCGCGTCGGTCACCTCGGGGAAAGGCGCGTCCACGTCGTCGAACATATCGAATACCTCGCCCGGGGCGGCCAGCACCTCGCCGGCGGCGGAGAGCAGCTTTTCCTCGGGCCCCGACAGGGTGTGGGGCTTGCGGCGCAAAATATCCGAAAGGAACACGTCGTAATCCCGGTTGGCGGGGTCCCCGATCAGCTTCCGGATTTCTGCGTCGTCCATTTCAAGCAGCTCCGGCTCAAGAAATGCGGCGGCGCTCCCGGCCTGGACGGCCAGGCCCATGCACCTGCCGGACAGGGTCTGGGCGGCGGTGTCCGCCGTGTCCTCGTCCTGCTTCATAAAAGCGTAGCTGTACAGCCTGCCGATCAGCTTTTCCATTTCGAACCGGGCCCGCACCGCGGCCATCGGGTCCTCCCTGACGTGTCCGGCAAAGGCCGCGAACGCCGGCACCATCCCCTTCGCCTTTTCAAAATCCTTTTCGAAGGCCTCGGGCGAAGCGTAGATATCCTCCAGGTGCCACATATACCGCGGATCGGCGTCCTTTCTTTCGCGAATGTCCATTTTTTCTCCTCCGCACGCTTTCCCGCCGCGTGGGCGGTTATTTTTATCCTGATATAATGATTATAAATCAAACGCCCGGGGATTGCAACCGTTCCCGACAAACACACGACAAACACGACAAACACAGGGGACGGTTCTCTGTGTCGGGCCGCAGGGAACGGGAAACGGAGAAATGCCCTGCGGGCGGCGCAAAAAAACTCTGTGTCGGGCGTCAGGCCGCGACATTCGGGGCCTGCGCGGCCCCAAACCCCGCGGAAAGGGTTTCACCCCTTCACCCCGATTCGGCGAACAGCCCCGCCGCCGACAATCGGCAGTTTCCGCCTGTCTGTACCGGGCCTCGGGGAATGTGTTGCGGAAAAATGCGCAAAAAAGCACCCCCCGGCAATGTGGCAGCCCGGGAGACGCCGCTGCGGGTGTCCCGTAAAAATCACACAACCACAAACACAGGGGACGGTTCTCTGTGTCGGACCGCGGGGAACGGGAAACGGAGAAATGCCCCTGCGGGCGGCGCAAAAAAACTCTGTGTCGGGCATCCGGCCGTGGCATTCGGGGCCTGCGCGGCCCCAAACCCCGCGGAAAGGGTTTCACCCCTTCACCCCGATTCGGCGAATAGCCCCGCCGCCGACAATCGGCAGTTTCCGCCTGTCTGTACCGGGCCTCGGGGAATGTGTTGCGGAAAAATGCGCAAAAAAGCACCCCCGGCAATGTGGCAGCCCGGGAGACGCCGCTGCGGGTGTCCCGTAAAAATCACACAACCATAAGCTGCGGGCAAAAAACGTTATTTCCGGGGAGGACGGTGGGAGAGCGATTTCCGTAAATAATCACACGACCATAAGCCTCGGGTGAAAAACATTATTGCCGGGGCGGACGAGGGAAAAGCGATTGCATCGGCGGCCCCCGGGCCTCCATCGCTGACCATTCCCGGCCCCTGACTTCCTCACTCAAGCATCAAAAGACCTGCCCCGCCATTTGGAACAACGGCTGCCGCTCTCATTTTGCTTAAGTCGCCTCACTTCGCTGCCGCTCGTGACACTCCTGATCCCGGGGCCTGCCGGCCCGGCCTCGCTGAAAACAGTCCGCCGGACTGTTTTCCGGGCGCTGCGGCCCCCACTGGGTCTCCGCCTCTCTTTCCCCGCAGTTCGCAATAGTCGTCTCGCTTCACTGCCGTTCGCGATACTCCTTTGCTCACTGGGCTTCCGCATCGCTTTCGCTTTCAGCGAACAGCCCACTGGGCTGACGCTCTGCTCCGGCCCCTTCGGCGAATGCCCCACTGGGGCACCGCTCTGCTCCGGCCTCCGGCCCCTCAGTTCGCTTAAGTCGCCTCACTTCGCTCCCGCTCGTGACGCTCCTTTGCTCACTGGGTCTCCGCCTCTCTTTCGCCTTCGGCGAACAGCCCGCCGGGCTGACGAGAGGCTTCGACCCCCTCCAGATTGAAATCCGGGGTGTATTCCCTTTCCGCGCTGGTCCTTTCCTGGCTGTATCCGGCAATACCCAGCTCCCCAGCCCATTCAAGCACCCGCCGGTACTCCCTGTCCGTCACCCGCCGGTCCATACCGGGGATGCGGCATTCCGGGATCGGCGTATACTGGCTCATGATGCTGACGGGCACCCCTTTGAGCTCCGAGGCCAGGAATCGCAGTACCTCCCGGGCATCGGAGGTGCAGCCCGGCAGCACCAGGTGCCGCACCACCATGCCCCTCTTCAGAAGGCCGTTTTCGTCATACACGTTCTCCCCCACCTGACGCCGCATTTCCAGCAGGGCCGCCGACGCGTGTCGGAAATAATCCCCCGCCCCGGCGCACAGGGAGGAAAGCCTTGCGGAAACATGCTTCAGGTCCGGCAGATACACCTGCACGTACCCCTCCAGCATCTTCAGCGTTTCCGTCCTTTCATAGCCGGATGTGTTCCACACCACCGGCACCCCGGGGCGGCGCAGATCCAAAGCGTCCAGGATGGAGGGGATGAACATGGTGCCGGTCACCAGGTCCAGGCTGTGGACGCCCCTGGCCTCCAGCTCCGCAAAGATCCCGCTCAGGCGCTTTGTATCCACCTCCGCGCCGAAATTGTCGTGACTCAGCGCCCGGTTCTGGCAGTAGGCGCACTTCAGTGTGCAGCCGGAAAAAAAGACCGCCCCGGTCCCTTTGCCGTCCGTTCCCGCGATGCAGGGCTCTTCCCACAGGTGCGGCGCCGCCCGGGCAATGCGCGGCGCCGTCCCCATGCCGCAGAACCCGCGCGCCGAAACCCGGTCGCACCCGCACATTCTTGGGCAAAGCCCGCAGGCGCGGTACAATCCTTCCCTTCCGGTCCCGTCCATGCGCGATCCCCTCCGTTCTCCAAAGAAAAGTCGAGTTTGAAAAAAGGCGTGCTCCCATGATGTCTGAGCGCCGGTGAAGGCAAGAAAAACTTCGTTTCCCCGTCTGACCGTCCGGCGTTTTTCGCTTCTCCCGCGCGTATCGTCCGCATTATAGCAAACGGTCCTCCTCCGGGGCAAGCCCGTCCGCCATAACTGTTCAGTCGTGTGTGAAGTAGAGCGAACGTATTTAAGCAGTGGGGAGGCATCGGAGGGAACTCCCTCCGATTATGATCCGCTTAAGCTTCATGTAACGGCTGATCGGGTACACGGTCCCGATGCCGCCCCGGCGAGGGGTGAAGCGGAACGACACCCCGAACCGTTCCCGC
>CADANQ010000052.1 GCA_902789365.1 uncultured Eubacteriales bacterium
TCCGGCTTTTCCCTCGCTTTTTCTTCTCTCCTGTACGACTAACTTCCAGTTCTCTTTTCCTCCCTTACACTCTGGAAGTTACTTTTGCACTTCACGCTTTTCTATTTCGCGTCTTTATTGTATAATACGGATACATGGACTTTAACGAGGTGCCTTTCGATGCTGAAAAAAGCGCTCTTCGGCCTTTTTATTTTCGCTCTGCTTCTTTTTTCCGCCGCGATGTGCGAGGACGTGACTCGTTTTGCTTCCTTTTCCGGAAGAAAGGATTATTCCTTCTCCAACCTGACGGACCGGGACTATTCCACCCCGTGGAAGTCCGGCTCCGGCAGCAAAGCTTATCTTGAGATAACCCTCCCCCAAAATCAGCCCTGCTCCACCGTCTACGTCCAGTGGTACGGCGACGCCATGCCCTTCCGCGTCATGGTGGAAAAGGACGGGGAATGGGTGACCCTCTGCCGGATGGACGAGGCCTATTACAACGCCGCGAAGACCCTTCCCTCCCCCCGGAGCCGTTTCCGCATCTGCCCGGCGGAGGGCGACAATCGCAGCATGTCCATCTGCGAGATCCGCCTCTATTCCCCCGGTCCCGTGCCCGACACGGTGCAGTTCTGGAAGCCCGCCCCCGAAAAAGCCGACCTGATGCTGGTGTCCGCCCATCCCGACGACGAGGTGCTCTGGTTCGGCGGCGCCCTGCCCACCTACGCGGGCGAAAGGGAGATGGACGTGGTGGTTTGCCTGCTGGTGCCCACCTCGGCCCGCAGGCGGTGCGAATTTCTGGACTGCCTGTGGACCTGCGGCGTCAGGACCTATCCGGTCTGGGGCAGCTGCCCGGACAATTACTCCACCTCCCTCAAGACCCAGTACTCCTACTGGAACGAAAACAAGCTTCTGAAGCTCTTCACCTCCTGGTACCGGAAGTACAGGCCCGACGTGGTGCTCACTCACGACATCAAGGGTGAATACGGGCACGGCGCCCACCGGGTGTGCGCGGATTTGTGCATCCGCGCCCTGAAGACCGCGGCGGACAGGGAAGCCTACCCCGACATGGCTTCGGAGCTGGGCACCTGGGACGTGCCCAAGCTTTACATCCACCTGTACCAGGAAAATGCCATTGAAATGCCATGGGATACGCCCCTGGACTTTTTCGGCGGCAAAACCGGCCTGGAGGTGGCCAGGGAGGGTTTCCTTTGCCACGTCAGCCAGCAGAAAACCCACTACGCCGTGAACAACGACGGCAGGTATTCCTGCACCCGCTTCGGCCTGTACCGTTCCCTGGTGGGCGAGGACGTGGAAAAAAACGACTTTTTCGAAAACATCATCCCGGGATACAACCCCTTTGAGGTGGTCGAGGAAGAGGACGAATAGACGGAAAGGAGCGGTCATGATCAACCAACGGTCGATGGACGACATCGCCAGTTTCATTTTTGTTTCCGACGAGCCCCGTGCCTCGGACCTGATCGTCGTTCCGGGGACGCTGCACAGCGCCTGGGCCCTGTGCCGGCGGGCGGCCGGGCTTTACTTTGCGCTTTTCGCTCCCCGTATCCTGGTCACCGGCCGCTTTTCCCGGCAGTTCTCCTCCTTCGCCGAGGAAATCGAAGCGGTCTTTGAACGCCATCCCGGCTGCGAGGAGGTCACGGGCCCGGTGCGCGCCGGCGATTCGCGGACCGAGGCGGATTTTCTGCGGCGCATCCTTATCCATATGGGGGTCCCGGAGGAGGCGGTCCTTTCGGAGGACCGGAGCGTCAACACCTTCGACAACGCATACAACGCCGCCGCCATGCTGAAGGAAAGCGGCGTTCCCCGCGCCTCCATGCTCCTGTGTCCCAAGCCCTATCACGCGCGAAGGGCGCTGATGACCTTCCAGCACGCCTTTCCCGCCGCCCGCGTCCTCGCCTGTCCGGCGGACATCCCCGCTCTGAGCAAAAGCAACTGGTCCTCCACCCGGGAAGGATACCTCCGTATCCTCGGGGAAATGCAAAAATGCGCGGCGTATTTCAGCGTCGACGGCATGTACGAGGCCGCGTCGGGACCTGTTCCTTGACTTTTTCGCCGGCATGACAGATAATGTATCGGATACGCTCAAGGGAGGAAGTCATGGCGCACAGGATCGTTGAAGCGGACCGGAACTCCCCGGGATACCTCCACGGGATGAGGGCCGGGGACGAGATTCTTCAGATCAACGGGGAGGACGTGATCGACGAGATCGATTACCAGGCCCTGACCTCGGGAAGGCATGTCGACGTGCTCCTCAGGCGCCCGGACGGACGGGAGGAGCATATCCGTTTCGTCAAGGAGGAATGGGAGCCCCTGGGGCTGCGCATGAGCGAAACGATGATGTGCAGGCCCATGCTGTGCCGCAACAAGTGCGTGTTCTGCTTTGTGGACCAGATGCGCCCGGGCCTCAGGGATACCCTGTACGTCCGGGACGACGACTGGCGCATGTCCCTGATGATGGGGAACTACGTCACCCTGACCAACCTGTCCCGCTCCGAGTTCGACCGCATCATCCGCCGGCACGCTTCGCCCCTGTACATCTCCGTCCACGCCACCGAGGCGGACCTGAGGGTAAAAATGATGAAGAACCCTCACGCCGGCGAGCTGATGGACCAATTGCGGGAGCTCAAATCCCACGGCATCCGTTATCACTGCCAGGTGGTGCTCTGCCCCGGATGGAACGACGGTCCCCATCTGGACCGCACCCTTTCGGACCTGGAGGGCCTTTTGCCCTCGGTCCTCAGCGTCGCCCTGGTCCCGGTGGGGCTGACCCGCTATCGCGACGGGCTGGAAAAGCTGCGCCCCTACACCCGGGAAGAGGCCCGGGAAATCATCGCCCGGGCCGGGGAATGGCAGAAGCGCTTCCTCTCGCTCGCCTCCACCCGTCTGGTCTTCCCCGCCGACGAATTTTACTGCCTGGCAGGGTATGATATGCCCCCCGATGAGGAATACGAGGATTACGCCCAGATCGAAAACGGCGTGGGCATGCTCCGCCGCTTCGAGGAGGAGATGCGAATGGCCCGGGAGGCCGACGGCGGTCCCGGCAGAAAGCGGCGCGTCACCGTCGCCTGCGGCGTTTCGGTGGCCCCCTATATGGAAAAATGGCTCCGGAAATACGCGCCGGAGGGCGTTTCCTGGCGCGTCAAACCCATCGTCAACCGTTTCTTCGGCGAAAGCGTCACCGTGACGGGCCTTCTGACCGGCACGGACCTGACAGAGCAGCTGAAGGACGAGGATACCGACGAGATCCTCCTGTCCGGGGGCGTCGTCCGGGCCGAGGGCGACCTGCTGCTGGACGATATGACCGTGGAGGAGCTGCGTTCCTCCCTCCCCGCCCCCCTGACGCTGACCGAAAGCGGCGGCGACGGCTTCTATGACGCCCTCCGTGGCCTGTGAACCCGGAAGACAAACTGAAAGGAAAACCCCATGTCCAAAGCTAAACCGCTGGTGGCCATCGTCGGCCGCCCCAACGTAGGCAAATCCACCTTTTTCAACCGCATCGCCGGCCACCGGATCTCCATCGTGGAGGATACGCCCGGCGTCACCCGCGACCGCATTTACGCCGACACCGAATGGTCCGGGCGCAAATTCACCCTGATCGATACCGGCGGCATCGATCCCCGCAGCGACGACGTGCTGCTCAGCCAGATGCGCGACCAGGCCTCCATCGCCATGGAAAGCGCCGACGTCATCTGCTTTTTTACCGACGCCCGCTCCGGCCTGGTTCCCGACGACGAGGAAGTGGCCACGATGCTGCGCCGCACCCGCAAGCCCGTGATCCTGGTGGTCAACAAGGCGGACACCGCCGCCCTGCGGGATGAAATGTACGAATATTACTCCCTGGGCCTGGGGGATCCCATCGCCGTTTCCTCGGCCAACATGCTGGGCCTGGGCGATCTGCTGGACGAAATCGTCTCAAAGCTTCCCCCCGCGCAGGAAGGCGAGGACGAGGAAACCGAGGTAATTCAATTGGCCGTGGTGGGGCGTCCCAACGTGGGCAAATCCTCCCTGGTCAACCGGCTGCTGGGTGAAAAGCGGACCATGGTGTCCGACATCCCCGGCACCACCCGCGACGCCATCGACACCCGTTTCACCGACGCCGAAGGCCGGGAATTCAACATCATCGACACCGCCGGCATCCGCAGGAAAAAGGCCATCGAGGACGAATCCCTGGAGCGCTACAGCGTCATCCGCTCCCTGAACGCCATCCGCCGGTGTGACGTGGCCCTCCTTCTGATCGACGCCAAGGAAGGCGTCACCGAACAGGACGCCCGCATCGCCGGGCTCATCCATGACGAGGGCAAGGCCTGCGTTGTGATCGTCAACAAATGGGACGCCGTGGAAAAAGAGACCGGTACCCTGGAAAAGAACCGCAGGCAGGTCGTCAGCGATCTCAAGTTCATGGACTACGCCAACGTCCTGTACATCTCCGCGCAGACCGGCCAGCGGGTGCACCTGGTGCTGAAGGAGGCCGCGGCCGCTTACGACCAGTACACCCGCAGGGTATCCACCGGCGCCCTGAACGACGTTCTCGGCGACGCCCAGATCTCCCTGCAGCCCCCGGTGATGGGCGGCAGGCGGCTGAGGATCTATTACGCCACCCAGCCCCTCGCCTCGCCCCCCACCTTCGCCCTTTTCATCAACGATGAAAAGCTGATGCATTTCAGCTACCAGCGATACCTTGAAAACACCCTGCGCAAGGCCTTCGGCTTCGAGGGAACGCCCATCAGGTTCGACCTCAGGGAGAAAAACAAGGAGGACATCCGAAAATGAACGTCACATGGCAAAACGCCTCGGTCCTGCAGTACATCGTATGCATCCTTGCCGCCTACCTCATCGGCAACATCCCCACCGGCGACCTGATCGGGAAGCACACCGGCCACAACGTGCGCCAGGAGGGCAGCAAAAACGTCGGCGCCACCAACGTGATGCGCACCGCCGGCGTCAAGTGGGGCCTGATCACCTTCGCCGGCGACTTTCTCAAGGCCTACCTTGCGGTGCTCATCCCCCGGCTGTGGGTGGGTCAGTACAGCTACTGCACCCTTCTGTGCGGGCTCGCGGTGGTAATCGGCCATAACTGGCCGGTGTTTTTCGGCTTCAAGGGCGGCAAGGGCATCAGCTGCACCGCCGGGGCCGCCTGCTGCATCTTCCTGTGGCAGGGAGCGCTGTGCTGCGGGCTGTTCCTGGTGGTCATGCTCACCACCAAGCTGGTCTCCCTCTCAAGCCTTTTGATGGTCACGCTGTTCTTCCTTCTGATCCTCTTCACCGCGGGCTTTATGCCCGCCGGCCTGTGGGCCCTGATTCTGGCCGTCCTGGCCTTCTGGCGCCACAGGGAAAACATCAAACGCCTTCTGAACGGCACCGAGAACCGCATCGGCCACAGCAAAAAGTGACCGTGCCGGGGCAGGCGGCTGCAGCGCCGGTCCCGAACAACGACAGGCCCGCCGGGAGTTGTCAACTTTTATCCTTTAAAAAGGTTGACAGCCCCCGGCGGGCCTGTTATACTTGGCGGGCCCGGGAGGTTTACGTATGAAAAAAGCTTTTTCCGCTCAAAGGCTCGCGTACATCGCTCTTGCCGCGGCGCTGACCGCGGTCTGCGCCTGGATATCGATTCCCGCGCCCGTTCCCTTTACCCTGCAGACCTTCGCCGTGTTCGCGTCGGTACTGATCCTCGGCGGGCGGGATTCGGCCATCGCCATCCTTGTTTACCTGTTCCTCGGCGCGGTCGGCCTGCCCGTTTTCGCCGGCTTCAAGGGTGGGCCGGGGGTGCTCTTCGGGCCCACAGGCGGCTATCTGTGGGGCTTTCTGATCATTTCCCTGCTTTACCTGATCCCGGCACGCAAAAGCAGCCTGCTCATCCGGGTCCTGCTGCTTGCCGCGGGCCTTGCCGCCTGCTACGCCTTCGGAACATTCTGGTTTGTCGAGGTGTATTCCCGCACGTCCCCCATGGACCTGTCAAAAGCCCTTTCCCTCTGCGTCCTTCCCTTCATCCTGCCGGACCTCGCCAAACTGGCGCTGGCCCTCCCGGTGGGGCAGCGCGTCCGCAAAGCCCTGCATCTGTCCGCCGGTTCCTGACGATAAACCCCGTAAAAGGCCCCGGCCTGCCGCTTCGTGGAAACGTTTTCCGGCATTCCGCCGGGGATAAGCCGGAACAGGCCGCGCGATGAAATCCCGGATCCTTTACGGTGTGACTTCCCGCACCATGTCCCCGGACAAAAGAACAATTTTCCTTCCGCCCTCGTCCAGGATGAGGGCGCCGTTTTTGTCCACCCCCACCGCCAGGCCTTCGTACTCCCTGCCTCCGGAAAGCAGGCGCACCCTGCGCCCCAGGGTGACTGACCGGCTTTCATAGGCCTTCGTGTCAGGCCCCCGTTCCGGGTCGTATGCCGCCACGTCCGCGGCGATGCGGGCCGCCAGGGCCGGCCGCAGGGCGGGAATCTCCAGGAAAGCCATGCCGGGGCATTCCTCCGGCGCCTCGCCGAAGCCCGTGTTGATTCCGATTCCCACCCGTATGTGACCGGCGTCGCCGCTTTCCGCGTCCACATCCGCCTCCGTCAGGATTCCGGCAATCTTTTTGCCGTCCAGGAAGATATCGTTGATCCACTTGATGCCGGGGGACAGGCCGGCGATCTCCTCCAGGGCGAAACAGACGCAAAGCGCCGCGTGGGCCGTCAGCCCCGTCAGGGCCGTCACGGGAAAGATTCCCGGCAGCGCAGCCGTCATGTACAGCCCGCCCCGGGGGGAATAAAAGGTTCGTCCCCTTCTTCCCCGGCCCCGGGTCTGCTCTCCGGCGATCACAACAAAGGGCGGCGCGGCGCCGTCCCCGAGCCGCCGGAGGGCCTCCGCGTTGGTGGAATCCACCCGGCTGCCGGCAAAGATCACATCCACGCCTGTATCCGGCCCGAGGAATGCCCGCACCGCGTCGGCGCTCAGCACCCGGTTCCTGTCCTCCAGGCGGTATCCGCCGCCGGGGACGGATCCGATGGCGATCCCCTCCCGGCGCAGTTCCTCCACCGCTTTCCATACCGCGGTGCGGCTGACCCCCAATTTTTCCGCGGTCTTCCCGCCGGACAGGGTTCCTTCCTCCATCAGGAGGCGCAGCACCTCTTCCCTGACCTTCATACCGGTCCCCGCTTTCGTCAATGATGGCGCATCTTTTCCCTGCGGTGGCGCACCGGCGCCCGCTCCGGCACCTTGTCGCCCCTAAGGGCAAACAGCTGGTCGCGCAGCTTGGCGGCCTTTTCAAATTCCATTTTCCCGGCGGCGGTCAGCATCTGGTCCTCCAGCTGCCGGATCAGGGCGTCCTTTTCCTCTCCGCCCACGCCTTCGGGCATGTCTCCCTCCACCGCGTCGGTAATCTCCAGCAGGCTCTTGACGCTGGCCTTGACGCTTTCGGGGGTGATGCCGTTTTCCTCGTTGTATCTTTCCTGCAGGGCCCGGCGGCGGTTGGTTTCCCCGATGGCCGCCATCATGGAATCGGTGGGGGCGTCGGCGTACATGATCACCCGGCTGTCCACATTGCGGGCCGCCCGGCCGATGGTCTGGATCAGGCTGGTTTCACTTCGCAGAAAGCCCTCCTTGTCGGCGTCCAGGATGGCCACAAGGCCCACCTCCGGCAGGTCCAGGCCCTCCCTTAAAAGGTTGATGCCCACCAGCACGTCGTATTCCCCCAGCCGAAGGCCGCGGATCAGCTTCTGGCGCTCCATGGTCTGGATATCGGAATGCAGATACCTGACCTTCACGCCGGTCTCGTCCAGGAAATCCGTCAGGCGTTCGGCCATCTTCTTGGTCAGCGTCGTGACCAGAACCCGGTAGCCCTTCCCCACCGTCTCCCGGATCTGGCCGACCAGATCGTCCACCTGGCCCTCGGCCGGCAGCACGGAGATCTTCGGGTCCAGAAGGCCCGTGGGCCGGATGATCTGCTCCACCACCTGCGACGCCTGCTCCCTTTCATAGGGGGCGGGGGTGGCGGAAACGTAGATCACCTGGCGGATTCTTTCCTGAAACTCGTCGAACTTCAGCGGACGGTTGTCAAAGGCGGAGGGCAGGCGGAAGCCGTACTCCACCAATTGCTCCTTGCGGGCCCTGTCCCCCGCGTACATGGCCCGGACCTGTGGAACGGTGACGTGGCTTTCGTCGATGAAGGTGAGGAAATCCTTCGGGAAATAGTCCAGCAGGCAGAAAGGCGCGTCCCCGGGCCTGCGGCCGTCAAAATACCGGGAATAGTTTTCGATTCCCTGGCAGTAGCCGATCTCCTTCATCATATCGATGTCATAGCGGGTCCGCTGGCGGATCCTTTCCGCCTCCAGGGGCTTATGGTCTTTTTCAAAGGCCTCGGCGGCGGCCTCCATGTCCCGCTCGATGTTTTCAAGGGCGGCCTCCCGTTTGACGGGATCGGTGGCGTAAAAGGTGGCGGGATAGATCGGCGCGTGCAGCGTGGTGCGCTTGACCTGCCCGGTGGTCAGGGCAAATTCCGACAGGCGGTCAATCTCGTCACCGAAGAATTCCACCCGGATGCCGAAATCCCTCTGGTCCGCCGGGATGATCTCCAGCGTGTCCCCGCGCACCCGGAAACAGCCGCGCTCCAGGTCCGTGTCGTTGCGCTCGTACTGGATGTCCACCAGGGCGCGCATCAGCTTTTCCCGGGACAGAGCCATCCCCGGCCTCAGGCTGATCATCTGACCTTCGTATTCCGAGGGATCGCCCATGGAATAAATGCAGCTCACCGACGCGACGATGATCACATCCTTCCTCTCCTTCAGCGCGGCGGTGGCGCTGTGGCGGAGACGGTCGATCTCATCGTTGATGGAGGCGTCCTTTTCGATGTAGGTGTCGGTGGAGGCGATATAGGCCTCCGGCTGGTAATAGTCGTAATACGACACGAAATATTCCACAGCGCTGTCGGGGAAAAAGGATTTGAACTCGGCGCACAGCTGAGCCGCCAGCGTCTTGTTGTGGGCGATCACCAGGGTGGGCTTCTGGACCTTTTCGATCACCGAGGCCATGGTAAAGGTCTTGCCCGAGCCGGTCACGCCCAGAAGCACCTGGGCCGGCATGCCCTCTTTCACGCCCCGGGCCAGGGCCTCGATGGCCCCGGGCTGGTCCCCCCGGGCCGTATAGGGAGCCTTCAATACAAAACGGTCGTTCATCCTTCCGCTCACCGATCCTTTTTTCCTTTGCGGACAAAAGTCCTTTCATCCCATCATACCATAGTTCGTCCCCGCGGTAAATCATCGGTCCGCAAAAAACGTCTCCTTACGCCCGCGCTTTTCGGGCAGTTGATTTTTTGCTCCCGTTCATGTAAAATTGCCATTGACCGTCCGTCCCCGCGGTCGGAGGCGGAACGGACGAACAACCTTTGAAAGGAATCCGCAATGGACGTCAAAGCGCTGCGCGGCAGCCTGCTTCTTCTGCTCGGGTCGGCCATCTGGGGGGCGGCCTTCGCCGCCCAAAGGGTCGGCATGGACCACATCGGTCCCTTCGCCTTCACCGGCATCCGGATGCTCCTGGCGGGTCTGGTCATGATCCCGGTGTCCCTTTACGCCGGTAAAAAGCAAAAAACACGTCCTTCCGCCCGGCAGCAGACGAAGGGCGGCCTCCTTTGCGGGCTTTTCCTGTTTGCGGCCACCTGCCTGCAGCAGGTCGGCCTCGTCTCTACCGACGCCGGAAAGGCCGGGTTCATCACCGCGCTGTATGTGGTGCTGGTGCCCGTGGCCGGGTGGCTGATCCTGAAAAAAAGCCCGGGCAAAATCATCCTGGCCGGCGTGGCCCTCGCTCTTTTAGCGCTGTACCTCCTGTGCGCACCGGCCTCGGGCTTCCGAATAGAAACGGGGGACCTGCTTCTCCTGGGCTGCGCGGTCTGCTTTACCGGGCAGATCCTGTGCGTGGACCGCTTCGCGCCCCGGGTCAGCGGCTCCGCCCTCGCCCGGGACGAATTCCTGGTGACGGGTTTTCTCAGCATGCTCATCGCCCTGTTCACCGAAGAGATATCCGCGGACGGGGTTCTTGAGGCCGCGGTCCCGATCCTGTACACGGGGCTTTTTTCAAGCGCCGTGGCTTATACGCTGCAGATCGTCGGCCAGCGGGACACGGACCCGACCCTCGCCTCCCTGATCATGTGCCTGGAATCGGTTTTCGCCGTCCTGGCGGGCGCCGTACTGCTGGGGGAAAGGATGAACGCCCGGGAGATTTCGGGATGCGCGCTGATGTTCGCGGCCGTGATCCTGGCGCAGCTCTCCCCCGTCATTCAAAGAAAGCGTCCGCGGAAAAAGACATAAATTTACGTTAATCGTGTCAAAGGAATGTCAACGTTTCCCCGCGGCATTGACATTTCCGGCGATTGAACGCACAATATAACTGCGGCTGCAGCCGTTGCGCCGCGGAAAAGAGGGCCTATGAAAGAAAGAAAAGACAGCAAAAAGCCGATTATCACCTATTATCTGATCGCCCTGGCGGTCCTGCTTCTGATCAACGTATTCGTCGTGCCCGCGCTGAACACCACGTATACCACCACCACCGTCAGCTACAATCAGTTTCTCTCCGATTTGAACAACGGAAAAATCACCGAAGTGATGATCAGCGAAAGCGACCGGGTAATCACCTGGCAGACCAACGAAGCCTCCGGCGGGCGGCTGACCACCCTTTATCAGACGGGCCTTGTCAGCCAGGACGACAATTTGGTGCAGCGCCTCACCGACGCGGGCGTCAAGTTCGCCGCCGCCATCCCCGCCAGACAGAGCATTCTCAGCCAGCTGCTGATCAACCTGGTCATCCCGATGGTCTTTTTCGTATTGGTGGGACAATTGCTGATGCGCAGCATCCAGAAGCGCATGGGCGGCTCCAACGCCCTGATGCTGGGCAAAAGCAACGCTAAAATCTACATCGAAAGCCAGACCGGCAAAACCTTTGCCGACGTGGCGGGCCAGGAGGAGGCCAAGGACGCCCTGAAGGAGATTGTCGATTTCCTGCACGACCCCCAGCGCTACGCCGCCATCGGAGCAAAGCTCCCCAAGGGCGCTTTGCTCGTGGGCCCTCCGGGCACCGGCAAAACCCTTCTGGCCAAGGCCGTGGCCGGCGAGGCGAAGGTTCCCTTCTTCTCCATCAGCGGCAGCGAGTTCGTGGAGATGTTCGTGGGCATGGGCGCGGCCAAGGTCCGCGATTTGTTCCAGCAGGCCAATGAAAAGGCTCCCTGCATCGTTTTTATCGACGAAATCGACACCATCGGCAAAAAACGCGACAACGGCATCACCGGCTCCAACGACGAGCGCGAGCAGACCCTCAACCAGCTGCTGGCCGAAATGGACGGCTTTGACGCAAGCAAGGGCGTGGTCATCCTGGCCGCCACCAACCGTCCCGACGTGCTGGACCCGGCACTGCTCCGGCCCGGCCGCTTCGACCGGCGCATCCCGGTGGAGCTGCCCGACCTGAAAGGCCGCGTCGCCATCCTGAAGGTCCACGCCCGGGACGTCCGGTGCGAGGACGCCATCGATTTTGACGTGATCGCCCGCGCCACAAGCGGCTGCAGCGGCGCGGAGCTGGCGAACATCGTCAACGAGGCTGCCCTCAGGGCCGTGCGCATGGGCCGTTCCGCCGTCACCCAGGAGGACCTGCAGGAGAGCGTGGAGACCGTCATCGCCGGCATGCAGCGCAAGAACGCCGTGATCAGCGACCGCGAAAAGCGGATCATCGCCTATCACGAAATCGGCCACGCCCTGGTGGCCGCCAGCCAGAAAAACAGCGCCCCCGTCACCAAGATCACCATCATCCCCCGCACCTCCGGCGCCCTCGGGTACACCATGCAGGTGGAGGAGGACGAGCACGTGCTGATGAGCAAGGAAGAGGCGCTGGAACAGCTCGCCACCCTCACCGGCGGACGGACCGCCGAGGAGCTGGTGTTCGGCTCGGTTACCTCCGGCGCCAGCAACGACATCGAAAAGATCACCCGCCTGGCCCGGGCCATGGTCACCCGCTTCGGCATGAGCGACCAGTTCGACATGGTGGCCCTGGAGACCGTCACCAACCAGTACCTGGGCGGGGATACCTCCCTGGCCTGCTCCGCGGAAACCAGCACCCTGATCGATAAGGAGGTCAACGCCATCGTTTCCCGCGCCCATGAAAAAGCCCGCAGGATCCTTTCGGACAACATGGACGCCCTCCACCGGCTGGCCGAATACCTTTTGCAGAAGGAGACCATCACCGGCGAGGAATTTATGCGCATCCTCAAGCAGGACGCGCCCTCCGCCTGAACCCGAAAAAAATTTGCGGGGCCCCGTCAGGGGCCCCGGTTCTTTATGCCGCTTTTTTTCTGTTAAGAGACTCGGGTTTGAGAAAAGGCGACTCGCATGATGTCCGGGTGCCGGTGAAGGCAGGAAAAACCTTTCCCGCCTTCGTTCTTCCTTTTCCATGGCAAGGATGGTATAATGGCCCGGGGGGGAGAGACATGATCATCGCGTATCACAAACATCCGGATCGGCTTGAGGAGCTGCTGGCCGCCGTCCGTTCGGCGGCGGAAGGGGAAACGGCGATCGGCTTCGCCGATCCTGCCGGGATCCCCGACCGCATGAACGGCCATCAGTGTCATATCGTCTTCCTGGACCTGACGGAGGACGGAAACGATATCCTGCGTCTGGCCGGGGAAATGAAGCGCGCCGATCCGCGCGTCAATATCGTCTTTACCGCCCCGGGCCCCGGATACGGGGCCGACGCCATGGCCCTGCACGCCAGCGGATACATCGTTCTTCCGGTCACCGCGGAGAAGATTAAAAACGAACTCCGGGACCTGCGTTATCCCCTGCCGGAAAAAAACGTGTTCCGCAAATCCTTCTATATCCGCACCTTCGGCGCCTTCGAGGTCTACGGCAACGGCGTGCCCCTGCGTTTCCACTACAGCAAAACAAAGGAGCTTTTCGCCTACCTGGTGGACCGGCGGGGCGCCTCATGCTCCAACGGGGAACTGATGGCCGTCCTTTGGGAGGACGACGGAAATTCCCATTTAAGCTACCTGAAAAACCTGAAGCACGACCTGCGCTGCGCCCTGAAGCTCCTTGGGCACGAGGACCTGCTGGTTTCATCAAAGGGCGGCGTCGCCGTGGCGATCCGGCCCTGCGTATGCGATTATTTCGACCGCATCGGCCACGTCCCCGGCGCGCCGGAATACCGCGGGGAATACATGACCCAGTACTCCTGGGCCGAAATGACCCACGCGGCCCTGGAGATGGAACGGCTGAAAAAGGCCTGATCGCCCCGGAAGCGGGAAAAGCGGCGGATACCCGTGCTTCACGCCGGGTTATCCGCCGCTTTTTTCGGCCTATGAACCGCTTTTATTCTCCAAGATACGCCTTGCGCACCGCGTCGTCGTGCAAAAGATCCTCGGCCGGCCCGGTCATGGTGATCCTGCCGGTTTCCAATACATAGGCCCTGTCCGCCACCGAAAGCGCCATCTGGGCGTTCTGCTCCACCAGAAGGATGGTGGAGCCGTTTTCGTGCAGGCTGTGGATGATTTCGAAGATCTGCTCCACCAGGATCGGAGCCAGGCCCATGGACGGCTCGTCCAGCATGATCAGCTTGGGTCTGGACATCAGCGCGCGGCCCATCGCCAGCATCTGCTGTTCGCCGCCGGACAGGGTGCCGGCCACCTGCTTTTCCCTCTCCTTCAGGCGGGGAAACTGTTTGTAGACCCGTTCAAGGGAAGCGGCGATCTCCCCCTTCGGCCGGGTGAATCCGCCCATCTCCAGGTTTTCCCGGACCGTCATCTGCTGGAAGATCCTTCTTCCCTCCGGGCAGAGCACCATGCCCCTGGCCGTCATGCTGCTGGCCTTTAAGCGGGTGATGTCCTCCCCGTTGAAGTTGATGCTGCCGCTCCGGGCGTGCAGAAGGCCGCAGACCGTGTTCAGCGTGGTGGATTTGCCCGCGCCGTTGGCGCCGATCAGGGTGACGATTTCGCCCTCGCTGACGTCAAAGGAGATCCCCTTGATGGCGTGGATGTTGCCGTAAAACACGTGCAGGTCCTGTACGGACAAAAGGCTCATTTGGCCTCCCCCTTCCCCTTGCCGAGATAGGCCTCGATGACCACCGGGTTGTTCTGGATTTCCTCGGCGGTTCCCTTGGCGATGACCTGGCCGAAGTTCAGGACGCAGATGCCCTCGCAGATGCCCATGACCAGGCGCATGTCGTGCTCGATCAGCATCACGGCGATCTGGAAATCGTCCCGGATCCGGACGATGGTCTCCATCAGGTCCTCGGTCTCCTTCGGGTTCATGCCGGCCGCGGGCTCGTCCAAAAGAAGCAGCCGGGGACCTGTGGCCAGGGCCCGCAGGATCTCCAGGCGGCGCTGGGCGCCGTAGGGCAGGCTGCCGGAGCGCACGTCGGCCATGTCCTGCATATTGAAGATCTTCAAAAGCCGCATGGCTTCCTCATGCTGCTGCTTTTCCTTTTTCCAGTAGCCCGGCAGGCGCAGGATGCCCGTGAACATGCCGTATTCGATGGAATTATGCAGCCCGATGCGGATGTTCTCCTCCACCGTCATTTTATCGAACAGGCGGATGTTCTGGAAGGTACGGGCCACGCCCAGGCGGCAGGTGTGGGCCACGTCCAGGCCCTTGGTGTCATGCCCGTTGATCAGTACGGTGCCGCTGGTGGGCTCGTACACCTTGGTCAGCAGGTTGAACACGGTGGTCTTGCCCGCGCCGTTGGGGCCGATCAGACCGGCAATCTCGGTGGGGCCCACCGTCAGGTTGAAATCGTCCACCGCCTTGAGGCCGCCGAACTGGATGCCCAGGTGCCTCGCCTCAAGGACAGGGGTCTTGCCCAGGTCCCTTTCGGGGACGATGGCGTCCGACGGGAAGGGAACCATTCTGGTGTTCGAACGGCGTTTGACTTCGCTCACAGCCGGTCCCTCCTTTTTTCTTCGTCGGTCCTGCCGAAAATCCTCGTCCTGAGGGAACGGAAGAACATCCGGGTGTGGGGATTGTTGGTCAGAATCATGACCAGAATAAGGAATACGGCGTAGATCAGCATGCGGTATTCACTGAAGGCGCGCAGCACCTCGGGCAGGATCGTCAGGGCCGTGGCCGAGACGATGGAGCCGGGAACGGTGCCGATGCCGCCCAGCACCACGTACACCAGGACCTCGATGGATTTGGTGTATTCAAAGAATCCGGCCTGAAGACTGGACTGGTTCAGCCCGTACAGCGCGCCGGCCAGGCCCGCCAGGGCGGAGCCGGTGACAAAGGCCATCAGCTTGTATTTGGTGACCTTCAGTCCCATGGCCTCAGCGGCGATACGGTTGTCCCGGATGGCCTTGATGGCCCGCCCGGAACGGGAATTGGTCAGGTTGAACACAACGATCAGGGTGATGATCACAAGGATAAAGCCGATTACAAACGTGGAATCCTGCGGCATGCGCATGGCGCCCTGGGCGCCTTTGATGACGTCCTTGCCGCTAAGCTTCGGCGTGCCGGTGCCGAGCTTCAGGGCCATGTGCAGCGCGCCGGTGTCGGTCTCCACCGTGACGTACAACAGGCGGATCACGTTGGAGATAATCTGGCCGAAGGCCAGGGTAACGATGGCGAGATAATCGCCCCTCAGCCGCAGCACCGGAATGCCGATCAGGAAGCCAAGCAGCCCCGAAATCCCCACGGCGGCCACCGCGCTGATCACAAAGCGGAGCCAGGAGGAATCCATGCCCTTGCCCCTCTTCAGCCAGCTGGCGATGATAATGGCGGTAAAGGCCCCGACGCTCATGAAGCCGGCGTGGCCGAGACTCAGTTCGCCGCTGATGCCGACCACCAGGTTCAGCGATACGGCCATCATAATCCAGGCGCAGATGTTCACCAGCTGGCCCTTCAGCGTGGAGGTCATCCACGGGGCGCCGGTATTGATTCCCACCTGGCAGATGAGGAAAACGACCGTCACGACCGCCAGGGTGACCAGGGTGATCAAAGTGTTCTTTTTACTTGTCGTCATCCCGCTCACCTCACACTTTCTCCCGGATCGGCTTGCCGAGCAGGCCCGTGGGCTTGACCACCAGCATGATGATCAGCACGGCGAAGGTCAGGGCGTCCTTCAGGTCGGTGGAAATAAAGGTGCCCACCAGAATCTCGATCACGCCGATCAGAATGCCGCCGATCATGGCGCCGGGGATGGACCCGATGCCTCCGAAAACAGCCGCGGTAAAGGCCTTGATGCCCGGCATGGCGCCGGTGGTGGGCGAAAGCTGCACGCCGTACACGCCCACCAGCATCGCTCCGGCCACCCCCGCCAGGGCCGAGCCGATGGCAAAGGTCAGGGCGATGGTCCTGTTGACGTTGATGCCCATCAGTTCCGCCGCTCCGCGGTCCTCGCTCACCGCCCGCATGGATTTGCCCATTTTGGTCTTTCCGGTGAAAAAGCTGAGCCCCAGCATGATAACCACCGAAACGCCGACGGAGCAGAGCTTGCCGACGGAGATGTTGAACTGGTCCTTCCCCAGGCTGACGGGGATGTTGCCGTAGTTCATGATGGTGAAAAACCTGGGGTTCGCGCCCCAGATCAGCTGCGCGGCGTTCTGCAGAAAATAGCTGACACCGATGGCCGTGATCAGCACAGCCAGGGAGGTCGCCTGCCTCAGCGGCCTGTAGGCCAGGCCTTCGATGGTGATGCCCAGCGCCACGCAGACCAGCATGGCGGCCGGGATGGCCAGAGCGGCGGGCATACCCATGTTGTTCAGCACGATGAACACGATATAGCCGCCCACCATGATCACGTCTCCGTGAGCGAAGTTGAGCATTTTGGCAATGCCGTACACCATGGAATAACCCAGCGCGATGATCGCGTACAGGCTGCCCAGACTGATGCCGTTGATCAGCGCCTCCAGGAATTGTGCCATCCGATATCAACCCCTTTTATACCGAAAAACTTCTTTTGCCCGTTCTCCGCCGCCGGGCGGGGCGGTCCCCCTCAAACCGCAAAAAGCCGCGGGGGCGTAGCCGCTTTAAGGCGGCGGCGCCCTCACCGCTTCCATGTCCTCGGGGGATCAAAATATGGGAGACCCGCGGGAAGGGCCTGCCTTCCCGCGGGATGACAGATTATCTTACGGAGCGGAAACGTAGACGCCGTCCTGGATGATCACGGCCTTGGGGCTCTTGGTCACGGTACCGTCCTCGTTCCAGGTCATGCTGCCGGTCAGGCCGTCGTACTGCATATTGAGCAGCTCGTTCATCACCAGTTCGCAGGCTTCCTCAGCGCTGGTCTCGGGGGTGATGCCGGCGCTGACGCAGGCGGCGTACAGGATGTTCACGCCGTCATAGGCGTCGGCGGCAAACTGGTTGGGGGTGGTGCCGTAAAGCTCGGTGTAACGGGCCACAAAGTTCCTGGTGGCGTCGTTGTCCGCGTCGGCGGAGAAGGGGGTCAGCAGGTACACGCCCTCGGCCAGGGACTTGTCGAAGCCTTCAAGGGTCAGGATGCCGTCCATGCCATCCACACCGAAGAAAACGGGAGCGTAGTCGGCGTTCTTGGCGGCGTTGAAAATCATCGCGGCGGGAGTGTAATAGATGGGCAGGAACACCAGCTCGGCGCCGGCGTTCTTCATCGCGGCCACCTGCACGGAGAAGTCGGTGTCGGCGTCGGTGAAGGTGGATTCGGCGACCACTTCCAGGCCCTGGGCTTCGGCTTCCTCGATGAAGGTCTCATAGATGCCGGTGGAATAGGCGTCGCCGTTGTTGTAGATGATGCCGACCTTCCTGGCCAGGCCCTTTTCGGCGATGTACTGCGCGGACAGGGTGCCCTGGGCGGGATCGGTGAAGCAGACCTGGAAAACGGTGTTGTTGTCGCTCTCCAGCACGTTGGGCGAGGACGCAGAGGGGGTCAGCATCAGGATGCGGTCCTCGGCGGCGTACACGCTGACGGCGATGCAGGGAGAGGTGGTCACGGTGCCCAGAATCAGCTGGACGCCGTTGTCCTTCAGGGTGTTATAGGCGTTGACGGCTTTTTCGGTGTTGTGCTCGTCGTCCTGCGCGTCGATGACGATCTGCAGGCCGCCCTGGGCGTTGATCTCCTCGGCGGCGATCAGGGCGGCGTCGCGCACGGCGGTGCCGTAAGCGGCGGCGGGGCCGGTGAAGGGACCGATGATGCCGATGCGGACGGCGGCCCCGTCGGCCGCGGCCGCGGCCAGGCTCAGACACATCACGGCAGCCAGAAGAGCACAGACAAACTTTTTCATCTTGGTTTCCTCCTTATCGTGTGGTCACCAAAACAATCGGTGATTCATATTTCAGTATAGTTTCCGCCGTGCTATGTTGCAAGCGGGTTTTTGTTCATCTATTGTATTATTTTTTTCATCTTCCCGCCGCGCCGTCACGCCTTCGGATGCAGCACCGTGCCCATATCGTCCCCGGCCAGCACCTTCAGGATGTTCTCCGGGTCGCTCAGTCCGAAGACCCTGACGAAGGGCACCTTATTTTCGGCGCACAGCGAAAAAGCGGCGCTGTCCATCACCTTCAGGCCCCTCGCCTGGGCTTCCTCGTAGGAGATGTCGCGGATGAGGACGGCGTTCGGGTCCTCGTCGGGGTCGGCGGTATAGACGCCGTCCACGTTCTTGGCCATCAGGATGCAGTCGGCCCCGGTCTCCACCGCCCGCAGCACCACGCCGGTATCGGTGGAAAAGAAGGGGTTGCCCGTGCCGCCCGCAAACAGGCACACCGCGCCCTTCTTCATCGCCTTCGCGGCCTGGTGGGGGTTGTAGGTCTCGCAGACGCGGGGCATGTCGATGGCGCTGAACATCCTCACGGCCACGCCCTGCCTCTCCAGGGCGTCCCGCATGCACAGGCAGTTGATAACGGTGCCCAGCATGCCCATCTGGTGGGCGGTCACCTCGTCCATGTTTTTGCCCTGGCGTCCGCGCCAGATGTTGCCCGCGCCGATGACCACGCCCACGGCAATGTCCATCTCCGCCGCGCGCTTTAAGATGTTCGCGGTTCTGTCGATCATGTCATGGTCGAAAAGCTTTCCGTTTTCCCCCAGGCTTTCCCCGGAGAGCTTCACAAGCACTTTATCGTATTTCATCCGCTTCACCGCGCCGGTGCGGCTCCGGCAGGGAATAAGGGAAAAACGCCGCTGTTTTGTTTTTCCCGGGCTTTTCTCTTCCGCTTTCGGCCCGGAGCGGGCCGCGCGGGCAAAAAAAGGAGCCATCCCCGGGAGGGAGACAGCCCTTTTGCTTGCTATGGATCAGGCCTTCTTGGTCATTTCGGCGATCTCGTCAGCCAGATTGCTCTGCTTCTTTTCGATGCCTTCGCCGCACTCAAAGCGGACGAAACGGCGGATGGAGATCTTTTCGCCGCTGGCCAGGGTGGCTTCGTTCACCAGGGTGGAGATGTTCTTCTCGGGATCCTTGACGAACGCCTGCTCAAGCAGCACGTTTTCCTTGTAATACTTTTCGATGCGGCCTTCCACCATGCGCTCGACGATCTTTTCGGGCTTGCCCTCGTTCAGGGCCTGCTGGCGAAGGATCTCCTTTTCGCGCTCCAGCACTTCCTGCGGCACTTCTTCCTTGCTGACGCACAGGGGATTGGTGGCGGCAATCTGCAGGGCGATGTCATGGCACAGGGCCTTGAAGGTATCGGTCTTGGCGACGAAGTCGGTCTCGCAGTTCACTTCGACCAGCACGCCGATCTTGCCGCCCATGTGGATGTAGCTTTCCACGGCGCCTTCGCTGGCGACGCGGCCGGCCTTCTTGGCGGCGGCGGCGAGGCCCTTTTCGCGCAGATAGGCGACCGCCTTTTCCATATCTCCGTCAGACTCCACCAGAGCCTTTTTGCAGTCCATCATGCCGGCCTGGGTGCGCTCGCGCAGCTCCTTGACCATTGCGGAAGTAACGTTGGCCATGGGAATTCCTCCTCTTGAATTCGATTCGTGTTTTGATCAGGCGTTCTCTTCGGCGGGAGCTTCTTTGGCTTCCTCGGCGTCCTGTTCGCCCTGACGGCCTTCCAGGACGGCGTCGGCCATCTTGCCGGCGATCAGCTTGACGGCGCGGATGGCGTCGTCGTTGCCGGGGATGACATAGTCGACTTCATCGGGATCGCAGTTGGTGTCGACGATGGCCACGATCGGGATGTTCAGCGTCCTGGCCTCGGCCACGGCGATGTGCTCCTTCCGGGGGTCGACAACGAACAGCGCGCCGGGCAGCTTCTTCATTTCGCGGATGCCGCCCAGGTTGGCTTCCAGCTTTTCGCGCTCATGCTGAAGCTTGACGACTTCTTTCTTGGGGAGCACGTCGAACTGGCCGTTGGCTTCCATCTTGTCGATGCTGTTCAGGCGGTCGACGCGGCTGCGGATGGTGCGGAAGTTGGTCAGCATGCCGCCCAGCCAGCGGTTGTTCACATAGAACATATTGCAGCGCTTGGCCTCGGCTTCGATGCTCTCCTGGGCCTGCTTCTTGGTGCCGACGAACAGGATGCTCTTTCCTTCCATGGAAAGGTTCCTGACGAACATATAGGCCTCGTCGATCTTGCGGACGGTCTTCTGCAGATCGATGATGTAAATGCCGTTGCGCTCCGTGAAGATGTAGGGAGCCATCTTCGGGTTCCAGCGGCGGGTCTGGTGTCCGAAATGGACGCCGGCTTCCAGCAGGTGCTTCATAGAAATGACAGCCATAGGTTTCTTTCCTCCTTGTTATTCCACCGCGCGCTTCGTACGGGAGGGACACCGTCAGGCGGCACAACCGACCCATCCGCGCGCGTGCGTGATACGGAACATGATAACACAATTATCCTTTGTTGGCAAGGGGTTTTTCCGCCGCTTTCCGCGGTGTTTTCAGGCTTTTTCGGGCTTTTGACGGCCTGTTTCTCCTTTTTCCCTCACTCGGCGGCCCCGAGCCATTCAAGGTATTCCTCCAGGCACATCCCCGTTTCGTGCATTTTCCGGGCGTGCTCCACCCCCACGTACCGGTAATGCCATTCCTCCCCGAGAAAGCCGGTCACATCCTCCTTTTCGTCGGTGTAGCGAATGATGAAGCCGTATTCCCAGCAGTGTCTGACCAGCCACACGTACTGGGCGGTATCCACAAAGGCGTCCGAGGTGTTGGTGGCGTTCAGGTCGAACGCAAGGCCCGTATGGTGCTCCGAGGTGCCGGGGTCCGCCACGGTCTGGCGCGTGGCGGATATGGCGGAGGAGCGGGACCGCCCGTCCTCCAGGTACTTGTTCACATAGTTGTTGAAGATCCTTTTCTGGGCGTCGTAGGTCCGGTACGCTTCCCGGATCTTCCAGTGCCCCACCCCGTCGGCGATGGCCGCCTCCAGCATGGTCTTCAGGGCATACACCGCCTCGCTGACCCCCTGCGCCTTCGAATCAGCCAGCACCGCAACGCTTGAGGGGATCACGTCGGCGATATAGACCAGGTGCTCCGGCACCCAGTCGCTGCCCACCGGGTGCTGCCTGTTGACGAGGATGGGGACCGATTCCGCCACGCCGTGGAAAGGCGCCGGGGTGGGCGTCGTCTCCATGGCGTGGGCGCTGTCGCCGAACAGCGTCGTCCAGGTCTTTTCGCCGACGATGCCGTCGGCGTCCAGGCCGTGCTGCTTCTGGAAAAGCACCACCGCGGCTTTGGTGGCCTTTCCGAACTGCCCGTCGGCCTCCCCTTCCAGGAAGCCCAGTTCCCGCAGCCTTTGCTGCAGGGTTCTGACCCCTTCCCCCGCGGAGCCGGAGGCGAGGTAGACCGCCGTGGGGGCCGGCGACGCGGTGGGCGCCGGGGTTTCCGCCGCGGCAAACGCCGCGGGCGCGGGCGTGACATACATCGGCGCGTCCGCCGCCCCGGTCCCGGCGGGGGAAGGCGTTTCCGCCGCGGAGAGGGCCGCCGCGGCCGAAACCAGGTTGACCGCGTGCACCGTGGCCGTGGGCACCGCCGTGACGGCGGCCTCGGCGCGGTATTCCCTGCCCTTCGCCGCCGAAAAGATCCACAAAAACGCCGCGAGCGCCGCAAGTGCCAGCGCCGTGACCAAAAAAACCGTGTTGTTCCCGTTCCGCGTACGCATCGGTGTTTTTCCCCGTTTTTTTCTGTATCCGCCGTTTCCGGCGCTATTTATTATCCCCGGTCCCTTCGTTTGTGTCAAGGTCCGCGGACGGGAAAGGGGCCTTTTATATATGTAAAAACGCGTAACTGTTCAGTCGTGTGTGAAGGAGAACAAACGTATGGCAGCAGAGGGGAGGTATCGGAGGGATCTCCCTCCGATTATGATCCGCTTCAGCGGCATGTACGGTGAAGCGGAACGACACCCCGAACCGTTCCCGCAGGATCGGTG